>NZ_JBAVEJ010000060.1:0-5248 GCF_049587675.1 Sulfuricaulis sp. | reverse complement strand
TCGTTACTGGTATGGCGATGTCGAGCGGATTTCGCCCGAGGCACCGGTGCCCGTGGTGGCGGTGAAGGATGCAAAAGAGCTTCCAGGTGGTGCCGCCAACGTGGCGCGCAACGTACGGGCATTTGGCGCGAACAGCGCCCTGTTTTCAATCAGCGGCGATGACCGTGAGGCGGACAGCCTCGAGCGACTCCTGGGCGAGGACGGTATCAACTGCCGCCTTGAGCGCGACAAGTTGCTGAATACCACCGTCAAGTTGCGCGTCATCTCCAAGCATCTGCACCAGCAAATGCTGCGCATCGATTTCGACTGTCCCGAGAGCAAAGACGCGCGCGTGAAACTGCTCGACAACTATCTCAAGCATCTTCCGGAATACGACGCCGTGATCATCTCGGACTACGGCAAGGGCGGTCTGGGATACATTCAGGAAATGATCCAGGCAGCGCACGCCGCATCCCGCCCGGTGGTTATTGATCCCAAGGGCCATGACTACAGCGGTTACCGCGGCGCGAGCCTGATCACGCCGAACCGCAAGGAGTTCGAACAGGTCGCCGGCCGTTTCCGCGACAACGCCGATCTCGAGCGCCGGGCCACGAAGCTGATCCAGGATCTGGACCTGGGCGGGATTCTGGTGACGCGCGGTGAGGATGGCATGAGTCTTGTGCAGCGGAGCGGACAAGCGCTGCATATCAAGGCGCGCGCCCGGGAAGTATTCGACGTGACCGGTGCTGGCGATACGGTGATCGCGGCCATCGGTTGCGCCTGGGCCGTCGGAAGCGGGCTGGAAGATGCGGTGCATCTGGCCAATGTGGCCGCTGGCATCGTTGTCGGCAAACTGGGCGCGGCGACCGCGAGCCCCGCGGAAATCATGCACGAACTATCCGCAGAGGAGGAATGATGCACGTCGTCACGGGTGGAGCGGGCTTTATCGGTGCCAATCTGGTCAAGGCGCTCAATGAGCGTGGCGAGAAAAATATTTTCGTCGTGGATGACCTGGAACATGGCGACAAATTCAGGAATCTGGTCGATTGCGAAATCGCGGACTACCTCGACAAGCGCGATTTTCTCGAACGGATCAACAATGGAGAATTCAAAAAGAAGTTCAAGGCGATTCTGCATGAAGGCGCGTGTTCCGACACCATGGAGCATAACGGCGTCTTCATGATGGGTAACAATTACGAATACTCCAAGACCTTGCTGCACTACTGCCAGGCCAGACGCATACCTTATTTATATGCCTCGTCGGCGGCGGTTTACGGCACCGGCAAGGTCTTCCGCGAGTCGCGTGAGTGCGAGGGGCCACTCAATGTGTACGGCTATTCCAAGTGGCTGTTCGATCAATATGTGCGTCGCCTTTATCCGAAGCGGACGGCGCAGATCGTCGGATTCCGTTATTTCAATGTCTATGGTGATCGCGAGCAACACAAGGGTCGCATGGCCTCGGTGGCATTCCATCATTTCAACCAGTACCGCGAGTCCGGCAAGGTGAAGCTGTTCGAAGGTTGCGACGGTTATGGTAACGGCGAACAGCGACGCGATTTCATCTCCGTGGAGGATGTGGTGGCGGTGAACCTGTTTTTCCTGGATCGTCCGCAGAAGAGCGGAATCTTCAACGTCGGCACCGGCCGGGCACAGACCTTTAATGACGTGGCGGCGGCAGTCATCAATAGTTTTCGGCAGATGTCGGGCAACACCCCCGCGGACCTGAAAAGCCTGCAAAAAGAAGGTCAGATTGCATACATCAATTTCCCCGAAGCGTTAAAAGGCAAGTATCAAAGTTTCACGCAGGCGGATATCGCGGCACTACGCCGAGCGGGTTATAAGAAGGCCTTTCTGACCGTTGAGGAAGGAGTTCGTCGTTATATTGCGCGCTTGTCGCATGCTGAAAATGCGCCCCATGCCTGAAATATATTGATTTAATTAACTGAATCTTTTTAATCATGAAGAATTCCGTTTTAACTAACAAGAATGTTGCCGTTATCGGGTTGGGTTATGTCGGTTTGCCTTTGGCGGTGGAATTCGGGAAACACCTGAAGACCGTAGGTTTTGACTTAAACAAAGCGAAACTGGCGAATTATCGCCGTTGCCAGGACCCTACAGGCAGTGTCAGCGGCGATGACCTGCGTTCTGCGACAAAACTTGAATACACCGCAGATCCGCGCGACCTTTCGCAGGCTGATTTTATCGTCGTTGCCGTTCCTACTCCTGTCGACGATGCGCATCAACCGGACTTCAGTCCTATGCTTTCAGCATGCGATATTCTCTCGCCGCATATGAAGAAAGGCGCCATCGTTATATTCGAATCAACAGTTTATCCGGGCGCGACCGAAGAGGTGTGCATCCCGGCAATCGAAAAAAAATCGGGAAAGCGATGGAAACAGGATTTTCATGTTGGTTATTCGCCCGAACGCATCAACCCGGGCGACCACGAGCACACGCTGACCACGATAACCAAGGTGGTTTCCGGGGACGATGCTCAGACACTTGAGTCGGTGGCGCAATTATATGAACTCGTCGTCAAGGCCGGTGTTTTTCGTACCTCCAGCATCAAGACGGCCGAGGCAGCCAAGGTCATCGAGAATACCCAGCGTGATCTGAATATCGCGCTGATGAACGAATTGGCCATCATTTTTCACAAGCTGGGCATCGATACCATCGAAGTGCTGGAGGCAGCCGGCTCCAAATGGAACTTTCTGCCATTCCGTCCGGGCCTGGTGGGCGGCCACTGCATTGGTGTCGATCCTTACTATCTGACCCAGAAGGCGGAACGGATAGGTTACCACCCGGAGGTCATACTTGCTGGCCGGCGCATCAACGATAGCATGGGAAAATACGTGGCCGAGCAGACTATCAAGCAGATCATTCAGGCCGGCCACTCGGTTAATGGGAGTCACGTGATCGTGCTGGGTATTACGTTCAAAGAAGACTGTCCCGATTCGCGCAATACCCGAGTGGTTGACGTGGTGAACGAGCTCAAAACATATGGAGTGAATGTCTGGGTTCATGATCCCGTGGCCGATGCCGAGGAAGCGCGGCATGAATACGGCCTGGAGCTACATTCCTGGGAGAAGTTGCCGAAGGCCAAGGCGATTGTGGCGGCGGTGGCGCACAAAGAGTTTCTTAAAAAAGGTATGGACGAGATGCTCATGAAGCTCGAAAAGGGCGGAAGTTTTATAGACGTCAAATCACGTTTCGACGTCAAGGCGCTGGCTTCCGCCGGCGTGCAAGTATGGAGGCTTTGATCCGACATTGAACGAGGCGAACCGCGAAACGGCTTCCCGCTACTGGTATCTGGTTTACTGCAAGCCGCGGCAGGAAACCGTTGCCCGGGAAAATCTCGCGCGTCAGGGTTACGAAACCTATCTGCCGTTCATGCGCGATGCACGGCGACGCCAGGGGAGGCGCGTTTCTGTCATCGCCCCGATGTTTCCCCGCTATCTGTTTATCCACCTGAGCAGCCAGACCGACAACTGGGGGCCGATTCGCTCCACGCTCGGAGTGGTTTCGATTGTGCGGTTCGGTCGCGAGGCGGCGCGGGTACCGGACAGTCTGATGGCAGTGTTGCGGGCCCGGGAGGATACGCAGGGTATCCAGATTGTTCCGATTGAAGAATACAAGCCGGGAAGCCGGGTGCGGATCACCCAAGGCAGTTTTGCCGGCTATGAAGGGATTTTTCAGGCGGCCAGCAGCCGCGACCGTGTTACCGTGCTGCTCGATATCCTCGGACGCGATGCGCGCACCAGCGTCGATACTGCCTCGATCGAGCCGGCCTGAGGCCGGAGATTATTGAGGCGACACAACTCTCTCAAGCCCTCCGATCGTTTGTTTCCTTTCTTGGCCCGCAAGAAAGTCGGCTTATTGCCTCAATAATCGTGGAATTCATGGGATTTTCATTATTGACCCGGCAGCTCCCTCCATCACTGGCGCCAGGGAACATTCAGTTTTCACATATAAACTTGCCGGGTCAATAATTCTTGACCGGATGGCATGAAGGGTTATAGTGTTCATGTCATGAACACAAAGGCCGACAGGGAAGAAGAGCTGGTTTTGGAGCTGCTGGATGCGGTCGGCAAGCAAAGTAACGTCAGTCAGCGCCATCTGGCCAGCGACATGGGCATCGCCCTGGGGCTAGCCAATTCCTATCTTAAACGCTGCATCCGCAAGGGATTCATCAAGATCAGCGAAGCCCCGGCCAATCGCTACCTTTACTACCTGACGCCCAAAGGCTTTACCGAAAAAAGCCGGCTCACCGCAAAATACCTGTCCTCATCCTTTGCCTTTTACCGCAAGGCCGGTGATTCCTGCATGGATGTATTTCAGAAATGCGAAGCGCAGGGTTGGCGCAGGATTCTGTTATACGGCATGTCGGACCTTGCCGAAATCGCCACACTGCGGGTACAGGAACGTGACGTTCAGATCGTCGGGATTCTTGACCCTCATGCCGAACGGCGTCGATTCGCCGGATTACCGGTGTGGCGGAATTTCGACCAGGCCGAACCTTTTGATGTCTGTGTGCTGACTGAACTGAATTCACCCCTGGTCAGCTACGCGCAATTGATGAAGGAAATTGAAAAGGAACGCGTGCTGGTTCCGGATATTTTACGACTCGAATAGTTGTTGTTCTGGTCCGGAATTGAGTAATCCCGACCCGTGTCGGGACGGAGCGCCACAAGCTGTGTGGAACTATATGTTCTGCATGGCGGTAGCGTGTCAAAATACAGGTTTTAACTTAGAAATAAACAGAAAATGAAAATACTTGTCACAGGGGCTGCGGGTTTTATCGGTTCCGCGCTTGCGCTCAGGTTGCTGGAGCGGGGCGATATGGTGTGCGGCATCGATAATATGAATGACTATTACGACGTCCGGCTGAAGGAAGCGCGCCTCCAGCGCACAAAGGATCATCGCCATTTCGAATTCCAGAAGCTCGACATAATAGATCGGGAAACCATGGCGGAGCTTTTTCAAAAACAAAAGTTCGATGCCGTGATGCACCTGGCGGCGCAGGCGGGAGTGAGATATTCGATCACCAATCCCCAGTCCTACATCGACTCCAACCTGGTTGGATTTGGCAACATTCTCGAGGGATGCCGGCACAGCGGAGTGAAGCACCTGGTGTTTGCCTCCTCAAGTTCGGTTTATGGCGCCAACACCAAGCTGCCGTTTTCCGAGCACGACAATGTCGACCATCCCGTATCGCTTTATGCCGCCACCAAGAAGGCCAATGAATTGATGGCGCATAGTTACGCTCACC
>NZ_JBAVEJ010000059.1:0-5304 GCF_049587675.1 Sulfuricaulis sp. | reverse complement strand
TCGGCTCCTGGCGAGCCCCACCTTCACTGCCGCATCCTCCAGCAAATTCACCACCCCCTCGCTCATCCCTGAGAGCAGCGCCAATACCAACAGCTCCATCAGCTTCAGCGCCAGCGCGCTGCCAGGCTCAAGTTTGACAGTTGTCCCCGAAATTTGAGCGATCAATCGAGAAAACCTTCAAAAAATCAAAGGCTCGGGTTTTATAGCATCTTTTTTGACCCCAACATGTAGTGCCACGTTTTTTTGTTTCGTAATGATTTATTTGGATATATATGGTAATTTCGTGGTGTCCTGAGTGAAGGTGACACCATGTTCTTCCGCGTCAAGCAGTCCCAGAACCGTAAGTACCTTCAGATCGTCGAGAACCGCCGTGAAGGTGGCAAGGTGAAGCAGCGAGTCATCGGCACCGTTGGGCGTCTCGATCGACTGGAGGGGGCCGGCCAGCTTGAGTCGCTCCTCGAGTCGGGCGCCCGTCTCACAGAGTCGATCTTGCTGATCAACGCCCACCAGCAGGGCGAAGCTCCCGTCCTCTCCACCAAGCGCATCGGGGCCGTGAAGATCTTCGAGCGCCTGTGGTCAGAGACGGGGTGCCGACAGGCGATCCAGGACCTGCTGACGGATCGGAAGTTCGACTTCCCGCTCGAACGAGCGATCTTCCTGACCGTCTTGCATCGGGTGCTCGCTCCGGGCTCTGATCGTTCGGCCGAACGTTGGCGAGAGGACTACGCCATCGATGGCATGGACGGGCTTGAGCTCCACCATCTGTACCGGGCCATGATGTGGCTGGGCGAGGAGATCCCCGATCAAGCCGGTTCCACCGGCTTCAGTCCACGCTGTGTCAAGGACCTGATCGAAGAAGCGCTGTTCGCCCGACGGCGCGATCTGTTCAGCGAACTGGAGATGGTGTTCTTCGACACCACTTCGCTCTACTTCGAGGGCGAGGGTGGTGAGACCATCGGCCAGCGCGGCTACTCTAAGGACCACCGTCCGGACCTCAAGCAGATGGTGGTGGGGGCGGTGTTGGATGAGTCCGGCCGGCCGGTGTGCTGCGAGTTGTGGCCGGGGAGCACCACCGATGTCAAGACCCTGCTGCCGCTCGCGGATCGACTCAGTCGGCGCTTCGGTGTACAGCGTGCCTGCCTGGTCGCGGACCGGGGCATGATCAGCCAAGAGACCATCGATGAGCTGGAGAGACGTCACTGGCCGTACATCCTAGGAGCCCGGATGCGCAAGCAGAAAGAGGTTTCCAAGAACGTCCTGTCACGGGCCGGTCGCTACCACGAGGTCCGGGAACCTGGACAAGATCCGAAGGGGCGAGCACCGCTCAAGGTCAAGCAGGTGATGGTTGATCAGCGACGCTACATCGTCTGCCTCAACGAGGCTCAGGCCAAGAAGGATGCCGCCGACCGGGAAGCGATCGTGGCCGCCTTGCAGGAACAGCTCAAGAAGGGCGATAAGTCCCGGGTGGGCAACCGCGGCTACCGACAGTATCTGAAGACGGGAGACGGGCCGCACTTCGAGATCGACCAAGAGAAGATCAAGGCCGAGGCCCGCTACGATGGCAAGTGGGTGTTGCGCGCCAACACCGACCTGTCTGCCAGCGATGTCGCGCTCAAGTACAAGCAGCTCTGGCAGGTCGAGTCCTTGTTCCGCGACACCAAGTCGCTGCTCGAGACACGCCCGATCTTCCATCAACGGGACGACACCATCCGAGGGCATGTCTTCTGTTCCTTCTTGGCGCTCATCCTGCGCAAGGCGCTTCTCGAACGTCTCGATGACGGAGACGATCCAATCGAGTGGCAAGATCTCCTGCGCGATCTCGAGTCCCTGCAACACGTCGATGTTGCGCACCAAGGTAAGCGCTTCCGCTTGCGCACCGAGGCACGTGGGTGTAGCGGCCGGGTGTTCCAGCGCGTCGGTGTTGCTCTGCCGCCCACTGTTCAACAGATCAAGGAGGCCTCCCTCGCAAGCTGATCGCCTACATCCACACAGCATGCGTGAATGTAGTGCCACGCCTCCGTGCTGCGCCCATAGGTTATTGAATTAGAGAAGAAATAATTTTGGCACTGTCAAACTTGAGCGTTGCAGACGAGTTTCAGAGCGGTGGTTCCCTATCTTTGGACAAAATTTTCGGCTGTATAAGTGATGCGCTGCCACGGACCCCCGGTTATCCACGGCCGGCCGGCGGCGGCGCGTGTATCGCACGCGAAGCCGGCCGGCGGTGGGTAACCGGGACTCGGGGGCCACAGTCGTCATGGACGACACTCAGGCCACCTCTTCGGCCGCGCTTGCGCCGAAGTACAGCTCATCAGGCGTGCGATAGGCCAGCGCTTCATGCGGACGCGTGCCATTGTACAAGCCGACAACAGAACGCCCATGTTACTGATGAGCGCATAGTCCTTTATCGCTGGCACCCATGGCATGGCCAAGCGGTGTGGATCGTCGGTGCCGCGATCAAGGGCGATGCCGCCGTCTTCCGGTGCGTGCAGGAGCGCGACGGTCGTCGCCCGCTCGAAGTTCCGCAGTGGATGTTCGATGCCGCGTCGTGTTGCCGCACGGTGCAGGCGCCCATGCCATTGGTCAGCGTCACCGCGCTACGCGAGGTTCGCGCGCTGATCGAGGCCGTCATGCAGGCCCCGCCGGTCACTGTGCTACAAGCCGAGCACCCAATCCGCGATTTTCCGGGAGGTGCTCATGCGCAGCAAGACCCAACAGCAACAGGTCAACCAGCTAAGATTGTTCCCGCCGAGCGCGCCACTGCGCTGGACCGACGTACCGGTCGAGACACGGGCTCGCGCGGTGGCGCTGCTTGCGCGCCTACTGCGCCAGCACCTGCGCGCGCACCGCGCGGCGGAGGTGCGCGATGAGTGAGAAGATCCGACCACAGCATCTTGCGCGCAAGGCGATGCTATACATCCGGCAGTCCTCAGCATTCCAGGTCGCCCACAACCCGGAGAGCCAGAAGCTGCAGTACGCAATGCAGAGTCGGCTGCGCGATCTTGGCTTCACCGACATCGAGATCGTCGACGAGGATCTGGGTCGCTCGGCCGCTGGCACCCAAGCGCGCAGCGGTTTCGAGCGCATGGTCGCTGAGGTGTGCCTGGGGCGTGTCGGTGCGGTGGCGGCACGCGAGGTCTCACGCTTCGCGCGTAACAGTCGTGACTGGCAGCAGCTCGTCGAGGTCTGCCGGGTCGTCGACACGGTGCTCATTGACCAGGAGACCGTCTACGCTCCGCGCGCCAGCAATGATCGGCTGCTCCTGGGACTCAAGGGCAGCCTGAATGAATACGAGCTCGACTTGTTGCGGCAGCGCTCGCTGGAGGCCCGTCGCGCAATGGCGAAGCGCGGCGAGTTGATCATCGTCGCCCCCGTCGGGTTCCGCAAGACTGAGGACCATCGGCTGGAGAAGGACCCGGATCGCCGGGTGCAGGAGGCGATCCGGCTCGTGCTCGAGCAGTTCGAGCGGATCGGGTCGGTGCGCCAGACCCTGATGTGGTTCCACGAGCATGGCCTCGAGCTGCCGGCCGTGACCCCGCGCGGCGAGGTTTGCTGGAAGCGCCCGGTCTACGGAACTGTGTACCAACTCCTGACCAATCCGGCCTATGGCGGGGCATACGCTTACGGCAAGTCCGAGCGCACGGCCCGCTACGAGGCTGGCGTCGAGCATCGGAGCGACCGGCGCAAGCCGCGCGAGGAGTGGCTCGCGCTGATCCCGGGGGCGCACGAAGGCTACGTGGACTGGGAGCGTTTCGAGCGGATTCAACGCACCATCCGCGGCAACCTGCACGTCACCTCGGGCGCGCCCGGCGCAGCCCGCGAGGGCCAAGCACTGCTGTCTGGACTACTGCGCTGCCGGCGTTGCGCGGCGAAGCTCACGGTGCACTATACTGGCAGCCATCACGACGTGGCGCGCTACGTCTGTCACCGCGCCTGGCTCGACAAGGGCGAGCCGCGCTGCATCAGCTTCGGCGGAACGCGGGTCGATGCGGCAGTCGCCGCTGAAGTGCTGCGCGTCGTGCAGCCCGCTGGCATCGAGGCAGCACTCTTGGCCTATCGCGAGGACGCTCAAAAACAGGACGAGGTCCGCGCCGCGCTCGAGCGCGACCTCGAGGCGGCACGCTACGCCGCCTCACGGGCACAACGCCAGTACGATGCCGCGGACCCGGAGAACCGACTCGTCGCCGAGGAGCTTGAGCGGCGCTGGAATCAGGCGCTCGGGCGGGTGCGCGAGATCGAGGAGCGGATTGCGCAGCACGAAGGCGCGCGCGGCTCCGACCCCGCACCCACGTTGGGCGAGCTCACCGCTCTTGCCGAGCGCCTGGAAGCGCTATGGGAACATCCGGACACCGATGCGCGCCTGAAGAAGCGTATCGTGCGCTCGCTCATCCACGAGATCATGGTCGACGTCGACCCGACTGCGAGCGAGGTCGTGCTCGTGATCCATTGGATTGGCGGCGTGCACACGGAAGTGCGCGTGCCGCGTCGGCGTCGCGGCCAGAACAGCACGCATACCGCCCCGGAAACGCTCGAGGCCGTTCGCTCTCTCGCCCGCATCTGCTCCGATGCGATGATCGCGAACGTCCTCAACCGCAACGGTCGCCGCACGGGTCGAGGCAACTTCTGGACGCGCGAGCGCGTGACGGCCCTGCGCAGCCATCACGAGATTCCGGTGTACGCCGAGGAGCGCCGCACGACCGAGGGATGGTTGAATCTCACGCAGGCGGCGCGCCTGGTTGGCGTGAGCGCACGTACGCTGCGCCTTGCGGTGGAGCATGGCGAACTGACAGCCGAGCACCCGCTCCCCGATGGCCCCTGGATTTTCCGTCGTGACGTGCTGATGACCGAGCAGGCGAAGGCACTCGCAGCGAGAGCCAAGGATCGTTCGCGCCGCCCTGTAGTACCAACCGAGAGCCAAGACACTCTCGATCTATCAATGACATAGCGAGGTGGGGCAGTATGAAGACCCGTTGTAGAAGGCAAAGTAGCGCGCCAATGCGGCCTTGGCCTCGGCGCCCGTCTCCCAGGCGTGCAGATACACTTCCTCGTACTTCACACTGCGCCACAGCCGCTCGATGAATACATTATCGACAAAGCCGCCGCGGCCATCCATACTGATGCGCACCTTTGCCTGCTCCAGCGCCCCGATAAAGGCCTGGCTGGTGAACTGGCGCGCCTTCTCAGTGTTGAAGATTTCTGGGGAACCATACCGCCCCAGGGCTTCTTCCAAGGCCGCCACGCAGAAGTCCACTGTGAGCGTGTTGGACAGCCGCCAGGCCATTGCCCGCCGGGAGAAGACATCCACGA
>NZ_JBAVEJ010000058.1:0-9054 GCF_049587675.1 Sulfuricaulis sp. | reverse complement strand
GATCTATCCATGACGGACCAGCCGCAAAGTGCAGAAAGAATATACCCCTTATTTTCCGAAGTCGATCATATCGAAAACGATACAAAGCGCTGCCAACAAATCAGTCCTGCCGCCCCGCTGGCACTGGGGCACGCCATAGCCGGCGCATCGCGATCAAACCCAGCAGCGGACCGGGAAGCATCAGCCAGGCAACGTGTTCCGTCATCGTTGACCATAATGCGGTGACGAGTTCGATCGAGACAATGGTGATGGCAAAGCCGATGCTGTTCATGAAGGCAAGCGCGCTGCCGACGCGCTCGGGCGGACAGGCCTTGGACGCCAGCGCCGAGAACTGCGGCGAGTCGGCGACGACGAAAAATCCCCAGGCAAAAAGCAGCGCCAGGATAAACAATACGGACAGACCCTGCACCAGCGGATAGAGCAGGCAACAAAGCGCCGAGCCGGCGAGTGCCGCGTTCGCCACCCGGCCGCTGCCCCAGCGATGACTGATAACTCCGCCCGCTATGCAACCAATACCGCCGGCACCAAACACGCCGGCGGCCGCGAGGTACATGTGGTGCGTGTCTGCGCCCAGTCCCAGGTGCGCGATCAACAGTGGCGCCACCGCCCAGAACGCGTACAGCTCCCACATGTGCCCGAAGTAGCCGAAAGACGCGGCGCGAAATGCCGGAAGTCGATACGACTGCAACACACCGCCCCATTGCAGCCGGCGCGACACTCCATGGTGCGGACCGTCGCCCAGCCACCAGACCATCGCGGCCGCGATCACCGCCAGCGCTGAGGAGATGTAGATCACTCCCTGCCACGTGGCCGACACATCCAGTCCTCGCACGAAATGCGGCAGTCCGCTGCCGATCACCAGCATGCCGACCAGCCAACCGAGCACGTTGCCGGCCTTCGCGGGCGCCCAGCTCACCACCAGCTTCATGCCGATCGGGTAGACACCGGCGAGGGCGAGGCCGACGACAAAGCGGAAGAACAGCGCGTCGCTGAGCCCGCCGGACAGGGCGAATGCGGCGTTGGCGATGGCGCCGAGCACCGCGCAAACCGCAAAGATTCGGCTGGCGGAGTAGCGGTCCGCGAGCCCCGACAGGCTCACGAAAAGCGTTCCGCTGATAAAACCGAGCTGCACCGCACTGGTGAGATGGCCGATATCGACCGGCGTCAGGCCCCACGCAAGCTGCAACGCGTCGGCAACGGCATTGGCGCTGAACCACAGGGAGGTGCCAAGCAGCTCCGCGAGGACGATGATGGCGAGGGTCGAGCGGGTGGACATGCGATCAGGGCTTTTGGAAAGTTGGCTTCACAACATGTCCCGTCCAAAGGTTGAGACGCATACTATGCCCTCAGAATGAGCACAACAGCCCGACGCGCGCTTAATGGCGAACGTGGCGGGCGGCGACTAAATCACGTCGGTCCTTTTAACTTGTCGTGTATTCCGAATGAACCGGCAAGTCGTCGCCACCACAGGACCAGCTCGCGCGCGAGTCCCAGAAGATGCGCGCCTGCGGGTGGATCGTCGGGTCGCTGTCGAGCGAACCGGCCGGAATCACGATGAAATCCGTCTCCTTCACGTAGCGCGGCACCGCACTGCCGCACACCGAGCAGAAGCACCGTGTGAAGCGCTTCGCTTCCGGGATTTTGTATGCCTTGATCAGGTCCTCACCTTTGATCCACTTGATCGCTCCGGGTTTGATGAGCAGGTTCGATGCATGCCCGGTACCCGATGCCTTGCGGCAGCGCGAGCAGTGGCAGTGATAGAACCGTTGTGGATCTCCTGTGATTTCGTACTGGACGGAACCGCAAAGGCAACTGCCGCGAAAGGTGGATTGTGTCATGGCATGTCCGCTGAGAGCATGATGATGGAATAGGTTATCTCAGGCGGGCTGCCTGTAAAACAAACCCTCCGTCCCTTTCTATTAAAGTGCGCGCAGGGGTCAGCCACCCTTCAACGCCTCGACCTGGATGCGCAGGTGGACCTTCCCGGCCTCACCCTCGCTGTACTGCGTCATGCCGAAGTCAGCACGGTTCAGATCGCCTTCCGCGTCGGCGCCGCAGACTTTTTTCTTGAGTAACGGGTGCGCGATGCACTGAAAGCTGTTGATTTTCAGCTTCAGCGGCTTGGTGACGCCGAGTAGCGTCAGCTGTCCATCGACGGATACGGGCATGTCGCCTTCGAACTTGATGGCACCCTTGTACGTCATCGTCGGAAACTTCCCGACGTTGAGCCAATCCGCGCGGAGCGCGTATTCGTTCATCTTGTCGTGGCCGAAGTCGATGCTGGCGGTGTCAACCTGGATGTCGGCGCTGCCGGTTCGGGCGGCGACGTCGAGCGTAATCTTGCCGGAGGTCTTGTTGAATTTTCCGCGCCAGATGGAGATGCCCATGTGGGAAAACTCCAGGCTCGGGTAGGTGTGGTCCGGGTCGACGGTGTATTGGTCGGCGACGGCCAGGGCTGGAGCCGAGATAGCGGCAATGAGTACGGCGAGCATCCAATTTTTGCGGGTCATGAGGCTTCTCCTGATTGAATGCGTTAACGATTAATGGGCGGTGGTTACTCTGAACTTTACAATGACCTCGTCATCGAGTGTACCGTCCCATTCGCTGCTGCCGATCGCGTACGCTTTTCGGGAAACCGGCAACTCGCCTTCGAAAACCCGCGCGCCACTCTCGGAACGCATCGTAAACGGTACCTTGATCTCCTGCGTTTTGCCTTTGAGCGTGAACTTGCCCTTGGCCACGAACCGGTTTTCCCCCACGGAAATCACGCCGGATGAAACGAAGCTGGCCTTCGGGTAAGTCGGTGCATCAAACCATTCTTTCCCGCGCAGCTCCTCTTCGTATTCCGGCGCCCCCAGGTCGAAACTCGCCGTGTCTATTTCAATACGTGCGCGCGCCAGCTTGAGGTTCCTGGGATCGAAGTCAATGGTGCCACGGAAAACTTTGAAGCCGCCTTCGACGGGCACGTTCATCTGGCGAAAGGTCGCCGTGATCCCGCTTTTGGTCGCATCGATACTGCTCGCCGCCGCGACTGCCGTTAGCGTCGCAACAGCAAGTACCACGGTGGACCAACGGGACAGGAATCTGGCGACGGAAGTGCTCATGGTTTGATATTACATATTACAGTCGTGGCGGTTTGAGAAAAGGGACCATGCGGCCCATCACGCTATCGCGATCCATGAACTGATGCTTGATCGCCGCGGCGACGTGCAGGCCCACCAGCGCGGCTAGGCCGAATGCCAGCGATTGGTGTACCACAACCAGGACATCGCCGACGACTTTGTCCTTGCCGATGAGGTCCGGAATCGGCAACACACCGAAGTAGACCGTCGGCACACCCTTGGCCGAACTCATCAACCACCCGCTCAGGGGAATGACAAACATAAGCAAGTACAGCACAACATGCGTGACGCGCGCGGTCCGCGTCTGCCAGGGCGGGATTGCACGTGGCATGCGTGGCACGGGATGCGTCGCCAGCCATCCCACGCGCAGGATGGCCAGAATGAACGTCGTCACTCCCATCCACTTGTGCCAGCTGTAATACCGGAGTTTCGCCGGTGACAAAGGCAAATCGTGCATATAGAAACCCAGGCCCCAACCGGCAAAGATCAGCAAGGCGATGAGCCAATGCAGTGACATGGCCACCGGGGTGTAACGCTCACGGTCACTCACAACCTGCCCCTAGCCGCCCCTGCCGACCTTCACCAGGTATTCACCGAGCTGTTCAAAGGTTCCGCCCCAGCCCTGCTGCATCGACTTGAAACCATCCTCGAAGGTCTTGCGCTCTTCCGCCGTCGCATTCAGGGGCAACCAGCGCACGGTAACGGTCGTCTTGCCGGCCTGTTCGGTGAAGGTGATCGTGCTCAGCATTTCCAGCGGCCAGGCGAGGTGCATCGGGTGCCGGGCGACATTGCCGTTTTCATCGGAAAAGGAATTGACGAACACGAGCCGTTCGGGTTTGACGATCTCGCGAAAAACAAACTTGCCCCACATGTCGTGGCCGTCGGGGGAGCGCATGCCGTAGTGATAGCTGCCGCCCGGGCGCAGATCCATCTTGCTGTGAAACACCTTGAAGCCTTTCGGCCCCCACCAGCGCTGCATGTGCTCCGGGTCGGTCCACACCTTGAACATGAAGTCGCGCGGCACATCAAAGGTGCGCGAGATGTCGAATTCCTTCGTCTGGGTTTCCGCGACCGAGCTGTTTGTTTTTTGGTCCATGTCTGTCTCCTTTACGCGGCGATCCGCAATCGCCTATCAACGCATATTGACCAAGTATTCCGCAAAGCGTTCGAGGGTCTGCTTGCCGCCTTCAATGGCGTTGTACTCCTTGACCACATGGTCACGGTCCGCCGCCGAGGGGAAGAGCGCGTGCAGAGTCACTTTGGTCTTGTCGCCCAGCGCCTCGAAGGTCCACGTCACCACGAAATGCGCGCCGCGACCGCCCTGCTTTCCGCCGCCATGGGAATAAACGATGCGCTCGGGTTTCACGACCTCTTTGAAAACGCTGCTGTTGGGGTAGTCGGTGCCGTCGGGTCCGTGCATGACATGCTTCCACACCCCGCCCGGCCGCACGTCCATTTTTTCAATCGTGGTCGTGAAGCCTCGCGGCCCCCACCAGTGCACCACGTGTTTGGGATTGGTCCACGCTTCCCACACCAGCTCGCGCGGCGCATCGAAGACGCGCGTGAGGACGAACTCGCGATCCGCTGTTTCCTCGATAGGACTATTTCTTTTTGCGTCCATGTTTCTTCTCCTTGCTTTGCAGTTCTTTCAGATAGTCGTCCAGACGATCCAGGCTCTGCTCCCAGAAGCGCCGGTAGTGTTCCACCCAATCGGACACTTCCCGCAGCGGCCTCGCCTCGAGCCGGCAGGGCCGCCACTGCGCGTCGCGACCGCGCCGGATCAGGCCGGCGCGCTCCAGCACGTTGAGGTGTTTGGTCACGGCGGGAAGGCTCATTTCAAACGGTTCGGCGAGTTCCGTGACCGATGACTCGCCCGAAGCCAGACGCGCCAGGATGGCGCGGCGCGTCGGGTCGGCGAGTGCTGAGAAAGTGGCGCTGAGTTGGTCGGAAGGCATAGAGGGTGGCTCGCTTCTTTATTTAACCTTATGGTTAAATACACCTCGGCAGCGATCTTGTCAAGAACCAAACAAAAGCCTCCTGTCATCACGTTGAATTTCCGTTAGGGACAAAATTTGTGTGGGATCGTAGAAGGCGGTTAACGGCGCGCGATGCTGTACCGCGAGCGCATATTTTCACGCAGATATGCAATTTTTTTCCGGCTAACCATCGAGTTCCTTCCGTTAAGGCTCCCTTAAGGCACGGAGAGTAGCGTGCGCCACGTGTTCAACACTTTCAGGAGCATTCACGATGCGCGTATTCCCCATGCTTCAGGCGGTCACCGCCGCCATCGCGTTATTCGTCGCCGGTTTCGCCCGCGCCGAGACGCCGGCGGATTTCCTGCGGACATTCGAAGCGGAGGCAAAACAGGACACCGCCGGATTCGCGGGATTTTCCGCGCAGCGCGGCGAGGCCTTCTTTAAAAGCACCCATGGCCGGGAGTGGAGTTGCGCCGCCTGTCACACGCAGAACCCGATGGCGACGGGCCAGCATGCCAAGACCAACAAACCGATTGCGCCACTGGCGCCGGCAGCCAACGCCGAACGCTTTGCCAAGCCCGACAAGGTCGAGAAGTGGTTCAAGCGCAACTGCAACGATGTCCTCGGACGCGCCTGCACGCCGCAGGAGAAAGGCGATGTCCTCAGCTATCTCATGTCTCTCGGGAAATAGGAGGTTGTGATGAAAATTTCAAAGCGTTCGATTTTTTGCGCGTTCCTGGCAGCCGGCCTGTGCTGGGCCGGCATGGCATCGGCCGACGATCATTTTTATACGGCGACCGACCCAACGTGGAAGAGCGAATGCGGCAGTTGCCACATCGCTTATCCGCCTCAATTGTTGCCGGCCAGTTCGTGGCGCGCGCTGATGTCCGGTCTCGACAAGCATTTCGGTAGCGACGCCAGCCTCGACCCGCAAACGGCTGCCGGGATCGCAGCGTTTCTGGAAAAGAACGCGGGGCGGGATCGTTCACTCTCACGGACGCCGGCCTTGCGCATTACCGAGACGCGCTGGTTCGTGCACGAGCACGACGAAGTGCCGGATCGCGTCTGGAAGAATCCGCAGGTAAAAAGCGCGGCCAACTGCACGGCCTGCCACGTCGGTGGCGACAAAGGCGATTTCGACGAACACAGCATCCGCATTCCCAAGTGAAGGAGGTCAACATGACAACACGCATTCTGGTCTGGGACGTTCCCACCCGAGTTTTTCACTGGCTGCTGGCCGGGTCATTTGCCGGCGCATTCCTGACAGCGGAGTCGGAGATGTTCCGCGATGTGCACGTGCTGCTGGGTTACACGATGCTCGGACTGATCGGTTTCCGTCTCGTGTGGGGCCTGATCGGCACGCGCTATGCGCGCTTCAGCTCCTTCCTGTTCGGCCCCTCCAAAGTCGCGGCGTATCTCAAGTCGCTGTTGACCGGTTCACCGCAGCACTACGTGGGCCACAACCCCGCCGGCAGCTGGGCCATCTACGGTCTCTTGCTGCTTGGCCTGATTTCCGGCGCCACCGGCTACGCGGTCTATAACCAGACCGGCGGCGAGTGGCTTGAGGAGCTGCACGAGGCTGCCGCCAACACGATGCTGGCGCTGGTCGTGGTGCATGTGGCCGGGGTGCTGGTCAGCAGCCTGCTGCACCGGGAGAACCTGGTGCGCGCCATGATCTACGGCTACAAGAAGGGCGAAGCCGGTCAGGGCGTGCGGCGTGCGCACTGGCTGATCGGCATCAGCCTGCTGACGGGTGCGGTCGCGCTCTGGAGTGTCATAAGATAGCAGCATGCGCATACTGCTGGTCGAGGACGACAAGCTTCTCGGTGATGGCATTCAGGCGGGACTGATGCAGGCCGGCTTTGCCGTCGACTGGGTGCAGGACGGCGCACAGGGGGCCGCGGCACTCGAAACCGGGTCATATGCGGCGGTCGTTCTCGATCTTGGACTGCCAATACTGTCGGGGCTGGAGCTGCTGCGGCGTCTGCGCGCCAAGAGCAATGCGGTCCCGGTGCTGATCCTGACGGCGCGCGATGCGATCGACGATCGCGTCAAGGGCCTGGACAGCGGCGCAGATGATTATGTGGTGAAGCCGTTCGATCTCGACGAACTGGCGGCGCGCCTGCGTGCCCTGACGCGACGCGGCCAGGGCGAAGCCGCCTCGATTCTGCGCGTGCATGGGCTTGAGCTGAACCCGGCCGAACACCGCGCACAGTTTCGGGGAAAGCCCGTCGAACTCTCCGCGCGCGAATTTTCCCTGCTGCATGAACTGATGCTCAATGCCGGCCGCGTCCTGTCCCGCGAGCAGCTGGAACAGCGGCTGTACGCCTGGGGCGAAGAGGTTGAAAGCAACGCGATCGAAGTCCATGTCCACCACCTGCGACGCAAACTGGCGCCGGAACTGGTGCGCACGATTCGTGGCGTGGGTTACATGATGCCGCGAGGCACGGATGGCTGAGACGCGCGCCGGCCATTCCATCAAGCGCCGCCTGCTGGTCGTCCTGCTGCTGACGACCCTGCTGGCCTGGGTCGTCACGCTGCTCTTCAGTTATCGGGATACGCTCCATGAGCTGGATGAGTTGCTCGACGCGCACCTGGCCCAGTCGACCTCGCTGCTGATCGCCCAGATTGGCCATGAGGCGGAGGGCATCGACACCGAGCACGCACCGCCACTCCACCGTTACAGCCGCAAGGTCGCATTCCAGGTATGGGAAAAGGGAAATCAGCTGGTGCTGCATTCCGCCAGCGCGCCGAACGTGCCGCTGTCATCACGGAGCGAGGGTTTCAGCGACAGCATCATTGCCGGAAAGAAATGGCGCGTCTTCAGTGCCTGGGACGAGTCGCGGCACTTCCTCGTTCAGGTCGGCGAACAGCGCGAGGTACGCGATGATCTGGCAGAAACCATCGCTGAGAACCTGCTGCGTCCGCTGCTGGTCACGCTGCCTGTGCTCGGGATCCTCATCTGGTTCGGCGTCGCCGGCAGTTTGCGGCCCCTGAAAACACTGAGCAGCCAGGTTGCGGAACGCCGTCCGGAAAGTCTTGCGCCCCTGGAAGCCGCCGTGGTCCCGACCGAGGTATTACCGCTGGTGCAGGGACTCAACCGCCTGTTCGCGCGGGTGCGTGATTCGCTCGACAATGAACGACGCTTCACGGCCGACGCCGCTCACGAGCTGCGCACACCGCTGGCCGCCATCAAGACGCAGGCGCAAGTCGCGCGCGCGGCCACGGCCGATGCGGAGCGCCAACATGCGCTGGATAACGTTCTGGTGGGCTGCGACCGTGCCACGCACCTGGTTGAGCAACTGCTGACGCTCGCGCGGCTGGAACCGGAACGTATCAGCCGCCGCGATCCGTGCGATCTGCATGCGCTCGCTGTCGCTGTCGTCGCTGATCTGGCGCCGGCCGCCATCGGAAAGAACGTCGACCTGCAACTGATGGAAGGAAAGGAGGTCCGCACGCCCGGCGAGCCCGCCTTGGTCGGGATCCTCATGCGCAACCTTATTGATAATGCGATCCGCTATAGTCCGCCGGGGAACGTGGTGCGAGCGATGGTCGCGAAAACCGCGGACGGCGCGGTGTTTTCGGTCGTCGATCAGGGCCCGGGAATTCCTGCGGAGACGCAGGCACTTGTCTGGGAGCGCTTCTATCGCGTGCTCGGCACCAACGAATCCGGCAGCGGTCTTGGTCTCTCCATCGTCAAGCGCATCGCCGACCTTCACGGCGCCACGGCCACGATCTCCCAAGGTGACGGCGGCAAGGGGCTGCGCGTATCGGTCACTTTTCCGGACTGAGCATTAGCCTTGGCCCCTTTAACTATTTCCTCTTTGCCCGGGATCGGGTGACGCGGTTCGGATCGTGAGGTCAAATAAAAAGGCCCGGCGTGAGCCGGGCCTTGGGTGTTTAGCAGCTCAATGAGATGCGCGGATCCTGAAAATCAGATCACTCCGGCTCCTTTA
>NZ_JBAVEJ010000057.1:0-67153 GCF_049587675.1 Sulfuricaulis sp. | reverse complement strand
CCGTGGCCGAACCGCCCTGGACGTGACAGGTCGCGCAGCTGCCCGGACTTACGCCGGTATGATTAAACGTTGCACTGGCGAACGTCGCGTAACCCGTGTGGCAGGTGTCGCACGAGGCCGTGGTGGCCACGTGTTTGGACGATTTGCCCAACGCGTTCCACTGGGTGAAAGAGCCGTTGTGGCAGGTGCTGCACTGACCGGCGATTACACCTTGTGTGGCGGAATGAGTAAATCGCGACGTCGTGAACGTGCCGCCCGTAGTGTGACAGGCATCGCACGAGAGTGTCGTCGGAATGTGGTTGTTTGGCTTGGCCATGCCCGATCCGCCCGGCATATGGCAACTGGCACAACTGCCCGGAGTCACGCTGACATGCATGAAACTCGCGCTCATCCAGGTGGTGGTGCGATGACAGGTGTCGCATGGTGCATTGGTGGGAATGTGGTTCGCCGGCTTGCCCTTCGCGACACTGCCGTTATGGCACTGACTACACTGGCCGACCATCACGCCGGTGTGACTGAAAAAGGCGACACTCCATGACGCGGTTGATGTGTGGCACTGCTGGCACGCCTGAGTCGTCGGGATGTGATTTGAGGGCTTGAAGGTCGTGGTCTGAATGCGGCTGCCCTGCGTGTGACAGAGTACGCAATTCTTGGGTGTTCCCTTGAAGGTGCCCTGAATGTGGCAGGTCTCGCAGGGGACCGTGACGTGCGCCCCGGTCAGCGGGAAACCTGTTTTGAGGTGGTCAAAACTCACCTTGCTGTTTGCGGGCGCTGCCAGCATGTTGCTGTTCGGCAATGCGAGCAAGAATAGGCCCAGGATTGCCAGGGTTCCGACCCAGAACGAAGATCCGTGGAAATAATTAGCGTTCTTCATAGTCAAGTCCTCAATCCAGATAATTTAATGAACTGCCGCACCACCGACTCCCGCGCGAATTTCCTTGAATGAACTGGTTACATGGCATCGTTCGCAAAATTTACCGAAGCCACCATTGTGTACGTCATCAGCCTCGTGACAGCTGCTGCAAGTGTTGCTCAGCGTCACTTTTCTTGGCATGGGTTTCTTATGGCAGGCTTCGCAGACGATGCGTTCGTGTCCGCCTTCGAGCTTGTATGAGGTTTGTGTGTTGTGATCAAAGCGCCAGTCCTTCCACGACAGGGCGTTGTGGCAGGTTTCGCAACGCGGTCCTAGCTTGTATTTGTGCTTGTCGTCTTTCTCATGACAGGCGACGCAGGCAATGCCCGCGTCCTTGAAGGCGGGCGTCATGTGACACTTCTTGCAATCGACCTTGGCATGCTTGCCGAGCAGCGGGAAGCGGGTCAGGCCGTGATCGATCTTGCTGGTTTTCCAATCACGCTCGTTGTGGCAGGACTCGCATTTCTGACCTTCCTGGCCTTTGTGTTTGTCGTGCTTCTCGTGGCAGGCGATGCAAGTAGTCGACAACTTGTCCTTAAACAGCGGGCTGGTGTGACAGGATTCACACTTGGTGTCGGCATGTTTGCCGCGCAGGGGGTATTTGGTATCCCGGTCGTGGTTGAAAGCAGTGGTCTTCCAGCTTTTCTCGACGTGACAGGATTCGCATTTCTCACCGAATTTACCCTTGTGTCCATTGCGGTCGTCATCTTTCTTATGGCAGGCGACGCACGTCTTCTTGAGTTTTTCCACGTACAGGATGCCGGTATGGCAGGATTCACACTTGGCCGTGATGTGTTTGCCACGCAGCACGTATTTCGTGTCGCGGTCATGATTAAAAGTGGTGATGGACCAATCCTTTTCGGTATGACAGGACTCGCACTTTTCGCCGAATCGCCCCTTATGGCCTTTCTTGTCGTCGTCTGGCTTGTGACAGGCCACGCAAACGTTCCTGAGCTTTTCCTTATATAAGAAGCCGGTGTGACAAAGCGTGCACTTCGCCAGGCTGTGTTTCCCACGCAAGGGGTATTTCGTATCCTTGTCGTGGTTGAAGGTGATCATCTTCCACTCCCTGTCGTTGTGGCAGCTCTCGCACTTGGCGCCGAACTTGCCTTGGTGCTCATCATTTTTCTTGTGACAGGCGACGCACGCCGCTGGTGCGCCCTTGAACTTGGGATCAGTGTGACAGTCTTTGCAGATGACATCCCGGTGTTTTCCGGTGAGCGGGAATTTCGTCTTGCTGTGATCGAAGAGGGTTTTCTTCCAGTCGCTTTCCTGGTGGCAGTCGGCGCACTGGGTGCCCAGGCTGCCTTTGTGCTTGTCGTCCTTCTTGTGGCACGCAAAGCAGTCCGACGGCGCATCGCGGAACTTGACCTTCGGCTTGTGGCAATCGCGGCACGAAACTTTCGCGCTCGCATGCCCGCCCTTTAGCATGAAGTCGGTGAGCTTATGGTCGAATGATTTTTCGTCCAGCGGCGCGATGTTCATCGTGCGCCCCTTGTGTTCGGTGTGGCACACCCGGCATTCCTGCTCCGTAAGCCGGCCGTGATAGCCCTGTTTCTGGGCAACATCCTTGGCCACGTCCTTGTGACAGTCCAGACACAGGGTATTCTGAGCGGATTTCTTGAAACGCGCGTGGCAGCTCTTGCAGTCAGTCTCGACGTTCGCATGGCCTTCAATGACCTTGCCCGGCATTAGCACGCTCTCGAGGGATTCGGCACGAGAGGACGCTGGCAGGAAGACGAGAGAATAGGCGATCGTGAGCCATGTGATGAAGGTTCGTAACAAGCCCGTCGTTCCTGATGGTGTTAATACATGTGTACAGCAATGACATGCGCGATCCCACTGATAATCAGCATGAACACAAACGGAACATGGAGGATGTGCCACAGGGAGAACAACCGTTCATACGCATTGAACCGTGCCACGTCGATAATGGCATCCAGATACATCCGGATTGCCGTCTTTCCCGCCACCATGCGTTTCTCAAGTTTTTCGGAGTCCCATCCATGCTCCTCGGCATGGGTGTTCGCGATGCGTTGCAGATCGCGGGTCACCGTATAGTATGTCCAGCGAGCGCGCATCCCCACGGTGACAAAAGACCAAATCCTCGACCAGGCGCCGTTGTGTTCGGCGAGCGTGGAGGACTCGTATTCTTTCAGGCGTTTCTCGATGCGGGGAGAGAAATGAAATTTTGATTTTACGTCGCCTCCGATAATGCCGAGGTTCGTTTGAACCTCTTGCAGGGTGGCGCTGCGACCGTACAGGCCGTGATGGATCTTTCGGTAAATGACCCGGCCGATGATGCCGCTGCCGGCCACGAGCAGCATGCAGCTGAGCGCAACCGTCGCATTTATCGAGCCGACACGAAACGTGGAGTGGAAAAGTATCAAGGTCGGTCCGGCGATGCCCAGAATCATGTGCAGCCGGAACCAGTGCTTGGTGGGTCCCCAGTTGCGCATGAAGCGAATGTGCTTGCGCAACGAATAGAGCAGCAAGACGAGCATCATCACGCCACCGATGACGCCGAGGTAGTAACCGAAATCGTCGCCAGGTTCGTAGTAGTGGCCTTGCCGTACCGCCCAGACGGCGAGCAACAGCAGCACCGTGATCGGCAAAACGGCCAATGGCAGTGGCTTACCACTGCGTGATTCGGAATTTTCGGATGGCCGCACCGGTATCTTGGCGGTGCGTATGATCGCCTGCTCGTGACCCATTGTTCTCCCCTGCAACTGCTTCCGCCTGGAGGCGGGACAATTATTCTTGATCTATCCTTACCACCATGGCTCGAGCGGTACGGATCGCGACAGCCATGGAACCATAAAGTTGTTCCATTACTTGCAATTAAAGACTGTCAATGCCTGAAATACCATTATAAACCGTATAAAATGCGTGATCTGGCTGACAAGCGGATGACCCTTGGCTTTCCTGAGGCCAGTAGTATGGTCAAAGGACGCTAATGGCCATTTATGGAACAGAATGTGACTGAATATCTGATTTATCTCGTCCCGCTGATCTTGGTGTTGTTCTTTTACCTGCGCCGCCACAGGAAGAAGGAACAACACCACGTTACTCAGATGAAAGAGTCAGTTGAGGCCGGACTGACGGAGCCGGCTTCGCTGCATCCGGTGTTCGATCCCAATCGCTGTATCGGTTCCGGGGCTTGTGTCAACGCGTGTCCGGAGCAGGCCATCGGCCTCATCAAAGGCAAGGGGCATCTGGTGAAACCTGCCGTATGTATCGGTCACGGCGCGTGCATGGCCGCCTGCCCGCATGACGCCATCACGCTTGTTTTCGGCACCTCCAAGCGAGGCATGGATATTCCCCGGGTCAATCCGAATTTCGAAACCAATGTACCGGGAATCTTCATCGCCGGGGAACTCGGCGGCATGGGGCTTACCCGCAAAGCGGTGGAGCAGGGCCGTCAGGCGATGGAATCCATCCGCAAATTGAAGGACAGGAATTTCCCGCTCGACGTGGTCATCGTCGGCGCTGGGCCAGCCGGCCTGGCCGCCACGCTCGGCGCCATGGAGCACAAGCTGCGGTCCGTCACCGTCGAGCAGGAAGACTCGCTCGGCGGCGCGGTGTATCACTACCCGCGCAACAAGATCGTTATGACCGCGCCGATGCAGTTACCTATTATCGGCAAGGTGAAGATTAGCGCGATCAGCAAAGAAGCGCTGCTGGAATTCTGGCAGGGCGCGGCCCGAAAGACCGGGCTCAAGATCAATTTCAGCGAGCGCATGGAGACAATTTCCAAAAAAGGAAACGGGTTTATCGTAAAGACCTCACGCAATTCTTATGAGACAAGAGCCGTCCTGCTTGCCATCGGCCGGCGCGGCACGCCGCGCAAGCTCGGTGTGCCGGGCGAGGAACTGCCGAAAGTCGTCTACAACCTGATCGACCCGGAGCAATACCGTCGCCAGTACGTCCTGGTCGTCGGCGGCGGTGACAGCGCGCTCGAAGCCGCACTCGCCATTGCGGGTGAACCGGGAACGACAGTCACGCTGTCCTACCGCGGCGAGGCCTTCGGACGCGTGAAAGAGAAAAACCGCCAGCGATTGCAGGAAGCAGAAAAAGGAGGCCGGATAAAAGTGCTGTTGCAATCGAATGTCAAGAAAATCGAACCTGACAATGTCACGCTCGATCAGACGGGAAAAATGATTTAAATTAAAAACGACGCCGTCATCGTCAGCGCGGGCGGCGTGTTGCCGACGCCGTTTCTGAAAGAGATCGGAATCATGGTGGAGACGAAGTACGGAACGGCATAGCGCCGTTCATACTGGGCAGTTGGCTTGTTGTCTCCGCGAAAGTGGAGATCCAGTATTGAATGTCTCAAACGCTTCGCGCACGATCTCAAAAGCTGCTTGTCGGTAAACCTCCCGCAATTACACGCACCGCCACGAGGGTTCGACTAGGAAAGTTCCTTGATCAACGGTGCCAGCTTTTGTTCCCACACTTCCGGCGTCATCGGACCGATCTGCTTGTAACGGATGACGCCCTGTTTGTCGATCACGAAGGTTTCCGGCACGCCGTAGACGCCGAGATCAATGCCGAGTCTTCCATCTTGGTCGCTCAGACTCAGCTCGTAAGGATTGCCCAGGGCTCCCAGCCATCGAAGCGCGTCCTCGCGCGTATCCTTGTAATTGAGTCCGATAATGGTCACGGCCTTGCGGCTGGTGAGTTCGTTGAGGAGCGGATGTTCCTCGCGGCAGGCCACGCACCACGAGGCCCAGACGCTCAGCAGGTAGACGCGCCCGTGCAGATCGTCACGGCTTACCTTGCGCGCGGGATCCGCGACCGTGGTCAGTGAAAAGGCGGGCAGTGGTTTGCCGATCAGCGGCGAGGGGATGCGACGCGGGTCGAGTTTCAGTCCGTAGGCAAGTAGCAGACCCAGCGATACGAAGATGATGAGAGGGACGATATATTTCTTCATGGCTTTTTGATCTCGCTGCCCGGCGCAAAGGTTCCGCCCTTCAGCGCCTGTGCGGCTTCCGGCGGCATGTATTTTTCGTCGTGCTTGGCGAGTACTTCACTGGCGATGAAGGTGTTGCCTGTTTGCAGCCGTCCCTGCGCCACGACACCCTGACCTTCACGAAACAGATCTGGCAGGATGCCTTCGTAGTGAACCGGCAGCTTCTTGTTGAGGTCGGTGACGATGAAGTCGACCTTCAGGCCATCGGAAGAGCGCTGCACGGAGCCTTTCTCCACCAGTCCGCCGATGCGGATGGTCTTGCCGGCGGGAATGCTGACTTTGCCTTCCAGCACCTCCGTGGGGGAATAGAAGAATACGAGGTTGCTGCGGAAAGCATTCAACACGAAAAGACCGGCAACGGTCAGTCCAACTACGCCGGTGACAATGATCGCCAGGCGCTTGTGTCTTGTCTTCATCGGGTTTGTTCCTTGAGTCGCAGAAATTCGAGCAGCAGGCGTCGGACCGTCTTGCGTCGGCGCAGCGGTAAATAGAGGTTCAGGAGCAGAACCAGCAGGGCGAGTCCATAGGAACTCCAGACATAAAAGCCGTAACCGCCCATGTGGATGAACTCCGACCAGTTCATGATTTGGACCCCAGCAGTTGCGCTACCCAGGTCGTATGCCGCTCCCGCTCCAGGATTTCATTGCGCATGCGCATCAACGCCACCGTAAAGAAATAGAAGGTAAAGCCCAGGGACATCAGCAGCAGGGGCGCGAGCATGCTCGGGTGAATCGAGGGCGTTCCCATTTTGGTTACCGAGGCCGGCTGATGCAGAGTATTCCACCATTCCACGGAAAAGTGGATGACGGGAATGTTGACCACACCGACCAGTGCCAGGATCGCGGAGGCGCGCGCCGCACGCCGTGGATCGTCAATGCTGGCTTCCAGTGCCATGTAACCTATGTACAGGAAAAACAGAATAAGTTCCGAAGTCAGGCGCGCGTCCCAGGCCCACCACGCACCCCACATCGGTTTTCCCCACAGCGAACCCGTCACCAGCGCGAGGAAGGTAAACGAGGCGCCGACGGGCGCGCAATTGCCGGCGAACATCTCGAAGAGCTTGACGTTCCAGACCAGCGCGATGGCGCCGGCGCCGGCCATGCACACGTAGATGAACATGGACATCCACGCGGCCGGCACGTGGATGAACATGATACGGTAGCTTTCACCCTGCTGGTAATCGGCGGGCGCCACGAAAAGGCCGAGATAGAGGCCGGCGACCAGCAGCACAGCGGTCAATGCCGCCATCCACGGAGTCAGTTTTCCTGCCAGGGTGTAGAAAAATTTGGGTGAGGCGTACTTATGCATGTATTGCATGGTTCAGTCCAGGGAAACGCGCAATGCCGCGGCGGTGGCCCAGGGTGTCAACGTCAGGGCCAATACGAGAAAAGCGGCCAGTAAGGAAAAATGCGCCTCAGTGTCAATTCCGGCGATCACGCCCGCGACGGCACCGGCGCCGAAAATCAACACCGGAGTATACAACGGCAGTACCAGCAGCGAAACCAGCACGCCGCCGCCGCGCAGGCCGAGCGTCAGTGCCGCGCCGACGGCACCGAGCAGACTCAGGACCGGCGTGCCGAGCAGCAGTGAGAGGATAAGCGTGCCCATGGCCGATTCCGGCAGGTTCATCTGCACCGCGAGCAGTGGCGAGATCAGCACCAGCGGCAGGCCGGTCAGCATCCAGTGGGCGGCGACCTTGGTCAAAACCAGAACGGTGAGCGGGTGGGGTGACAACGCCATCTGTTCGAGCGTTCCGTCGGCGTGATCGTTGGCGAACAGCCGGTTAAGCGAGAGCATGGTGGCGAGCAGTGCCGCCACCCAGATGACACCCGGTGCGATCGTCCGTAGTACCGCGGGCTCGGGACCGAGGCCGAGCGGAAACAGGCTCACGACGATAATGAAAAAGACCAGCGGCGTGAGCACGTCGGTGCTGCGGCGCAGCGCGACGGTCAGATCGCGCCGCAGTAGACAGCCAATGGCTTTCAGGAAACCGGGCATGTCAGTCGAGCTTCAACTGCAGCATGATTTTTGTTTCGACGCCGATTTCCTGGTGCGATGTCATGATGATCATCCCATCCCGGGCCAGATGCTCCATCAGGATTTCCGTCATCAGGACTACCGAGTTCACGTCAAGCGCGCTCAAGGGCTCGTCCAGGATCCATAAAGATTTCCGCAGGATCGCAAGCCGCGTGAGCGCGAGGCGGCGCTTCTGGCCCTGCGACAGAACCTTGGAAGGGAAGTGCCGGTACGGCGCGAGCCCAACGCGCTCCAGTGTCTCCGGGATACGCGTCGTTTCGGTGGCGGCGCTGAGGCAGGCGGCGGCGCGCAGATTTTCCTCCGCCGTCAGCTCGCCCTGGATGCCGTTACTGTGACCGACGTAGGCGAGCTGGCTGCGATAGTCGTCGCCCAACTCCTGAATGGTCGAGCCGTTCCAGCGAACTTCACCCGCGGCGGCGTGCGTCAATCCACAGAGCGTGCGTAACAGAGTGGTCTTGCCGCTGCCGTTGACGCCGGTGACGTGCATCAGCTCGCCCGGTTTGAGACGGAAGGAAAGATGGCTGAACAGCGGCCGATCGCCGCGCACGCATTCAAGATCTACCGCTTCCAGCAAACCGGTCTCCCCAAGAGAAGGTTGAAGATACATCAATCATTGAAGCTGGTGCCCCAGACCGGAGTTGAACCGGCGACCTGCCGCTTAGGAGGCGGCCGCTCTATCCACTGAGCTACCGGGGCGTGCCGCTATTCTAGCAGGGCGACCGGAGGGATTCGCCGCCGCATCGCGCATCCCGGCCAGGAATGGCCGTGCGAGTGGAGCAAGCTGCGTCCTCCAGGCCATGAGCGACACGCTCGGGCGGCGCACTGCTTGGCATAAAAAATGGCCGGTATTTCCGGCCATTTGCGGGATTGGTGGAGCGGAAGGGGATCGAACCCTCGACCTCTGCATTGCGAACGCAGCGCTCTCCCAGCTGAGCTACCGCCCCGATGTCATGGTGTCGAGGAGCCTGGGAAGCATGCCTCAACCGATATGGTGATGAATCAGGCGGGCAATTCTAAACATCAGCCCGGACTGAAACAAGCATACCCGCGGGCATTGTGCCATTTAATGGCTTAATTCGCACGGCTGGTGAGGCAAAAATTCATTGTTATTTTGGGTTTTCTGTTCGCATGATTCAGCTTGTTCCGGACAGACCGGATCGTTTGGTTAAAATCCATCTTATCGCGACGGCAATGGGTATCATGGACATGATATACAAGAATGGGCGCATCGGAACCGCGTAACGTGGTTCCGGGAAGCCGATCATCATTACTGCAGCATGATACAGCAATAAAACCGAAATGGCGCGCGCGATAAAGACCGCTTCGTTTGAGAAGCCAGACTTAACCGGCGGGAACCAGGCAATAATGATACCGCCTATCATCAGCACGACGAATATCCCGTGAGTGGCGTACATCACCGCGTGTGTCGCTCGGAAATGAAACAGATAATTATAAGGTGTGCTCTTCACTGGATAGACAAAGACGTCGCCTTGTCCAGCGATGATGTTCCATGACCACAGCATCAGTGGTTTGCCGAGGATATACCAGCGCAGTTGCTGGATCGGAGCTTCCTTGAACTCATTGACTACTGCTGATATCACTGAAGGCAAATCCTTGGAAGTTTCCTCATAGTGGGGGTCGAATCTATATGGAAAACCGTAGGACCGTGGATCGTTCTGGTACATCATGTTGTTATATGCTCCGATGCGTAGTGTCACCGACATCTGGGTATTATCACCCGGAACACCAAGCGTATTTATGTTTCGCGCAATCCATGCCCCATAGAGGAGACTGAAGCCCAAGACAAGCACAACGGCCTTTCGCCATCCGGTTTTCCAGCCCCAGAAGCAAAGCAGAAAAACCGCGAGCGGCAATACATAATAGAGCAGCATGAGATGCGTAAGTGCGGCGGCTCCGAGCGTCAGTCCCGCCAATGCTGAAGCCACAAGATTCTGTCTCTCTGCCGTTTTTGCTAGCGCATATATTGCGAGCACGAGTAAAAAACAGAATAGGGTCTCGCTTAAGAGATAAATATTCATTGTGACCAGATGTGGACTGATGGCTGTGAAAGCCGAAGCAGCGAGCGCAAACGGTAGAGGAAGGACGCGACGCGCAAGCCAGAAAACAAGCAATACCGTAAACGTGCTTATTACCGCCTGGACTCGGGTAATCGCGGCGATGTTTGCGTCAGTGGGTTGCAGGTCTAGGAATAGTGTGAGGAAGAAAGGATAAAATGGGGGACGTATTGCGTCCGGCTTGGGGGTTGCTTGTCCATTCGTGGACAATGTGTCCGAAAGCGAGTAGGTGCCGTAGTTTTTCAAGTTATGCGCGTATAGGACGTACTGGCGCGCATCGGCTCGTACCGGGGTATCGACGACGCTATGGATTACCGACTGAATGCGCAGATCAAGGGCGACAAGAAGAATGATGGCAAGGACATAACTGTATCGAGGTATGCGTACAACGGATCTAAACAGTCGGTTTACACCACGAAGTAAGGTTTGCATAACGGTTCTAAGTAAGGGGTAACCCGGAGGCGGGTATTTTATGAGTTCGGTTATAAGGTATTTTTGCGTAGCTATACTATCGAAGTATATGTCATGAGTTGAATGACGGCGTTGATAACACGAGTTGAGGTTGGTATGCGCTGAAATAGCCTGTGTTATTGCCACACGTCAAATATTTTACTTGGTCAAGGTTTATGGTTAGAGGAACCAGGAATGAGTCTGCGCACCGGTGAGATAGAGCTCTCGATCGTTATGCCTTGTCTTAACGAGGCCGAGACGCTGAGTGCCTGCATTAAAAAAGCTAAGAGCTATCTTTACCGTGCAGGCATGGCCGGTGAGGTAATTATCGCAGACAATGGCAGCACTGACGGTAGCCAAGAGATTGCGCGCAAGCTGGGAGCGCTGCTGGTTGATGTCAAAGAGCGCGGCTACGGCGCCGCGCTGACGGGAGGGATCTCGGCTGCGCAAGGACGCTATGTGATCATGGGAGATGCCGACGATAGTTACGATTTCTCGCATCTGGATCCATTTGTCGAAAAACTGCGCCAAGGTTTCGATCTGGTCATGGGAAATCGCTTCAAGGGTGGAATCCTTCCGGGAGCCATGCCACCGCTGCACAGGTATCTGGGCAATCCGATACTCTCAGCTATCGGTCGGCTCTTCTTCTCCAGCAAGATAGGGGATTTTCATTGTGGCTTGCGCGGTTTCAACAAAGAGGCTGTCGAGTGTCTCGATCTGCGAACCACGGGGATGGAATACGCCTCGGAAATGGTGGTCAAGGCGACACTTGCTAATTTGAAAATTACTGAGGTACCCACGACTCTATCACCAGATGGGCGGAATCGTCCCCCCCACCTTCAAAGCTGGCGGGACGGTTGGCGCCATCTCCGCTTTCTTCTTATGTATAGCCCGCGCTGGTTGTTTCTATACCCCGGTTTGGCCCTCATCGCTTTTGGTCTTTTGGCCAACGCCCTGGTTTTGCCGGGACCGTTACAAGTGGGATCGGTGATCTTCGACGTGCATACGCTGATTATCGCAATGGGCGCAATTCTGGTGGGCACGCAGATCGTGATCTTCTTTTTATTGGCCAAACAATATGCCACCAAGGCCAGGCTCTTGCCCTTAAGTCCACGATACGGTTGGTTTTTGCGCATCATGTCCCTGGAGCGAGCGGTCATCTTGGGATTGCTGCTATTGGTGATAGGTGTTGCAGGGGTCGTCAGTGCCGTTGTGTTTTGGGAAACCAGGTCATTTGGCGTACTCGACTACAGAGAGATGATGCGCTTGGTTGTCCCCTCCGTTACGCTGCTGGGACTTGGTGTGCAGTTCATCATGGGTGGGTTCCTCTCCAGCATTCTGGACCTGGGAGTGAGGTCGCGCTGAAGGGGCGTGATGTCTTTATCATGTTCGTATGCGTTCGGAGATCCCTTGAATCAAGAACCTAATGCGCAGTACAACGTCGCAGCCGCTGACTCTTTGGCCGTCAGGGTGGCAACCAGAGTGAGGCGACGCATGTTTCGGCGCTTCCTGCACACTATGTCCATCGATCGACATAAGACCTTGCTGGATGTTGGTGTAACCAGCGACCGTAGCTATGAATCCTCGAATTATCTGGAAGCGTGGTACCCCTACAAGGACATGATCACCGCGGTTGGAGTGACTGACGCAAGTTTCTTGGAAGGCCTCTATCCGGGCGTCACCTTTGTCTCGGCAAACGGCTGTCATCTGCCATTTGCCGAAAGTGAATTTGATTTTGTCCATTCAAGTGCGGTCTTGGAGCATGTGGGCAGCGAGGAGAACCAAAAACGTTTCGTGGCCGAGCTTTACAGGGTTGCCCGCCACGGTGTCTGCATCACTACGCCGAACCGATGGTTTCCGGTGGAATTCCACACGGTTCTGCCTCTGGTGCATTGGTTGCCGAAGCGCTATTTCAGGTGTTTGATGCGTAACAGCGGAAGAGAATTTTTCTCCCGGGAAGAGAACCTGAATCTACTCAGCCGAGCGGACCTGCATCGTATTGTCCTAGAATTAGGTCCTGCCAAAGCTAAGGTAGACAGCATCAAATTATGGGGGCTGACTTCCAACTTGCTGTTGTTTCTCTGGAAATAGCCTGCGTCAAATCGTGGACATAGTGCCAGTAGGTTCCTGCATATATAGCATTAAACCATCGGTTGTCGCTTTTTATGCGAACCGTATTAGTATGATTCGACGCTGTGAGTATCTTGATGATGCTGCGTTCAGGTCCTATCTGAATGAAACGAACTGCCGGTACTTCTATTTACTGGGTTTTGCATGCCCTAGCTTCAGCAGATTCTATTATCCGGCGGATAGGCTTCAGAATTCGCTCAAAGTGTTGAGTGCTGCATGATTTTCCAGCAACGCCAACCTGCCTGCAGGTGTATTGGCTGAATTGGCAGTTCAGTAATAAACGCGTCAATTATTTTGGCTTCCATTGGGAACAGTGGCAGGGTGGAATTATGTGTTATTTTTTTCTTGTACGGCCGAATAACAGGACGAGAGCGCCCGGCAACGCGGATAGCCACAGCACCAGGAGGTACACAAGGGAAAGGCTGATGGCGAGTTGCAGGTTTGTGCCGGCGGCGACCAACATACCGACGAGCGTACCTTCTCTAATACCAAGACCGCCGATTGAAACCGGCACGCTCGCCGCCAGGAATACGGCCGGTATGGCGACGAAATAAGTGGCGACCGAGATATCAAGGCCCAGTCCGCGACCAAGTATATAATAGACCAAAGTAATCAAACTTTGTCCGACGGCAGATAATGCATAGGCAACCGCAATGCGTGATTTCGTGGTGCGGTAGGAGTAGCAGGTAAGGACAATATCCAGGAGCCATGCGCGTACTCGCGTGTGGCGGTATTTCAGTGCCAAGTTCCCGACAAACTGGACACAGCGGTTAGACCACATCAGGCCGACGCTCAACAGCCCGACCGCGAAGAGCGTAATCAGAACCGACTTTGTGTGGCTGGAGATGCCTAGCTCCTCGGAAATAAGTGCGCCGCATAAACCCAAAATTGCCACGCTCGATAACCCGATAGCACGATCCATGATAGTCGAACTCACGAGCGCTTTCGTGCTTATGCCACGTACGCGCAGGTGAAGAATGCGCACGGTGTCGCCCCCGAGGCCTGTCGGTAAAAGGTTGTTGAAGAACACCCCGAGATAATAACTGGGAAACGCTTTGTAGAAAGGTGTGGCGGTATGTGTGTGTCTCAGGAGCATCCACCAGCGGAATGCGCCGAGCAAATAGACCACGAAATGAAGCAGTACCCCAGCTAAAATTGGAATCGCACCGAGCTGCATCAAATTAACCTGCAACGTCTTTGTGTCGACGCTGGAGAACAACCAGTAACACAGCGAAGCCGTGATAGCCAGTTTAAGCAGTATGAATGCGAACTTCATTGCCACAACCCTGGAAGCAGAAATGATTTTTCGACGTCGCTTCCCTTCGCGCCTGATTCTTCTGTATCTGAGCACCAAGTGAAGGGTGCACGACCGGGCTTGAAGCGCATTGCAGATAAGTTGATCTTCACTCGCGCTGAGGCAGGGTCATAAATCATCGCTGGAGGCGCAGACCAGATGCGAGACAAGCTGCTTACGCGCAATGCGCGAGCATAAATTCCTGTCGTAGAAAAGGCGGGCGTTTTTAGCGTAGTCTTTTCTTCGCTCAGGATCCTGCGCGAGAGTGACAATAGCGGCGGCCAGCGCTGCGGGGTCACCGTGTGGCACAGTCAGGAACGGCGCGAAATCCGACTCTTGCAGCATGCGCCTGCTGAACAGGCTGTCCCCGGTGATTATGGCGCGCCCGATGGCCATATATGCATAGTTCTTGAGTGGCCAGACGCGTTGCGCCTTTGAGCCCGTGCCGAAAATTCCCAAGCAAATATCAGCTTTTCGGATTTCTTCCGCGAGGCGCTCACTGTCCACCCACTGAGTTATCCACTCGACGTTCTCCGGCCGCCCACCCGCGAAAATGCGCTCCACGGCGTCCGCCGTTTGGCCGGAACCGATGAATCGAAACTGCACGTCGCGGCGCTCCCGCAGGATAACAGCTGCCCGCGCGATAACGTCTGCCCCCTGCAACGGCACAAAGGTGCCGATGAACAGTACGTTGCACGAGTCGCCGCTCGGCAGGTAGGGGGATGGTCGAAAGACCGATTCGTCGATACTTAGTGGCAGCGCTATCACCTTGGATGGCGTGAGCCTGAAGGTTTCCCTGAAGTAACTGGCGTTCAAATCCGTATCAACGACAATAACATCCGCGATTCGATAGGCGCGGGACTCCAGGGATTTCAGCGCGCGCGCCGCCCAGGAACGGGAAGAGATCAGCCCTCTGTCCGTTACAGCCGTGTCATAGAGGGATATGAAACAGTCCGCCACTATATATGTGGGTCGCCAGGCTTTCGGCAGCAGTGACAGACAAAAAAGCACGAGAACAGACGGATAGGGGATATAAAGCCTGTTTGGGCGCCCATGCCAAAAGTACGCGAGGAAAATACCCAGGTGTGCGTAGGTCAACCGCAAGACAGTCCACAGTAATCGCAGCGGCTTCCATGCGCGTGAACGGTTCTCATGGTGCGATGTCTCAGCGCGAAACGGGAAATTGATTTCTCGCGTCCGCAACTGGGATGATTGTTTCAGGTCACGTATCCGGAAGGTGACGTTAGGATACCCTGTGGACTTGACGTGTACTCCCAGAATTGTGATGTTAGCAGGCTCCCGCTGAATTGACTGTGCGTCTTGCCGCGAGCTCATGCCGGGCGTCCCTTTTGCGCCAAAACAAGAAAGCCGTCGCCTAAATCCGTATGCTTCACGCAGTTTTGCAAGAAATAAAAAGGTCGGAGCAGGTGTGCCAACAATATTGCGCGGGTTCTGCCGATAAGCGGTCGTTCGATGCCGCTACGCTTGGTAGCATCTTCTTTCGATAGATGTTGCCTTCGGCGCGACATGCCGTAATAGAGTTCCCGCAGAGGGTAAAGTAGCTGTGTGATCGGGAAGCCGAAGCACCACAACGTGTCGATGTGAAGACCGCTGGCCGTGAACTTTTCGATGAGTTCGGCGCGCTCGTAACGCCGATAGTGTCCGGCATACTCATCGACGTGTTGCCACTTTCGCATAAAGGCCGGCGCGGAAAAGATGAAGTAGCCGCCGGGAGACAACAGCTCGGAGATGATGCCGAGTGCCGCCTTGTCGTCTCGAATATGTTCGAGCACTTCGCACGCGACGATCAGATCGTAATGTTTTTCTCGCGTCATGCCCATGAAATCACCCGTCATCAACCGCAGACGCGATTTATTGGCGGTGCGTTGACGAAGTATATCCATACAATCGTCAGAGAAATCGAGCAACGTCCCGTCGGCTTCGGGAAAACACTGGCTGAGATATAAACTCGTATCGCCCATGCCAGGACCAATTTCAAGAAAAGACCGAACGCCGGTCGGCAGTCGCATTACCAGTTGTTCGATCAGTGCGAGCCGCATCAGGTAACGCGGCGCGGGCGTCACTAGAAAGTCGAATATGGACCCCTTATTTTCCCCGGACATCTTTTTATTTTTCGCTGTCCTTATAATTCAGGACGGTAATCTGTTCGGAAACCAGCCCGATAAGGAATACCAGTACGGAGGTGATAAACAGCAACGCACTCATATTGGTGAAATGCCGGTAACTGATGAATGTGTAGAGATAATAAAACAGGCCGGTAAAAAAGAACCCAAGGCTGATCGGGAAAAAGAACTTCAGCGGTGCGTACAGGGTGCCGACCTTGAATATAATGAGCAGAAAACGCACACCGTCGTGCACGATGCGAACATGGCTTTTTCCTTCACGCCGGCCGGCGAAGATCGGAACGTAAGTGACAGTAAAACCAGCACGGAAGAAACTCATGGTAATGGTTGTGGGATAGGAAAATCCGTTCGGCAGCAGATAAAGAAACTGACGAAACTTATCAGCATGCACAGCCCTGAATCCCGAGGTCAAATCATCAATCTTTTGCCCAACCATCCAACTCGCCAACCAATTGTATATCTTATTGGCATATGACCTGCCCAGACTCGCCTGTGAATTACTATGGCGCGCCCCTACAACCATGTCATAACCTTCTTGCAATTTAGACAGCAATCTGGGTATGTCTTCGGGGTTGTGTTGCCCATCGGCATCCATGAAGACCAGAATTTTTCCATGGGCGGCGCGCGCGCCAGATTTTACTGCCGCGCCGTTGCCCATACTGTATGGATGTTTCAGCAACACGACATTATGTGTGACACAGACTTTTTCGGTATCGTCCGTCGAACCGTCACTTACCACAATGATTTCTGCGCCGGGGTGGTTTTTCCGCAATGCAGGCAGAAGGAGACACAAACTGGCGAACTCGTTTTTTGCAGGGATAATAATCGATACGTCTTGCGACATAATTTTCTAGACCAAGTTTATTTATCTAATTTATAGCATAAATGCCTCGAGTCTGTCGTATCGGAGCCTTGCTTCAACAAGGCGCTGTAGACTTCCTTCAGCCGGGTCAGTGAAGTCTGATTTGTCAAATTGTTCGTATTCTTTCTCTGTTTCATCTGCTCAAGCTGCTCGATCACAGGCCTGGCTTGGTCAGGGCATCCCAGTTTCAGCAGATATTCCGCTTTTGCAAGCTTATACGACATTAAATCCGGAAGTGCTGCCGAGGCGCGATTCATGTATTCGTACGCCCGCATATTGTCACCAGTGTAGGCGAGAATTTGCGCGGCGTTTGCAGCGAGTATCCCGCGGTAGTCGTGCGAAGTTTGTGATTCATCCGCAGCCAAAATAATCCACTGTGCAGCCATTTCGCGTATTGATATGCACGGATGTGGAGGCATTACCACGCACCGCCGCAGGTTTTCAAGCGAAACAACGCCATGGACGGATACGGGCATTTCGCGAAGCAGCCGCGGAATTGTCTCGTGAGCGGTAAGTTCAGGAGGTATGGATAAGTTAGCGACGGAAATATAATTATACTGAGACGGAAGCAACGCTAATAAGACTTTCAGGTCGATCCAAAATCCGACCTCCCTCGGCGCCGCTTTCAGACCTTGCAGTGTATATTTCAGAGCTTCGCCGATATCGTGGTTTTCTACAAGACTAACACGTGCGGCGAAGTCGTTGGCGCGCTCTGACATGGGATGATGTTGTGCTTCGGTGACGGCGAATGTATGGATGTTTTTCCAGGAATCGGCGCGGACCCACGTGCTGATTCCAAGAATTACTACCAATATTATTGCGCTTCCGTACCACAGTATTTTGCTCGAAGATCCGATCTTTGTGAGCACAATCAGCCCGTACGCGAAAGCGAGGAGTGGGCCTAGGCTTGGCAGATAATTGCGATGTTCGTAGACGAGTTCGAGATCAATAACCGTGGATTCCATGCTGTGTCCGACCAGAAACCACAATATAGCGAATGCGACGAGAGGAATCCGTTTCGCATAAAGTAACGAGAACACCAGCGTAGCCGCAATCCCGCATACGGCAAAAAATGTCGAGAACGGATCGAAAAGACCATGGCTTTGCAAGATGTCGTCGTGGAACAGACTGAGCCGGTTCGTGCTCGGAACAAGCAGAAGACTGACGTAATACCATAAAACGCGTGTTTCCGTCAGTAGCCGTTCGTATGCTGTGAATTGTCTTGTTGAAAATGCGTCCGCAATGAATTTGGGATGGGTGGCAATGTAGGTGACGAAGACCGCCGCCGGTATTGCAATACTGAATGCGTAAAACGCATAAAGATGATGTCGTGTCCGTTTGTCCAGGCCATTCCTCGAAAAAAGTGTGTACTCAATGACAAGAAGATAAAGAGGAATTAATGCTGCATTTTCCTTTGCAGCAATGCCCAGCGTCATACCCCCAATGGCCCCGATGGACATTAACCAAAGCGCCTTCACCGGCGAAGCAGATAATCGCTGTCGTCCCAGCATGAACAGTATCAACCCCAAGAGTATGAACAATGTTGCGAGGCTGTTCATTCGCTGTACTACGTACAATACGTTTGTCAGCTGGATCGGGTGGATGGCCCATAATGCCGTCCCGAGGAGTGCCACAGCCTGTCTTTGAGGTTGCGTCAGTGTTTCACGCGGTCGTGGCGACAACAACAGAAGGTATGCAACGCCGTATACCAGCACGCTGTTGATGGCGTGGATGGCGAGATTGATGACCTTGAAATACCAGGTTGCGTCGAATCCTCCCGCCCAGTAATAGTTCAAGGCGAAGGTCAATGCAGCCAGCGGACGCTTGAGAGGTGCCCGTTCATCGGCGCCCAACGCCTGTCGTATTCCTTCCCAGTTGAGTTCCCTTATCGCGATGGAGGGGTCACGAGAGATATTCTCGGCATCGTCGAGAACGAAAGGGCCTTGCAGCCCGGGCAGATAGGCCAAGTAGACAACGAGCAGAATTGCCGCAAGATAAAAGACGGTAATGAGGCCGCGTCTTATCGCGTGGTTTTCAGCTCTAGGTAAGTTGATCGACATTTAGGCGGTTTCTCGCGACAACAGCAGTCCTGACTTGGTTAAGGCTTTATGCGATTTCCGCGCCTGGCTCGGATTTTTGTGAGAAGGATATCGACGTCATTCATGGTATCCGCTGAGGAGCTATTTGGGTTCCGTTTGATGGGTAGAAGTATTTCTTCAGCTCTCTCGAACTGGCGCAGCGCGATTCTGGCATCGGCTTCCATCAAAGCATAGCTGGGCTCAGCAGGGTCATGTAATCTTGCGGTCACTACGGTATTCAGTGCGGTTGCATGATCGCCCACGGCTGTGCTGATTTCGAAAAGATGGATCACGGTTGCCGCATGTATATCACGTGAGACGTTGGGATTATTCAGTATCGCCTGGTACCACTCGGCGGCGTAGGGATATAGATCATGATATAGGAGCGGTGCTTGTGTGAAGCGTGAAGCCAGGTCGTCGAGGGTAAGCATTGTCGTTGCCGTTGGCGCTTTGCGGGACAAATGGTCCTTAATCTGGTTACGACGCTGAGTCGAAAGTATGGCGTGTAATTGACCTGGTTCGACGAGGCTTGACATTTTTCCGCTAGCATTCGTATCGAGAGATGATATTTTCACTTCATTAATCAGCATTCTGATGGAATAGCTGATTTCGTTGGGATCAAGCGCGGCCGCGGCCTCGTAGTATCGTTGAGCCTGGATCAAATCCCCTTTGCGTACGGCGCACAGTTCTGCAAGCATTGCCTGTGCGCTGGCCGAGCGAGGATGATTTTGGGCTATGGTTACGATTAGTTGTTCTTCGCCGGCCCACGTCTGAGCACGAAGAAACGTGACGCTTGCCAGAGCGATCGTTAGTGTCGCGCACACTGTTAGAAATATCCGATTCCGGCCAGAAAAAGCGGCGCCCAGCGCATAAACAGCGGCCATTAACGGCCCAATGGCAGGAAGATAATTGCGATGTTCGTGCGCTATCTCGAGCGGCAAAAAACTCGACTCCAGGCTGTGCCCAACGAGGAACCACAGCACCGCGAAGCTGAATATCGGATATTTCTTTCTCCCCACGAAGGCTGCCGCGGTCAGGGCTAGCAGCGTCAAGATGGCCGGTAACGTGGTCCACGGTGTGAACAGGCCGGTACTGATCGGAATATCATCATGAAAAAGACTGAACTCGGTGATGTTAGGAATAAATAATAGGTATAGGTAATACCACAATACCCGCGGCTCGGTCAGCAGCCGCGCCGTCATATCGAAGTTCCGTATCTTGTAAGATTCCTGGACAAGCTCGGGATGCGTAAGCACCCAAGCCAGTATCGCCAGCAATGGCAGGATGATTGCTAGTCCATAGAAGGCACGCAGGGGCATCCCAGCGGCAGTGCGGAAATCCGTACGGGAAAAGAAGATGTACTCTGTTAGCGGAATGTACAGGAGTATCAATACGGCAGTTTCTTTTGCCCCCGTACCAAGAATCAGCCCCGTCAACCACCCACCCACGATCAGCGCCATCCCGTATTGTTTCTGTTCATGTACACGCTGGCGTCCATGGAGGAACAAAATCATCCCCAGGAGCACGAACAGCGCAGACAGGGAGGTCATCCGCTGTACCACGTAAAGCACAGAGGTCAGGTTTAACGGGTGGAGCGCCCACAGAGCTGCGACGAGTGTCGGCAGCCAGCGTGTGCTGATTAACGTCGGATTTATTTTCACCGTCTGTCTCAGCAGGAGCAGAACGAACCAGTACACCAACGCTGCATTGGTTAGGTGTATCGCCAGGTTTGTAAGTTTGAAGGCGAAAGTATTCGATAGATCTCCGGCGATGAAGTAGTTAATAGCAAAACTGAGTACTGCCAGCGGCCGGCCAAGTCCGTTGCCTGGACTGTTTGCCACCGCATCGTATAGCGATGACGGGTGGAGCGTGGAAAGCTGAATCGCGGAATTGCGTACGATATTGGGAATGTCGTCGAAGACAAAGGGGCCATGGAGTCCCGGAGAGTAGGCGAGCGTCACTGCCATGGCGATTATGCCGCATACACCAAGAGTAGCTATTAGCACTCGTATTCGATGCCAGCCAATCACGGTTCTCAATTGTCCTGTCGCAACGGTAGCGTACGTTCGCGAATCAATGATTCAAGTTTTTCAACTTCCCGCGTCTTGGGATGGGGAACACGCTGATTGGCTCGTTGAATTTCAGAGATGATGATTTTGGCATAATCCATCCGTCCGAGCTGAATATACATATCCGCTAACTCGACTAGCGGGCTGATGTAATATGGATCGAGCTCGTATGATTTTCGGTATGCATCGACGGCATCGTTGATCCTACCTTGCCCAATGAGTGTTCGCCCGAGCAGGTGATAATAGTACGAACGGTCCACGGAGCGTATGCTCTGTCTCTCTATCAGGGCTTTCAGCCATTCTTCCATCAAGGGTTGGAGCGTTTTGCAGGCGTCGAAGATGCAGTCGGCAATATTGTTAATTGCCCATCCGGTAGTCGCCGTGAGGGGCTTTGAACGGAGGCGACGCAACACTTCTTCGTGGTCGGCAGGATTAAGTGGCCGGTCGTGGCGGGCAGCGCTCATTTGAAGGTTGATCAGTATCCCTGGTTCGTCAGGATTGAGTTCCGCGGCGCGACGGTAGACCTGCATACCGTGATCGTACCCCCCTTTCTCCATGAGAAGCATAGCGAGCCCCATCTGCGCGCCGGCCGAGCGCGGATGATGACTGGCTTCGAAGAAATAGAGACTTTCCGAGCTTGACCACTGTTGTGCGCGTAGGAATGTCGTTCCGCCGGAAACAAGGGCCAGGCCGGGCAGAATCCACCACCAATTGCGTTGCGTCGTACGCTGAGTAAGCAGGTGAACGGCGCCTGCGACGACCATAAGAACGCCAAGGGACGGAAGATAATTCCGATGCTCATGCATGATTTCGAGTGGATATATCGTGGACTCCAACATGTGCCCACCGAAGAACCACAGGATGCCCAGGCTAATAAGCGGATATTTTTTCCTCCACAGTACTGCCGCAACTGGTGATCCGGCGACCAATAAAAGCGCCGGCGCGGTGGTCCATGGGGTGATCAACGATCTCGAAATGGAAATGTCGTCGTGGAACAGGGCGAACTGATCTATCCGGGGAACCAGGATTTGCGCGATATAGATGAGCAGTACCCGCCCTTCCGTCATCAGTCTTTCGATCAGGGTGAAATTGCGAATTTGATACAGCGGCAGCACTATGTGGATTACGTATGCACCGAGTGTTGCCAGCATAACGGCGGCGCCCCCTAGAACCAGGCGCCTCACGGAGAGACTGAGATTCTGCCAGTGGCGCCACGGGAGTTCATCCACGAACAGGATATATTCGAGGATCAGGATAAATACAGGCAGCAATAACGCTGTTTCCTTGCTGTAAATTCCAAGGCAGCCGAAGCCGAGTGGCCCCGCTACGGCGAGCCAGACTCCGATTTTCTTTCCGGCGAGCATCGCCTTGCGCCCGCTCAGGTAACAGATCAATCCGAGCAGGGTGAACAGGGTGGCGAGTTCGGTCATCCGCTGAACGACATAGAGCACGCTGGTTAGCTGAATCGGATGTATCACCCAAAGCAAGGCAATCGCCCCGGCCAGCAGTGTAGGCGCATGAGGCGTATCTACTGCGCCTGCAACGTGCGGGCTGCGGTAATAAACCTGCGCGATTCGGGCCAGTACGAGACGCATGAACCAAAAGATCAGCATCCCGTTGACGGCATGCAAGATGATGTTAGTGAGTTTATAGGGGACAGAGGGAGAGAATGAACCGGCAAAATAGTAATTGATCGCAAAGCTCGCCATCGCGATCGGACGATGCAGCGGTCCGGATGCCAGGGAGTAAGAAGCGAGCCGGAGTGAATCGATATCGATAGAACGGATACGCAGATAAGAGTTGACGAGCAGGTTCGAATAGTCGTCGAAAACATAAGGCCCGGAGACGCCCGGCATAAAAATCAGCGCACTGAGTGCGACAACCAACGCCAGGAGAGGAACGAGAAGCCGTTTGTTATTCAGCCGGATCATGAAAGTTCCCTGAATGCGCCGTGGAGATAGCATAGGCCAGTTGGCGGGGCGATGCGGTCCAGATTCCTTATCAAGCTTTGCGATCGCCTTATGTTATGGGAAAGTTTGTGCCGTTACGTGAACCTTGGCTATAAATATAGTTATTTGGAAATGCCGGCGACTTGAGCACTTTTTACGGCACCAAAACCAAGGGCGACCGAAGTCGCCCTTGATGGAAAGAAAACCTATTGATTATGATTAGGTCTTCGGCCGGTACTTGGTTGGTGTCGTACTGGAGTTTGAGACAACCCACATCAGGTTTCCACCGTGATCGCTCGGTGTATACTGCAACATCGTACCTGCCGCGGTACCCATACCCAGATTGCCACCGCTTCTCAAGCCCACCTGCACGACGCCGGCGCCTAATACGGACACGTATGACACGTACTTGGCGTTATAGCTAGTGCCCTGCGTTAGGCCGTAGCTTGCGTTGCCGGTTGTCGGGAGCGAAGCGAGCGGAACACCTTCCGCATGCAAGACGTCAACGGCGGTTCGCGCAGCGCCCGCCAAGCTTGCGGCTTCCGACACGCGCGACCGGATCGTATAGTCCTGATACGCTGGCACCGCGATGGCAGCCAGAATGCCGATGATCGCTACCACGATCATCAATTCGATAAGTGTAAAACCCTGTTGCAGCTTTTTCATAAAACCTCCAATTGGATATTGCTGTTACGAGGGTGCCTCGGAAATAACCGGCCCTGTTTCTCCTTAAACGGGGACCGTTTGCTAGCAAGGGGTCCTGACTTCCAGTCAGGCCGATGCTTTCCGCGACATCCTCACTTACCTACTTAGCAGAGCCCCTCCCGAAGTCAATTCAGCAGGGGCGCGGCCAGATTTACATACGTCTGGGCATTAATGGTGCATGTTCTATGCCAATCCCCACCCGTCGGTTACCGGTGGGGCGGCTAACGTGACCCATTGAAATATAATATATTTTTTTAAAATTACCACCTTTAATTATAGTTTTCCAGAGCCAATTTTTATAGCGGTGCTGCCATTTTTGGGCAAAGCTGCCCAAGCCTGTCATTAAATTATTCAATTCCCAGCTTCTCCAGCTTGTAACGCAGGGCGCGAAAGCTGATGCCCAAGAGCTTGGCGGCCGCTGTTTTGTTCTGGTGGGTCTGGGTCAGTGCCTTCTCAATGGTAGCCCTTTCCACGCGTTCGAGATAATCGTCCAGCGATTCCTTGCCGCCCATGACCGTGTCTTCGTTGTCCATGTCGGGGGCATCGGCCTGTAGCTGCAAATCCTGCGCCGATATCTCTGTGCCATTACACAGGGTCAGCGCCCGTTCCAGAATGTTTTCAAGTTCGCGCACGTTGCCCGCGAACGAATATCGCTGCAACGCTTCACTGGCATCCGCGGTCAGGCTTGGCGGCTTCATGGCCAGATTGTCGGCAAGTTTGCGGCACAGCGCTTCCGCGAGCAGGGGAATGTCCTCAGTGCGTTCGCGCAACGGCGGAATATGCAGTTCTATCACGTTCAGCCGGTAATACAGGTCCTGGCGAAATTTCCCCTGCGCCACCAGATCCTGCAAGCCTTTGTGGGTGGCGGAAAGAATGCGCACATCCACCTTGATCTCGCTCTGCGATCCGACCGGACGGATGGATTTTTCCTGGATCGCACGCAGCAGCTTGACCTGCATGGAAAGCGGCAGATCGCCCACTTCGTCGAGAAACAGCGTGCCGCCGTCGGCGGCCTTGAACAAGCCATCCTTGTCCGTGACCGCGCCGGTAAAGCTGCCTTTCCGGTGACCGAAAAATTCGCTTTCCATGAGGCTCTCGGGAATGGCACCGCAGTTGACCGGCACGAAAGGTTTTTCCGCACGTGGGCCGAGTTCGTGGATCAGCCGAGCGGCCAGTTCCTTGCCGGTGCCGGACTCGCCGGCGATATAAACCGGTGCCTGGCCGCGGGCGAGGCGCTCGATCATGACCCGCACTTTCTCGATGACTGCCGATTCGCCCAGCATCTTTCTGGCTCCATTGCTGGAGGATTCGGTGTTGCTGACAGTCGCTTTTACGGCCGGCGTCTGGCCCACACGCAGGGCGGCACGCACGATGTTACGCAGATCGTTGAGATCGAGAGGTTTGGAGACGAAATCAAAGGCACCGGCCTTGAGTGCTGCGACCGCCGTTTCCATGTTACCAAACGCGGTGATGACCGCCACCGGCAGGTAGGGATATTTTTCCTGAATATGACGCACGAGTTCGATGCCGTTACCGTCCGGGAGGCGCATATCGGTCAAGCACAGGTTGAACTCGAATTCCGTCAACAGGTGACGCGCTTCCTCCAGGTTGGGGGCGGAACGGGTCTCGAGATTCATGCGCCCCAGAGTAAGTTCGAGCACTTCACGAATGTCCGGTTCGTCGTCGACAATCAAAATCTGGCTTTTCGACTTGTTCATAGCGTCCCTAGTTCAGCGCAGTCTTCCGCGCGCACAAAAGTTACCCGAAAACGGCTGCCCACCCCGCCCTCACCTGGATAGTAGTTTAGCGATGCACCATTGCCTTCACACAATTCCCGCGCGATGTACAGCCCGAGCCCGGTTCCCTTGGGAGTGGTAGTGAAGAAGGGATCGAAAATATTGTCCGCAATGTCCGGATTGACCCCCGCCCCCCAATCGATCACGTCCACGAGCGGCCTATCTTCGCCGTCCCGGCCGCCTTGGAATTTGATCAGCGGTGTGCCGGTGAAGGGCGGACTGTGGCGCAACGCGTTCTGACACAGATTGGAGATGACTTGGTAAAGCTGATCCGGGTCCACGCATACTTTAATATCATGGATGTCATCAGCGACAAATGCATCACGCGGGACGGACACGGTTTCGGAGTATTGGCGCAGGAAGTCCTCCAGCCAAGAATCAAGTTCGAGCTGGACGGGATTGATACGGTCGCGCCGGCTGAGCTGCGTGACGTTCTGCACGATCACATTCATGCGTTTGCTTTGTTCTTCAATGATTTTGACTAGCCGCTTTTCCTCGGCGTTATCGGTATCCATTGTCTCCCCGAGTAACTGGGCGGCGTTAGTGAGCGCACCCAGGGGGTTGCGGATTTCGTGGGCGATGCTCGCGGTAAGCCGCGCAAGTGCTGCCATTTTCAATTGTTGCGCTTGCTGTTTCAGAATCGCCATGTCTTCGAGGAAGATCAGCTTGACTGCATTTTTGTCGCCCAGGGAAACAAAGCGCGGCAGCAGGGTATAACCGACAGGCGAGGTAAATACCTTGCGACCGCGGTTTACGGCATTGTTTCCCAGCCACTGAAACAACTGGATGGCCAGATCTGGAGAAATCTCGTTAAGCGAGGATTTTTTATCGGCCTCGTTATGGATGCCGAGGTATTTCAACGCTGACTGGTTGATCAGGCGTATGCTCCCTTGCGGGTCGCAGATAACAACACCGGATTGCATGCGCTGAATGACAAGTTCGTTGAGTTGAGTAAGGTTGGCGACATCCACGCCGCGGCGCTGGGCGAGTTCCTCGGTGGCGCGCAAGCGCGTTGCAAGCAGGTAACCGAAAAATGCCGTGGCATAAAGGCCGATCCCGAACAACCCAACCTGCGGGAAACCCTGCATCATTTCGTTTTCGGCCCCGCTGGCGCCCGTTAACCAACTCCAGGAATGTTCCAGCAGCACGGCGATGGTGGCGAGCGACGCGTAGAAAATGGTTAGACGCTTGCCGAGCATCAGGCTGGTGCCGGCAATAGCCACCACCAGCATCAACCCCAGGCCACTGGCCAGGCCACCGCTCGCGTGCATGACGATGGTCAGCAGCGTGATATCGGAAAACGAAAGCAGTGTGGCTTGGCTCTCGTAGTCCGGTTTGCGCCAATGGATGGCAAAAACCGCCGTCAGGCTGATAATGGCGTACACCACGCTCGAACTGAGGAACAGACCCGGGTGCACCTCGCCAAAAGGCGAGTATTTCCCAATGAAAACGGCTATCGCCGACGCGGCGATAGCAATTGCCAGGCGGTAGAAATTGAAGTATTTAAGAAGCTTCCAGTTTTGGGCTTCAACCGTCGCCTGGCCCTCTGCTTTACTCAGTCCAGGCGTGGGGAGCGCGCTTTCCATAGCTGTCATACCTTATTGAAATAGCACAGATTTGGAAGGGCGGCAAAATTTGTCAGTATATTATTTTTCCCCGCATGGCTGGTTTTTGTGCAGGGGAAAGGGAAGACACGATCCTTAATCCTTAATATAGTCGCAGGGAGGGCCGACTCTAAGGCAAGAGCGGGGGTGATTTTGCCTACAGCAAGATCCGAGACGCGCTAATTCTAGCGATTCTTCGAGACTTTTAGATGCTCTTCACAACAATAGTACTTGCCGTCTTTCTGGATGGCTTCCGATTCCGGCAGGTGCACACCGCAGTGGGCGCAGGCAATCATGCTGGCTATGGAAGGCTTTCGAGAGGGATGCTTTTCGTGGGTAGACAGAGCCCGCTTGATGATTTTCAGGACTAGCCACAGTCCGAACAAGATAATGATGAGGCGTAACAGCTGACCCATAAAGTAAGGTATCGTACAGGCAGGGATTAATCTAAATTAACTTCATGTCGTCGTGATACGGCAGATTGGTCGGGGTGAGAGGATTTGAACCTCCGGCCCCTTGCTCCCGAAGCAAGTGCGCTACCAGGCTGCGCTACACCCCGTTGATACCTGAAAACTATCTATTGCGATGGGCGGAAAAATGGGCCAGATCGAGAAGCGCTTGCTTGTAAGGCGAATCCGGTATGGCAGCCAAGGCGGCGGAGGCTCGGGAAGCCTCATCTTCAGCCCGGCGCGCAGTGTACGTGATGGAACCCGTTGATTCAATGGCGTCCATAACCTCATCCATCTGGGCCAAACCGCCTTCTTCAATAGCAGCTCGGATCAACTCGCGCTGGCGGTTGTTGCCCTGGCGCAGGGAGTAGATGAGCGGCAGGGTCGGTTTGCCTTCGGCCAGGTCGTCGCCGATGTTTTTGCCCAATTCATGGTTATCGCGCCCATAGTCCAGCGCATCGTCGATCAGCTGAAACGCCGTGCCAAGATGCATGCCATAAGCCGCCATGGCCTTTTCGATTTCATTGCTTTGATTGCTGATGATGGCGGAAAGCTGGGAACCGGCCTGGAAAAGCTTGGCGGTCTTGTTTTGAATGACCTCGATGTAGCGCTCCTCGGTGGTTTCGGGGTCGTGGCAGTTGAGCAACTGCATGACCTCGCCCTTGGCGATGGTGTTGGTGGTGTGGGCGAGGATTTCCATTACACGCATGCTGCCCACTTCGACCATCATCTCAAAAGCGCGTGAATACAGAAAATCGCCAACCAGCACGCTTGCCTCGTTGCCCCAGATGCTGTTGGCAGTGGTATGGCCGCGGCGCATCTCCGAGGCGTCGACGACGTCGTCGTGCAACAGGGTGGCGGTGTGGATGAATTCAATGATGGCCGCTAGCTGGATGTGGGCCGATCCCTCGTAACCCAGAGCGCGGCTGCCCAGCAGCACCAGTACCGGCCGCAGGCGTTTTCCGCCACTATGCACGATATAGGAGCCCATCTGGTTGATCAGGATGACGTCAGACTGCAGCCGCGCTTCGATTTCGCGGTTTACGGCCTGCAGATCGTCGCGGGCCAGTGCCTTGATGGCTTCATAATCCATGGAAATAAGGGGTGGTCGTGGTCCGGGCGCATGCTAGGGGGACGAAATACGCGCGTCAAGCCGTTTGACCTGTTGCCCGCCAATCGTTAGAATTGCCGGCCTTTTAGCGGGTTTATCCGCCTATTCCGGCCCCACGGGGCATTCAGGAGTCGAATTTATGTACGCGGTGATTGAAAGCGGCGGCAAGCAGTACCGGGTGTCCCCGGGCGATGTCATTCAGGTAGAGAAGCTGGATACTCCCGAAGGTCAGACTGTCGACTTCAGCCAGGTCCTCATGGTGAGTGACGATCAGGGCGTGCGCGTCGGTAATCCGGTACTGTCAGGCGCGACGGTAACGGCCACAGTGAAAAGCCACGGGCGCAACGACAAGATCAAGGTATTCAAAATGCGCCGGCGCAAGCATTATCGCAAGACCCAGGGCCACCGCCAGTACTACACCGAAATCGAGATCACCGGTATCAAGTAGCAGGGAGATTTTCCATGGCACATAAAAAAGCAGGCGGCAGTTCACGCAACGGCAGAGATTCCCACGCACAGCGGCTGGGTGTGAAGCGCTATGCCGGCGAGCAGGTGCTGGCGGGCAATATTCTCATCCGTCAACGCGGCACTGAATATCATCCTGGCGTGAATGTCGGCATCGGCAAAGACGATACCTTGTTCGCCAAGGTCAATGGCCAGGTGAAATTCGAAATCAAGGGACCGAGCAGCCGCAGGACCGTCAGCATCATTCCGGGCTGATCCCGCTACGCAGGCGTCGCAAAACCCCGCCCTGGCAACACGGCGGGGTTTTTTATTTTTATAACCGGTAATCTTGTGACATGAAATTCGTTGATGAAGCCACCATACGTGTCGAGGCCGGCAACGGCGGCAACGGTGCGCTATCCTTCCGGCGCGAGAAATTCATTCCCCGCGGCGGGCCGGACGGCGGTGACGGCGGTGACGGCGGCAGCGTTTATCTCGTTGGACGGGAAGGACTCAATACGCTCGTGGATTTCCGTCACACACGTGTCTTCCGCGGCGAGAGCGGTGCCAAGGGTGGCGGGAGCAACTGCACCGGAAAATCCGGGAAGGATCTTTCTATACCGGTTCCTCTCGGCACGCGGGTGACGGATGCGGAAGCGGAAGAGCTCATCGGGGAAATCACCCGCGATGGCGAATCGTTGCTCGTGGCCCACGGCGGCAAGGGCGGATTGGGCAATACCCATTTCAAGTCGAGCACCAATCGCAGTCCGCGGCGCATGACACCGGGCAAGCCCGGCGAGCGCCGTGAACTCGCCCTTGAGCTACAGGTGCTCGCGGATGTCGGTCTGCTCGGCTTGCCAAATGCCGGCAAGTCGACTTTTCTGCGCGCCGTGTCGGATGCGCGTCCCAAGGTGGCGGATTATCCGTTTACCACGCTGCATCCGCATCTGGGCGTGGTGCGCATTGAAGAGAGCCGCAGTTTCGTGGTGGCCGACATTCCCGGCCTTATCGAGGGCGCGGCCGAGGGTGCGGGTCTGGGTCATCAGTTTCTGCGGCACTTGTCGCGCACGAATATACTATTGCATCTGGTGGACATGGCGCCGCTTGAGCCGGATGCCGATCCCGCTTCCGGTGTGAAGGCGATCGAATCGGAACTGAAAAAATTCAGTCCGGCGTTGGCCAAGCGGGAGCGCTGGCTGGCGCTGAATAAAATGGACCTTTTGCCCGAGGAGGAGCGAGAGAGACAGACCAAGCGTCTGCTGAATAAGCTGAAATGGAAGGGTCCAGTGTATAAAATCTCCGCGATCAACCGCGAGGGTTGCCGTGAACTGGTCATGGACCTGATGCGGCGGCTGGAGCAATTGAGAAAGAAAACGGAAAAAACCACTCATGTCCGGAAACGCCAGCCATAGCCCACGTGCGTCGCTGAAGAGCGCGCGCCGTGTCGTGGTCAAGATCGGTAGCGCGCTGCTGACACGTGACGGTCAGGGACTGAACAACGACGGCATCCAGAATTGGGTCGGACAACTGGCGCAATTCCGCGCCCGCGGCGTGGAGATGGTGCTGGTGACTTCCGGTGCCGTGGCTGCCGGCATGCAGCGGCTCGGCCGCCGTCAGCGTCCGCATGCGCTGCACGAACTGCAGGCCATGGCAGCCGTAGGCCAGATGAATCTGGTGCAGGTTTATGAATCCGCGTTTCAGCGTCATGGGCTGCACACGGCCCAGGTGCTTCTCACCCACGACGACCTCGCGAACCGCAAGCGCTACCTCAACAGCCGCAGCACCTTGCGCACCTTGCTCAGCCTGGGTGTCGTCCCCGTCGTCAATGAAAACGATACCGTGGCCACGGAAGAAATCCGTTTCGGCGACAACGACACTTTGGCCGCGCTCGTGACCAACCTCGTCGAGGCCGATCTGCTGCTCATTCTCACCGACCAAAGAGGTCTCTATGATCTAGATCCACGCCAGCATCCGGACGCCAAGCTGGTGGAAGAAGGCATTGCCGGCGACAAGCAGCTGTTGACCATGGCCGGCGGTTCGGGCGCGCTCGGGCGCGGCGGCATGCGCACCAAGTTGCTGGCCGCGGAAAAGGCCGCGCACTCCGGCGCGTCAACGGTGATCGCTTCGGGACGCGAGGAGAACGTGATTGTGCGCGTACTGTCCGGTGAAGTCGTCGGCACGCATCTTAAAGCGCAGCAGGGACGGGTGGCGGCGCGCAAGCAGTGGCTGGCCGGTCATGCGCATGCTGCGGGCAGTCTCAAGCTCGATGCCGGGGCGGTCAGGGTCATCCGCGAGAGCGGGAAAAGCCTGCTGCCCGTCGGCGTGAAGGCCATTGAAGGTACATTTACGCGCGGTGAAGTTATTTCCTGCCTTGATCCGGAAGGCCATGAGATCGCGCGCGGGCTGGTGAATTACAGTTCCGAAGAAGCGGCGCGCATCATTGGGCACGCCAGTGACAAGATCGAATCTATCCTTGGCTATGTGGATGAGCCGGAGCTGATTCACCGGGACAATCTGATCGTGCTGTAGTGCAGCGCACAAACAAAAAAGCCGGCTTACGCCGGCTTTTTTGTTTGTGCGAGACGGATGATTTACACCAGCGAGCGTAAACCCTGGTTGAGGCCACTCTTGTAGCGGGCCGCTGTATTCTTGTGGATTAGCCCCTTGCCGGCCATACGATCGATGACGGAAGTAGCTTCACGGAACGCCAGCTGTGCCGCCGGCTTGTCTTTGGCCGCGATCGCGCTGCGGACTTTCTTGATGCGGCTGCGCAGCTCGGTGCGCTGGCCGACGTTGCGGGCGCGGTGGTTTTCCGCCTGACGCGCGCGTTTCTTTGCCTGTGCTGTATTGGCCAAAACGGTTCTCCTGGGAATGCCCTGAAAAGCGCGCAACTATGCTGATTTCGGGCGGATTTGTCAATCCCGCCGGTCCTGTCGGGTGCTTTCCCGTGGAACCCCACAGGCTTCGGCGGCCGTCGAACATCCTGCTATCATCCCGGCCTTTATGGCATCGCTCCCTGAAAATCATCCGTGAGCCGCAAGCTGCTCAAATCCACGGCGGTGACCGGTGGCATGACCCTGCTGTCACGGATCAGCGGGCTCATCCGCGACATGCTGTTCGCGAGCCTGATCGGCGCGGGCACCGGGGTGGCCGCCGACGCTTTCTACGTCGCCTTCCGCATCCCCAATTTCCTGCGTCGTATCTTCGGCGAAGGTGCGTTTTCCCAGAGCTTCGTGCCGGTGTTCGCCGAATACAAGGCCAAGTACACGGCGGCGGAAACGCGCGCATTCGTGGATCACATGACCGGCATACTGGGCGCGATTCTTTTTGGCGTTACGCTGATGGGTGTCTTCGCCGCGCCCATCCTGGTCATGGTCCTCGCGCCGGGCTTTCTCGATGAGCCGCACAAATATGGCCTGACAGTGCAGATGCTGCGCATCACTTTTCCCTATCTTTTCTTCGTCTCGCTGGTGGCGATGGCGGCGGGCATTCTCAACACCTATGGCCGTTTCGGCGCGGCCGCCTTCACGCCGGTACTGCTCAACCTGAGCATGATCGGCGCCGCCGTCTGGCTCGCCCCGCACATGGACGAGCCGGTGCTGGCGCTGGCCTGGGGTGTGTTCATCGCCGGCGTGACGCAGTTGCTGTTCCAGATTCCGTTCCTGCGCGGCATTAAAATGTTGCCGCGCCCGCGGCTGCATGTGCGCGAACGCCATCATGGCGTCATGCGCGTCTTCAGGCTCATGCTGCCGGCGATCTTCGGTGTCTCCGTCGCGCAGATCAACATGCTGGTCAACACGTTGCTGGCCTCGTTCCTGGTGACCGGCAGTGTCTCGTGGCTCTATTATTCCGACCGCCTGATGGAGTTTCCGCTCGGCGTGTTCGGCATCGCGCTCGCGACCGTCATTCTGCCCAGCCTCGCGCGCCGGCACGCACGTAACTCGCACGATGAATTTTCCCATCTGCTCGACTGGGGCTTGCGTTGGGTTTTCCTGATCGCGGTTCCGGCCTCCGTGGCGCTGGTAATTCTTTCGGCGCCGCTGCTGACCACGTTTTTTCACTTCGGCGCGTTTGGCGCCAATGACGTACGGATGAGCGCTAACGCGCTGATGGCATTCTCGTTTGGCCTGCTCGGTTTCATATTGATCAAGGTGCTCGCGCCGGGCTTCTATGCGCGCCAGGATACCAAAACGCCGATGCGTGTCGGTGTGATCGCGCTGGTGGTTAATATCTTGTTGAGCTTGGCGCTGGTTATGCCGCTCAAACACGTGGGACTGGCGCTGGCGATATCGCTCTCGGCATTCGTCAATGCCGGGATGCTGTTCTTCATGTTGCGACGGCACAACGTGTATCGGCCGCTGCCCGGCTGGAGATTGTTTCTGGCGCGGATTGTTCTCGCCAGCGTCGTCATGGGCGCGGTTCTCTACTGGGGCACGGGCGATATGGATTCCTGGCTGACTACGCCCGCCCTGCAGCGTGCCTATCGATTGTCAATATGGGTCACCGTCGGCGTGGCGGTGTATTTATTGACCGTTATGGCTTTCGGTGTACGATTGGCACAGTTACTGCTTAAGAAGGGGCAGGGGACGCCAACCGATGACTAGCGCAGCTCAGATTTACCAGATTTCGGCCTGTAACAATCCGCGCGCGTTCACGCTGACGGAGGCTGAGGAGCTGTTTCCGCTGGTATGGAAAATCACCGAAGAGGCCTACCGTGAACTCGAGCCGGTGCGCCGCGCGCTCGAGGCGATGTTGCCGAGCAATCCTCAGACCCGGAAGGTGGAAAAGGACTACGAGACAATCGTGCGGCGCTGGATGGGCAAGATGGAACGGCTTGGACTCGTGGTCAAAGGGCTGTGGTTGGCGGATTTCGACACCGGCGATGGCTATCTCTGCTGGAAATTTCCCGAATTGCGCATCGGTCATTATCACAGTTATCAAGAGGGCTTCGGCGCGCGCCGTCCGCTGCACGATATCATCGAAGAACTCGATCCGGATTGGGCGCATCTGTAGGAATCCCCGGTTTTCCCTCATCCCGCGGCTTGTTCTCGCGTGTCCGAGACGGTAACCTTCACCGTTTCTCTACGTTGAATCCTGAACGGCCCCATGGAGTTCATACGCGGGTGGCATAACCTGAAGCCGCAGCATCGCGGGTGTGTCGCCACGATCGGCAATTTTGACGGTGTGCATCTCGGTCACCAGGCGGTAATCGGTCAATTGGCGGAAAAAGCCGAAAAGCTCGGTCTGCCCACCCAGGTCATCCTGTTCGAGCCGCAACCGCAGGAATTCTTCCAACCGGACGCCGCCGTTCCGCGGTTGACGCGCCTGCGCGAAAAACTCCAGGCGCTGCGGCGCTATTCCGTGGATCGGGTCTTGTGTCTGCAATTCGACGCCGGATTCGCGGCCATGGAACCCGAGGAATTCATCCAGCGCCTGCTGGTGGACGGACTGGGCGTGCGCTATCTTGTCGTCGGCGACGATTTCCATTTTGGCCGGAAGCGACGCGGGAATTTTGACATGCTCGCCGCGGCGGGGCGGCAGCACGGCTTTCAGGTCGTGAACATGCACACCGTGGCAATCGACGGGGAACGCGTCTCGAGCACGCGCATCCGCGCGGCGCTGGTGTCCGGCGATCTGGTGCAGGCCGAGAAGCTTCTGGGCCGGCCGTACCGCATGTGCGGGCGCGTGGCGCATGGCGACAAACTCGGCCGCACTCTGGGTTTTCCGACCGCCAACATTTATCTGCACCGCAAGGTGACGCCGATCAAGGGCATCTTCGCCGTGGAGGTGTTCGGCCTCAAGACCGAGCCACTTGCCGGCGCGGCCAATATCGGCACTCGCCCGACCGTCGGCGGCACCCGCACGCTGCTCGAGGTGAACCTGCTGGACTTCAGCGAAGACATCTACGGCGCCTATGTGCAGGTGAATTTCCTGCACAAGCTTCGCGATGAGAAGCGGTTCGAGTCGTTGGAAGAGTTGCGTCGCTGGATAGAAAAGGATGTCGCGGACGTGCGTGCCTTTTTCAAAAACTATCACCCAAACTACTCAGCGCAGAGACGCAGAAACGCAGAGAGCGCAAGGAAAGTTTAAAAGATTCTCGAGTTGCTCAGGTTTTCTTTGCGCCTCGACCTTTAGTTTTAAATGAAATCTAATGACGAACGACTATAAAAATACACTGAATCTGCCGCAGACGGATTTCCCGATGAAGGCCAATCTCGCCGTACGCGAGCCGGAATCCCTCAAGCGCTGGCAGGAAATGGATCTCAACAAGAAACTGCGCGAGCAGGGCCGCGGCCGTCCGAAGTATATCCTGCACGACGGCCCGCCCTACGCCAACGGCGACATTCACATCGGGCATGCGGTCAACAAAATCCTCAAGGATATTATCGTTAAGTCCAGGGTTCTGAGCGGTTTCGATGCGCCTTACGTGCCGGGTTGGGACTGTCACGGCCTGCCCATCGAGCATGCCGTCGAGAAAAAGATCGGCAAGGCGGGAGTTCAGGTGGAACCCTCCAAATTCCGTCAGGCCTGCCGCGAATACGCGCGCGCCCAAGTCGACCGGCAGCGCGAAGATTTCATTCGTCTCGGCGTGATCGGTGATTGGGAGCATCCGTATCTGACGATGGATTTTGCGTTCGAGGCCGGCATCATCCGCGCGCTCGGACGCATCATCGCCACTGGCCATGTGGTGCGAGGCCACAAGCCTGTGCACTGGTGCAGCGATTGCGGTTCGGCGTTGGCCGAGGCGGAAGTGGAGTACATGGACAAAACCTCGCCGGCCATCGACGTGCGGTTTGCCGTGGTGGATCCGGAATCGTTCCTCGCCCGCGTCGAGCACGCCCCGGGGCGTGCGGGCGAAGGTCCGGTGAGCGTGGTGATCTGGACCACGACGCCGTGGACCTTGCCGGCCAACCAGGCTGTCGCGCTGCATCCCGATCTAGAATATGTGTTGCTGCAATGCACCGGACCCCAAGGGCATGAACGTCTGCTCATCGCCGAACCCCTCGTCAAGGCAACGATGGGGCGTTACGGAATCGAGGATTACCGCGTCGTGGCAAATTGTCGCGGCCGGGATCTGGAAGGCGTGAAGCTCAGGCATCCGTTTTACGCGCGCGAGGTGCCGGTGATTCTCGGCGAGCATGTGACAACCGATACCGGTACTGGCGCGGTGCACACGGCGCCGGGACACGGTCTTGAGGACTACGTGGTCGGCGAGCGCTATGGACTCGCGGTGGACAATCCCGTGGGCGAAGATGGAAAATTTCTTCCCGGTACGGAGCTTTTTGCCGGCGAACATGTGTTCAAAGCCAACGATCATGTCATCGAAGTCCTCAAATCGCGTGGCGCGCTGCTGCATGTGGTCGCGCTGAACCACAGCTATCCACATTGCTGGCGCCACAAGACGCCGATCATTTTCCGCGCCACCTCGCAGTGGTTCATCAGCATGGAGCGACTGCGCGAGCCGGCATTACGTGCCATCGTCGGCACCCAATGGATCCCCGACTGGGGCGCGGCGCGCATCCAGGGTATGGTCGAAAACCGCCCTGACTGGTGTATCTCACGGCAGCGCTCGTGGGGTGTTCCCATTCCGCTGTTTGTACACCGGCAGACCGGCGAGGCACACCCGGACACCGACCTCCTGATCGAGAAAGTGGCCACTCTTGTCGAAAACCATGGCATCAATGCCTGGTTTGACCTTAAGAAGGAGGAACTCCTGGGCGCGGATGCTGCCAACTACGAGAAAGTGGGCGATACCCTGGATGTCTGGTTCGATTCCGGGGTAACCCATGCCTGCGTGCTGGAACGCCGGCCGGAGTTGGCGTTTCCCGCCGATCTTTACCTCGAAGGCTCGGATCAGCACCGCGGCTGGTTTCAGTCGTCGTTGCTCACCTCGGTGGCGATGCACGGAACGGCGCCATACAAGTGTGTGCTGACGCACGGCTTCACCGTGGACGCCAAGGGCCGGAAGATGTCCAAGTCCCTGGGCAATGTGATCGTGCCGCAGAAGGTAATCAAGGTCATGGGCGCGGATATTCTGCGCCTGTGGGTGGCGGCGACTGATTACCGCGCGGAGATGAGCATTTCCGACGAGATTCTCACACGCATGGCCGATTCCTACCGGCGTATCCGCAATACCACGCGCTACCTCCTGGCAAGCCTTTCCGGCTTTGAGACGGCAGCGCTTATGCCGGCAAAGGACATGCTGGCCCTGGATCAGTGGGCGTTGCAGCGGGCGCACGATCTGCAAAAGGAAGTATTGCAGGCTTACGAGGAATTTCAGTTTCATCTCATCTATCAGAAGTTGCATCAGTTCTGCGTGGTGGACATGGGCGGTTTCTATCTCGATGTTCTCAAGGACCGGATGTACACCATGCCCGCCAACAGCCGTGGACGCCGCTCGGCACAGACGGCGATGTTTCATATTCTGGAGGCGCTGGTGCGCTGGCTGGCGCCGGTGCTGACCTTCACCGCTGAGGAAATCTGGCGCCACATGCCGGGGAAACGGAGTGAATCGGTGTTTCTGGAAAAGTGGCACGCACTGCCGGAACTCCCCGAGCGTGCACTGGACATGCCATTCTGGAATGAAGTGATTGCCGTGCGTCAGGCCGTTGCCAAAGAGCTGGAAAAATTGCGAGTGACCGGCGACATCGGTTCCGGTCTCGACGCGGAAGTGGACCTCTATGGCGATGACTTCTGGCAGGAACGGTTGCGTCGGCTGGGCGACGAGTTGCGGTTTGTATTTATAACATCCTATGCGCGGGTACATGGCTTGAATGAGAAAATATCTGGTGCCGTGGAGACGGAGGTCAAGGGGCTGCGCGTGCGTGTCGCGCCTTCAAGCTATCCCAAGTGCATCCGCTGCTGGCATCACCGCGAGGACGTGGGTGCAAACCAGGAGCATCCGCAGATTTGCGGCCGCTGCGTGCAAAATGTCACCGGTTCTGGCGAAACGCGGAGTTATGCCTGATGTGGCGGTTTATGTGGATTGCCGTGGTTGTTCTTTTGTTTGATCAGCTGACAAAACTCGCTGCCACGGATTATCTGGCGCTGCATGGCGAGATAAAGTTGGCTCCTTTCCTGAGTTTTGTGTTGGTCCATAACACCGGCGCGGCATTCGGTTTTCTGAGTGGCGCGGGTGGCTGGCAGAATGTTTTTTTCATTGTCGTTGCCTTGAGTGCGTGTGTTTTCATTCTTTGGATGAGTTGGCGCCTGGAAAGTAGGGATATGTTTCTTGTCATTGGCCTGATGCTGGTGCTGGGCGGTGCACTCGGCAACCTCACCGATCGCTTGTTCCATGGTTATGTGATTGATTTTATTGACGTCTACTACCACGTTTGGCATTGGCCGGCGTTCAATGTTGCGGATTCGGCGATTACGATCGGAGCAGTGATATTGGCACTGGATGCCTTGCAACCGGGGTCGCGCAAGACTCGTTGAGCGGCAAGTTTTCGACGCCGGGCGGTTTTCGCTGGCGAACAATCATTCCGGGACTAGACTGAAAATAACCTACCGGCGTGGCGCCGGGGTCGTATCATCTGATTCGAATTGCAACTTCCCAAGATCAAGGAGTTCATGGCAATGCGTACTGTTATCAAAGTTTGTGTTTCTCTTGCAGCCACCGGTTTTCTGTTCCTTTCCGCTTATGCCGGGGCGGCGGAGGGCTCTGCCAAGACTAATGACAAAAAGATGTATGAGTCGGTGAAGGCATGCCAGCAGAAGGAGTGCAAGAGCAAGAGAAAGGACATGAGCGCAGAAGCCTATGAGGATTGCATGTCCAAGTGCTGGAAAGATAATCAAAAGGACCAGATGGATCCTTCAAAAATTAAATAAACCTTCTGGTTTTGGATGTAATACAAACGCCCGGAATTCCCGGGCGTTTTTTTGTTCCAAGATTGCGGGACCGGTGATCGCAGTTCCAAAACAAGGTATCATTACAGTGTGCAAGTCTATCTAGCCAATCCCCGTGGTTTTTGTGCCGGTGTTGACCGTGCTATTGAGATCGTCGAACGCGCGCTCGAAATGTTCGGCGCGCCGATCTACGTGCGCCACGAGGTGGTGCATAACCGGTTTGTGGTGGACGATCTGCGCGCAAAGGGTGCTGTGTTTGTCGATGAGCTGGATCAGGTGCCTGCGGGGGCCACAGTGATATTCAGCGCACACGGTGTCTCACGCGCAGTGCGCGAGGAAGCCACCCGGCGGGGTCTGCAAATCTTCGATGCCACTTGTCCGCTGGTGACCAAGGTTCACATGGAGGTGGCGCGCCACCGGAACAACGGCACGGAATGTGTCCTGATCGGTCACGCCGGTCACCCCGAGGTGGAGGGCACGATAGGGCAGGCCGACAGCGGAATGTATCTTGTCGAAACAGTTGAAGATGTTGCCAAACTGCGGGTAAATGACGATACCAACCTGTCGTATGCCACCCAGACCACCCTCTCCATGGACGATACCGCAAAGATCGTCAATGCCCTGCGCGCGCGATTCCCGAATATAAAGGGACCGAAGAAAGATGATATTTGTTATGCCACGCAGAATCGTCAAGACGCGGTCAAGGCTTTGGCGAAATCTGTCGATGTAATGCTGGTGGTCGGCTCCCGCAACAGCTCCAATTCCAACCGTCTGCGCGAAGTGGCGGAAGGACAGGGTATACGTGGCTACATGATCGACGGGCCTGAAGATATCCGCCGTGAGTGGCTGGAAAGTGCTCACAGGGTGGGATTGACGGCTGGCGCTTCGGCACCGGAAGAACTGGTGCAGCAGGTGGTTATGCGATTACGCGAATGGGGTGCGGAAATCGTCGAGGAACAGCAGGGAAAAATCGAGACAATATCTTTTCCCGTCCCCAAGACGTTACGCGCGTAAAGATACCGTCTGAACCCCATCGGGGCTAAGCGGCTAGACAGTATTATTTATCGGTCCATTTAGAGCCAAACATGCCGGTGGTGCCGCTGGGTGAATTGCTGTTTGCCTTGTCCCAGCTCTTGTTCCCCTTCGAATCAATCCGGAGCCTTCCGTTGCCCACCTGCAGGCCGGTCCCGGTCAGGGTCCCATCGGTGTTGGCTTTTGTGGACGGCGTTGCTTGCAGGATAAAGCACCTGTCGATGGGACAGATGCCGGTGCTGGAGGTGGGTGCCACCATCGAAATCACGTAATGCTGTCCTGGCGAAAAAATGGTCGCGGAAGCATTGTCGTTCATGGCCAGGATTCCATCGTTGTAATTATTTGCCAAGGTTCCGCAAGCGCGGGTGTTCTTGACCCCGTGCGGTATCTGTGCGTAATGGCCGCAGTCTGAATAGAATCTCTCCTGCAGTGCGGCCGCCTGCGTAAGAGCGATCTGTGCATCCGAGCGGCGCGACTGGACTGTGTATTTGGTGTAGCTAGGGTAGGCGATAGCCGCGAGCACGCCGATAATCACTACCACAATCATCAGCTCGATCAGGGTAAAACCAGAAAATCTAATTTGTTTCATACCGATGTGCTCCGCGCAGATTTGTCTTTGAAAAAGCCCCCTCCTCCGCACGGAAGAGGGGGCTGTTGCTGCGACTAATGTTAGCTATTCGTCGTACCAGTATGTCTTGTATCGCGGCAGACCGCCGCCGACATCGATGCCCGCCGCGCCACCGCTGGTGCCCACCAGACCGGTAACGCCGCCGTCGCGGATAACGATGACGACTTCGGACGGGATACCGCCGCCGATAGTGTTGAACCTGTCGACCGAGCCATCATTATTCTGGTCGTAAACACCCTCGCCGGTCAGGTAGTTGAGCGCGTAGGCACGGGCATCGCCTTCGTTGGCGTTGCAGGCAGACGCCAGGGTGGATTGGTTCGCCGGCACGAACGTGGTGGCATAAAGCACCCCGCCGAACACCAGCGTCTTGGCCAAGACTTTTTCCCCAGCCCATGTGGAACTCAGGCCGTTCAACAGCGTGACCGCGCTGGGTTCGACAAGGTTGATGTACCAGCCCTTGCTGACTTTAATGTCATCGATTGCGGCCTGTTTTATCGTTGGATCACTCGAAGCCAGTAAATTAGCTGTCGCGTCGTACATCTCGAATTCCGAGAGCGGGGTCGTGGGTATTGTCGCCGGGATACCCGTCACGTAGTTGTAATCCCGGAAGGCATAGATCCGGTTATGGACCGGGTAATCCGCGGTGGGATTCGAGGTCAGCAAGTCCAGCGGGTCCTCGCGATCGCCCGAGCCGATGGTCACAAGATCATAGTTCTCGCTGCTCGAATAAATCGCGTCCTTGACCGGTGCCACGTCCGGCGGATAGAAGAGCTTGCGCAGGCCCTGCTTGGTGGTGCTGACCGGGCAGTCGCCGGTGGCGTCGTGGACCCGCCGTGTCGAGCTGGTGCTGTCGCAACCGATGTCGGCAAATACATATCCGTTGGATCCGCCGCCAGTGCCGTCACCGATCTGGTCTCCGAGATCAATGCGCCAGAGTTGCCCGCCGGTGTCGCCGACATACAGACGGTCAACCGACTTATCGCCGTCCGTGTCCACGGCAGTCACTTCCGACGGTATGCTGTAGTTCATCTTGGCCAACGGTAGCGAAGAGCTGGCATCAGTGCTGGCCCACCATATCCGCTGCCCGGTAAACGGATCGACGATGTAAATGGCGTTGCCCATCGTGTCCGGGCCCGACGGGATCCCGCTGTCCTGGTTGGTGTCATAACCGCCACCGATGATCAATACCATTCTCGACCTGCTGTCATTCGTACTTGGATTGCCATCGTCGCAAACGGAGCTCGGATTGCATTGTGCACGGATGCGCGCGATCTTGGGGCGTGACCAGGTCTGGCCCAGTTTCGCAAAGTCGCCGGTACCGCCTTTAATGACCCACATCAGCTTGGGTGTGACTGTCTGAGTTTGTGTCGTCAGTTTCGCAGGCGGCGTGACATCGAAGGCATAAATGTTGCGGCCACCACGGCGCATGCCGATGTACATGTATACCTTGTCGGTCGCAGGATCGATGATGCCGTCATTGTTGACGTCATTCACCAGGAAGGCCGGCGAATCATCCAGTCCGTAAATGTGATCGCCGTTGTCGTTCTGCGACAGGGCGTATTGCTTGTTCAGCATCTCGTCCGGGATGAAGGCCCATTCTTCCTCGCCAGTGCTGTTATTGATGATGCGCACCATGCCATCGTTGGTGCCGATGAACAGCTTGATGACGGGGGTGGAACTGGCGGTGCATGGACCGCTGCCAACGCACCCATAGGTGAACGCCACTGGGCGGCTGTGCAAGGGGTCGGCAAAGTTCCATGGCCGGGTTTCCGTGGTGTTGCTGTTGGTATCCTCGTCATAGGCATCTTGGCCACGCATCCAGTTGACCAACTGAGCAACCTCGGCGCTGCTTGCCGTTGACGGCAGCCCCAGGATCGTGGGGTCGGATACCGCTGCATCGTAGACAGTATTGCCCGAGGTGGCCACGACGGAAACGGGTGTTGCTGGCGCCGTGGAAGACAGTCCACTATAGGAACCGCGGTAGGTATAGAGAGTGCGCGGTACCTTGGCGTCGTCCGTAATTTTTGCGCCCGCGCCGCCCAATTTGACGTTCGATCCGTCATCGACCGCGCTCCAATAACTTCTTGCGGTGTCTTTGATTTTATTGGGCACCTTGCCGGTGGTCGGGTCAATTGTCGTGTTAATGGCAGCAACATTATTCACGTCAATGATCTCTCCGAACGTGCACGCGGGGGTTTCCGTGCCATTGCACAGCTTGAACTTCTTGAGATTGCCGTCCCACGCCTGGGTAGAAGAGGGATTGAACAAGGCGAAATAAATGTCGTCGCGATTGTACAGCCGGTTGAATGCATTGACCGACAAGCTGGGCGCGGAAAACGACGTGGTGGTCTCGAGGATTTTGTTGAGTACTGTTTGAAGCGCGATCGTCAGCTCGTTTCCGTCTACGGCCGTCAAAGACAATCCACCGCCTTTCGATGCTGCATCTTGCAGTAGTTGCAGACCGGAAGCTGAAATGCCGTCGCCGAGCGGGACGGTGTAGGTGGTGACAGTCTGCGGATCCGGCAGGCCGGTGTAGATATCATGGGTGTGCATATACCCGGCCATGTCATCCAGGCAGCTTGTGCCGTCGCAGCTCGATCCCGTCAGAGTGGCGATATTGCTGTTGGCCGCCGTGTCGCTGGTCGGATCGCCGTCCGTGACATAGATGATGAATGCCTTCTGACAGCCGTACGTGAACGGAGAGATATAGGTGCCGTCGTTGTAGGCAGAGTTTCCCGCAGCAATGGCGTCGTAGTAACCGCCGTTGTTGCAGGCACTGTTCGATACATTCTGCGCGCAGGAATCCTGGTGGGGTGTCTCCGTCGTGGGATTGCCGTAAGTGGCAGTCTGCCCACTGAAATAACGGTAGGCCTCCCACAAGGTTTCGGCCAGCGGGGTGTTGGTTTCCGCATCGATGCTGTTGACAATATTCTTCATGGCGGTGCGGCGCGCGCTGTCCATGTTGGCGATCCGCATCAGCACCCGCCCGCCGTTCGGGGTTGAATTATTATCATTAAAGACCATCAGACCGAAACGCACGGTCGTGTACGTATCAATCAGGCTTCTCACCGCCGCCTTGGACACATCCATGCGCGTTAGATTCTTATAGAGATAGGTATTATTCCGATAGTTCATGTAGTTCGCGTTGTAGAGCGTCGGTGAGCTGACGGATTTACCACCACTGGTGGGATTGAAGCCTGTCCAGCTGAAGGCCTGGCTTGACGTGGAGGTGTAGGCGACGGTATTAGAGCAGCCTCCTGATGAACCCGAGCATCTCGGAAACGTATTATCCCCCGCGGCTTGACCGTTTGTGGTGCCATCCTGCTGGCAGTCCACGTATGTAATAGTACTATTGTCCTTGCCGTTCAGTGTTTTCCAGCCGTTGCCGCTGCCGCTTCTCCAACCCGCAATTTTCGTTCCGGCATACTTGCCGGCGGTACTCAGGGCCGCGGAGGGATTACGAGAGGCCAGGCAATTATTTTTGGACGAATCAAACCACTGCGTGGTGTTAGAAGGCGGTGGGTTGTTGTTGAACGACCAGTAGATGCGCGTGCTGCTGGCGCAGGGGCTGGGTTTGCCGGCATTGGGAGTGGTGATATCAGGATAAAGGGTATCGAGATCGGCGGTGCAATAATCAACGGTAGGATCATATTCCGGAGGACCGCTGAGAACATCGGTCATACTGCCCGAGTTGTCGAGAATGATCATCACGTTCGGCTTATCGTCCGTGGTGGTGGACGGGGCCAGCAGATAGATATCCGTGTCCTTGGCGTTGACCGGCGCGAGGCCCGGAACAACGATCAGGGCGATAACGGATAAAACATATATCAGCCGATTAGAGAGTTTTTGGAGAATATTCATATTGCTCACCTGCTCAATTAGATTTGGGTACTATTTGGGCCACTCCCTGGTGGATGACAGCTTTGGCGCCAACGCCGGTGGTTCCGGTGCTGGCTTGATCGAAATTGGCCGCCTCAACGGTGTTACCGTATCCGGAGCCGCGTCTCGGCGGTGAATTCTGGACGAATAGCGTGCTAACCGAGGCGCTGGCATTCATGGTGGTGTAGGGGAAAACAAGCGGCGGAGTGCTGGGAGTACTGTTCAGGTCGAGGCTGCCAGGGGTGCTCAGGGCCTGATTCAAGCCGGATTCCGCCACCTCGAATGCGCGCGTACCCTCTTGTGTGTTGCCGGACATTTTTTCCTCCAGCGAGGCAGTGCTCATGGCCGTGATGCCGAGGATGGTAAGGATCATCAGAATCACCAGGCTCATGATAAGCGCGGTGCCGCGTTGGCGATGACAGGCGGCCGAAGAAGGTTTTGGTAAATGACAAGGCCGGCGTTTCATAATGCGTTTCTCAACTGTACGACGTATTGGAATATGCGGCGTTTGAAATGGTCCCCGGGATTGCTGAGGTCGACGTTACCGTCCCCGTCTATGTCATAGTTACCGGTGTCAATGTCGGTTTCTTTCGCTCTGCCAGTGGCGGAGTCGCTGAGCGTCCTGGCGAGTATGCCGATACGCACGCTCACCACCTTTGTCCAGTCGCTGACAGCGGAAGCGTTTCTGTAGACACTAGGCACCCAATTCGACCGGTTTGCATCCGACGGGCTGGCGGTGTACTCACCGTACTGGATTCTCATATTTTCAATGCCATCTACCAGCTCGACAGCTGTGCCATTGTTATCCTGTCGGAACAGCGCCGGGTTACCGCTGGCACCAGTCCCGATGAAATACCGGCGGGTCCAGAATTTCATGACCCTTGTTCCGCCCGGACCCGTGGAAGGGCTGTAGACCTTGCTCAACGTCTGGGTGGAGTTGCTCGGATTTCCAGAACCCGGCGCATGCAAGATCTGCAGGCCGCTGAAACCCGTCACATTCATGATGTCGGTGCTTGCGCAATCCGATACCATGATAATGTCGCCACTGCTGATATCACTGACGGAGTTGACAGTGAGCCCATCGGTTTTGTTCGACATTTCATTGGTGAGAAAAATCGAGCTGCCGGCATCGGCGACGCGAATCGTAATAGCGTCGGTGCCGGAAACGATACCCGAGGGCAGTGTGGTCGATGCCGATGGGTACCATGTTCCGGTCCCGTGATTCAGGCCTTCCAAGGGGACCTGTGCGTTGTAAGCAAAATCAGTGCTGTTATTCAGCGTGCTGTAGACGGAATCCGGGGCAATATCGCTAATGCAGCCATAATATCCCGCCAGCCGCAGGTCCTTGGTCAGGAACTGCATGGCAAAGCGTGCATTTTCCTGTAGCCGCGCCAGGCTATCCTGCGCTGTATAAGTTTTTTTGCTGCCGACAAACAGCATGGATACGGCGGACAGGATGATCAATCCGATAGTGAGCGCCACCATCAGCTCCACCAGACTGAAGCCCCTATTTTCCGTCATGTGCTGACGAAACGATTTCATAATTGCACCACCCAGGTTTGACTCATCGACAAATCGCGTTCCAACCAGCGAATAGTGATCGTTACACTCTTGGTAGAACTTATATTGATCGTCGGCGGAGTCGTAGTAGCGTTAGGAAGCGTGGCGACGGCTCTGTCATACCATTTTTTGACATCGTAATTCGCCAGTTCGGCACTTGTGCAACTGGATGTATCGCAATTGACGGTATAAGTTACTGCGCTTGATGTTGGTTGGTCATAGCCATTGCCGTCCGAGTCGACAATCGCAGTACTGTTAGCGCGCATGCGGTCGATGATGTCATAGGCTAGAAAAGTAGCCTGGGTGCGGAAGTAGGATCCGGTGTTGTATTGCATGGATGTTGTTTGCAACGCCGCAAGCCCCAGTAGCCCTATGGACAAAACGAGTAGCGCCACCAGGACTTCGACCAGGGAAAAGCCCCGACTCTGGGTGTTGTTTTTAACTCCGCAGGCAGTTTTCATCAGTGTCATGGCGGTAATCTTCAGCATGTTCCGCTGGATATGGATGTCTGGCCGACAACCGTAATGTCGGCAATCCGAGACTGGTGTTGTTTCGAATCGCATAGCGAGAATTTGTATGTATATGCCTGGGAGGAAAAGGCGCCGCTTTTGCTGTAAGTCACTGTGTCGACGGAAGAGTCCGTATTGGTGCTGACATCCGTTCGTATCGCCGCCAGTGTATTGCTCCCCGTCAGGGCTTCATGTGTCTTGACTGTGACTTTCGTGCCCACGGTGCAGGTCGAGTCGGTTGCCGGGCAAACGTAGTAAACGAGCCAGCCGTTCGCCCAGTTCCCGCCAGCGGTGCAACTGGTACCGGTGGTCGAGGCGCAGATCCCCGCATTCGTATTGCGTTTAATGGCTACGCTTCTTGTCGTACTGATGTCAGCCAGCAGATCGTTTACCTGTGTGGCAAGTCGGTTGCTAGCGACAAATTTCTGTATGCTTGGGGCAGCAAGAGTCGCGAGAACACCCGCAATGGTCAGCACAATTATCAATTCAACGAGGGTAAACCCTTTATTGCAGACAGACGGTATATTTTTACCGACTAACGGTTTAATGAGCGGCATGTCTGTAACGACGAACGGCATTAATTGGCAGATAAAAGGACATGCCATTTTTGAGGAGCCGACGGAAATTCGATAACGATAATGCATGGTCCTAATCATTTCAGCTTTAATTCAAGGTGAATATGAGTATTTACGTATTACATATGAATTAAGTTTAATTGCGGTTAGAAACTCTGCAATTGCCGCAATATGTCACCATTATGGATATTTACGATATTCGATGAATAATTCAAAATTCTATGGGGGGACGATTGGTAAGTAATGACCGACAGACGGTATGCTCCTCATTGAGCCGCGATACTCGGATTCCAGAAAAAAATGAAGTCATTTATGACCTTGCTCTCGTATTATGTTGGAGCTTCTCTAAGGCGAACATTAGACTTTATGGAGTGTCTATTTTAAAATCATTCTAAATGGATCCTTTACCGAAAGTTATGTCCGATACAGATGTTGTTGCGCTGCTGCGCAATCATGGTATTCACCCTACAGCTCAGAGGGTATTAATTGCGCGTGTCTTGTTTACTTATTGCACCCATCTTTCCGCCGAGGATGTTTATCGGCTGGTGAATGCGGATAACCGCCGTGTTTCCAAGGCGACGGTGTATAACACGCTCGGGCTGCTGGCGGACAAAGGGGTGGTCAGAGAAGTAATCGCCGACCCGACCCGCATTTTTTATGATCCGAACACGGCACCTCACCACCATTTTTTCGATGTTGCCACCGGCGAGCTGACGGACATCAGCGCCGAGCAGATACATGTCAGCGGATTGCCGCCGCTGCCGAATGGCGCTCAGCTTGAAGGAGTGGATGTCATCGTGCGAATGCGTGCCGCGAAGTAGTTGCTGTATCTGTATATCAACCCAGAGTATTGGTTCGTTAGGAAGAACAGCTTATACTCCCGGCCCGCTGGCAGTGCGAGTAGCCGGTGTAGCTCAGTTGGTAGAGCAACTGATTCGTAATCAGTAGGTCATCGGTTCGACTCCGGTCACCGGCACCATTCAATCAATGAGTTAGAGAAGCCCGCCCTGAGCGGGCTTTTTCATGTAGACGCTGTGTAAACACTTCAGGCGCTCAAACGTACGCACGTTCTTTCCGGAATAGCGCCGTCGCCCCAGCATTCTCCGAGCAATTTGGCGAGTGTGGTGAAGGCATGGATAAGGAGAAGCAGCAGCGATCTCATCGCCTCGATACTACCGATCGATGGCGACGACGCAAGACTGCGTAATAGTTACTGGTTATTATTAAGTAATGATAATTCGCCATGAACACGGAATCGATTCCTTTGTCGAACGTGGCGGATCTCGGTGTAAAGGGTACTAATGATGTGCAAGCGGATCTCGCAGCCGGGGTTGCAAGATGAGCACAGAAAAACTGGTTAAGTTAATACCGCCCTTGGGAACATTGCCCACGGCTCTCAGCCCCGGACAGGTTTCCTCTGCACTTGTCAGCGCCGGCAAGCAGCGATTACTACCTCCCATATCCGTCCGTGCGATTGCATGAATGACTTGAGCGGGGCGGGCGGGGAAATTCCCTTCTAAGCTTGTGCCTTGGTATAGATGTCTTTGACAGTTTTATAACACCCGCACGCAGCGGCTACGAGGCCACTATGGTCGAGGATGGTGATGGTGCCGCGGCGGTAGCCGATGAGCTTGCGTTCCTGCAGCTTGCCCGCTGCCACGGTGACGCAGACCCGCCGCACGCCCAGCATGAGCGCAAGAAATTCCTGCGTAATGCGAAACTCGTTGGAGTTAACGCGGTCGCGGGTCATCAGCAGCCAGCGGGCCATGCGCTGTGTCACTACATGGAAGCGGTTGCACGCCGCGGTCTGCGCGATCTGGATCATCAGCAAGTGGGTAAATAGGAACAACTCTCGCCGCAATGCAGTGCTGTTGCTGAAATTGCGGCGAAAGTCCGCTATCTTCATCCGCATTGCCGTGCCGCCGCCTTGTACCACGGCACGAAAAGGCGAGGCAGCGATACCCAGTGCCACGGGAACCCCGATCATGCCTTCAGAGCCGATGAGTCCGACCTCCGCAGCCCGGTCGTCATCCACGGTAGTCAGCATTGAGACGAAGCAATCGTTGGGAAAGTACACGTGCCGAATCTGGGCGTGGGGTTCATAGAGAACCGCCTCAAAGGCCATCTTAACCGGTTCGAGGACGGGCAGCAGTTTCTGGTAATCCTTGCGGGGCAATGCGGCTAGCAGGCGATTCGGAACCGAGACTTGTTTTGCGCCCAGCATGAAACTTCCTCAGTGTGCAGTCTTTGCAACTCCTTTGTCGGGAGCCACTCTTCGAACTTCGGAAGGTCGATCCCGGACGGGGTTGAATCGAAGGCTTCGAAGGAAGCACGAAAGTATAATTACTATCATAAAAACAAGCAATTATGTTCGCAATCATACATAGAGCCATAAACTATGTCCTTTAGCGAACATAGTGTGCCGGCGCAATTTCAGCAGGGAAATTAGGCAGTCAGGCTCGAAAGACCGGACTTTGCGGAGGACGGCGCGCTTTTTACCTTGTCCCTGGCGAATTTGTAATCACGCCGCCACCGGCATCTGATACCACCTGTGACTGACCTTTCCTATCCCTCGTGCCTCCTGTAGATTCGGATTCCGATTGCGACCACTCTTGCGCGGATTTGACACAGTACCTGGCGAATCGTGGCTGTCTGTTATGGGCTGCTGAAACTCATGAAAACTCGTGTGAAATTACCCAAAAGTCGGCAATTTAAGAGACACGAAATGGAGTACATTAGGTATTATTTTTCAAGACGATAGGGCATCATCGGCTAAACGTTTCGTAATCAGTAGGTCATCGGTTCGACTCCGGTCACCGGCACCATCTTTGAAAGGGGGCTATCAGCTACAATTTCTTCATGACCCCACCTCGGATTGCAAAGGAGTGGCACAGTGTCATGCAGATTGATACGGCGAGCGGACTCATCCATGGCGCGTCGTATGTGGCATCTCCTAATTGTGACGCACGCCCGGATGGGGCGCCGATAGATATCCTGGTTATACATTCGATCAGCCTCCCGCCGGGAAGATTCGGAGGGCGAGGTATCGAGCAGCTTTTCTGCAACACCCTGAATCCCGACGAACATCCGTATTATCGTGAGATCCAGAATCTGAAGGTCTCTACCCATGTCCTGATACGTCGCAACGGTCAGCTTGTCCAATTCGTTCCATTGCACAAGCGTGCTTGGCACGCGGGTTTGTCTTATTGCGAGGGGAGAAGCCGTATTAACGATTTTTCCATTGGTATCGAACTGGAGGGGGCGGACGATCTTCCGTTTGAGGAAGCCCAGTACCAGTCGCTGACCAAGCTTACCCACGTTCTCCGGCAGGCTTATCCTGCCATTACGCCAGAGCGCATATATGGCCATTGCGATATTGCGCCCGGACGCAAGACCGATCCGGGTCCGACGTTCGACTGGAAAAGATACCTGGATAGTTGCGCCTAGGACTTGCCTTGTGACACGCGTGGCTATTACATTTACATGTAAACAAGGATGAAAAGCGTCTGGCATGAGTGAAATTCTGATTGTGGTGTTGTTGGCGATCACGCTGGACCATCTGATTCCCGATCGCCAGGGAATCAAGCCCTTTGTCTGGTATCGCGATTGGGCGGAATCCATCGAAGAACGATTCAACGGTGGCAAGCGTGCGCACGGTGTCGGTGCTGTCATGCTGGCGACGCTACCCATTGTTGCTGGCGTATTTCTGCTTCACTACGTTCTCGGGCAGCTCGCCTGGATACTCCGATTAGCCTTCGATGTCATGGTGCTCTATTTGTGTGTCGATGTTCATCGCTCAGGAAAAACGGCGAATGCGATATCGATTGCCCTGGAATCCGGTGATCTCGATGAAGCAAGCGAGAAATTGCAGGAATTGACCGGGAAAGGCGCCACTGAGAAAAATGAAGCCGACATCGCGCGCGCCGCGGTGGAAGGCGTGCTCAAGCAGGGTAATTCATTAATCGTCTCGCCGATTTTCTGGTTCATGTTGCTGGGTCCATTCGGAGCGGTATTGCAACGGCTGAGCTGCATTCTGGATTCTCTCTGGGGACACCGTTACGAGCGTTTCGCTGAATTCGGCTGGGCGGCGGCCCGCTTCGACGATCTGCTGGGATGGATACCGGCGCGCATCACCGCGCTTTCCTACGCATTGATGGGTAGCTTTGAAGATGCTCTGCACTGTTGGCGTCGGCGCGTCGGGGTCTGGTCGGATATCAACAGTGGTCCGCTGCTGGCCTCCGGTTTCGGTGCGATGCACATGCAGATATGCGAGGCTCAGGAAGAGGATGAATATACCGAAAGATCTTCCGATTTCTCTGTCATTCCGGATGCCGGCCATGTGCGCCGCGTCGTCGCCCTTGTCTGGCGGGTGCTGTTGTTGTGGCTCGTCGTCGGTATATTGATGACGGGGGCGCATCTGGCTGGCCTGTTCTCGGGCTAGTCCACCTCTACAGACTCTCCCGACATAACCGGCGGCCCGATTCCGTTGCAGTACGCCATGCGTAAATATGGATTTCTCCTCCGCGCTTCATGTCCCGGCAGCCGATAACCACCATCGATTTGATGCGCCACGGTGAACCCGTCGGTGGACGCAGGTATCGCGGTCAGACGGACGACCCGCTCAGTGAAAAAGGTTGGGCGCAGATGCGAAATGCCGTGGGCTATCATTGCCCGTGGCAGGCTGTGATCAGCTCTTCCCTCTCACGTTGCGCGGATTTTGCCCGGGAACTGGCCAAGCGTCACCAATTGCCGTTGGACATCGACGCGCGCCTGATCGAGCTGGGTTTTGGTGCGTGGGAAGGGCGTACTCCCGACGAGTTGACCGCGGCGGATCCTGAAACTCTCAATCGATTCCGACATGATCCGGTGGCGCATGCGCCACCGGGCGCCGAAACGCTTACGGCATTTCGTGACCGGGTTATTTCTGCCTGGGACAGCCTGCTTGAGCACCATGCAGGAAAGCATGTGCTGGTTGTTGTCCATGCCGGTGTGATTCGCATGGCCGTGGCGCATGTACTGAATGTACCGCTTCAGCATCTGTTCCGCTTGCAGGTGCAGAATGCCGGGATTACCCGCATCCGCGTCGAGATACATGGCGGACAGCTGTTTCCGCAGTTGCTGTTTCATGGCGGCAATTTGTGATCCCGCATGAATAAATTTATTCCGATATTCCAGCGATGGTTTCGACTGTGGCTGGGATGCCTGGCGATTGTCTCGACTGCCCACGCGGAAATTATCGTGCCTGATGATGCAGGCAGGACCCTGACACTGGCTTCTCCCGCCCGGCGTATCGTCAGTCTGGCGCCGAACGTCACGGAACTGCTGTACGCGGCAGGTGCGGGAAATTTTGTAGTCGGTGCCGTGGCGTACAGCGATTATCCGGAAGCGGCGAAAACCATACCTCGCGTGGGCAGCGGAGCGGGTCTCGATATCGAGGCGATCGTCGCGTTGCATCCCGACCTTGTCATCGCCTGGCAGTCCGGAAACCCATCGTGGCAGGTCGAGCGACTGATCGCGCTTGGGATGCCTGTTTTTGAGACCGAGCCGCGCCATCTCGATGACTTGGCAGACTTGCTGGAACGACTCGGCAGGCTCGCCGGGACAGAAGCGATTGCCGGCAAGACTGCCGCGGATTTTCGCCGGTACCTCGCGCGGCTTCGTGCCCGGTATTCGGGCCGGCCGGTTGTTCCGGCGTTTTATCAGATTCTGGACAGTTCTCTGCTTACGGTAAGTCGTCGTCACCTCCTCAACGATGTCATTCAGCTATGTGGCGGACGAAATGTTTATGCCGATTTGCCGGGATTGACGCCGCGGGTAGACGTGGAATCCGTGGTACAAAGAAATCCGGAAGTTATTCTGGCCAGTGGCTACGATGCGCTGTGGCAGGAATGGCGCGACCGCTGGCGGGCGTTGCCCATGCTTACCGCTTCCATGCGCGACAATCTGTTCTTCATACCACCTGATTTGATCGAGCGCCAGAGCCTGAGAATTCTTGATGGATCTGCGCAAATATGTACCGCGCTCGAACAGGCGCGGGCAAAAAGAAAAGTGCCAGGCAATCGTTAACGGTTCTTGCCGGGTTGCCACAGAACATCAGTGCGTCCGGCATAAACGTTCAGCACGCGCGCGAGAACAAACAGCAGGTCGGACAGTCGGTTCAGGTATTTTGTTGCGGCAGCGTTTATTTTTTCCTCTTCTCCAAGGCGGATCACACGCCGTTCCGCGCGGCGACACACGGACCGCGCCAGATGACACACGGCCGAGGCTTCAGATCCCCCGGGAAGTATAAATTCCTTGAGTGGCGGCAAATCCGCATTGAATTTGTCCAGTATCGTTTCCAGACGATTGACCTGTTCCTCGCTGATGGCAGAACGGTCGGGAATGCTGAGTTCTCCACCGAGGTCGAATAGTTCGTGCTGCACATCGGTAAGGCTGACGCGGATTTCATCCGACATTTGATGGGCGAGCAGCAGCCCTAGGAGGCTGTTCAATTCGTCCACTGCGCCGATTGCCTCGATACGCCGTTCGGTTTTTTTTACGCGCGATCCGTCTCCGAGTCCGGTGGTGCCATCATCGCCGGTGCGGGTGTAGATTTTCGAGAGGCGGTGTCCCATATCAGTTCTCCACCAGCCGGTAGATCACAGGCAACTGAATGTCGTGGCTGCGGCCATTGAGCCAGGCAACGGCTTCGCTGATATAGCCCAGCCGGTTGACAGAGTTTAACGCCGATCGGTCCAGAACGGCATAGCCAGAACTATTTTCAATGTGTACCTGGTCAAGGCGCCCGTCGGACTCCACGCGCAATCCCAACAGCACGGTACCTTGCCAGCCACGCGCCCTCGCGACCAGCGGATAATCGAAGTAGCGCGCCAGGTCGGCGAGTAGCAGGGCACGGATGCGCGCCTGTGATGCGCCGCTATCTTGGCCGGTTCCGTCGTTCACGTCGCTAGTTACCGCCGTCGTGGTCGGCGAGGAGTGCGATGGAACAGCCTGTTCTGCCGTGATAGAAGCCGTATCCGTGCGTTCAAGCAGAGGACGCGCGTTATCCGCGGATGACGTCACCGCCGGTGTTGACTTGTAGTGCGGGGAGAGCCGGGCGGGACGCGATTGGCGCGTATCGGGCACAAGCGATATGGAAAGCACGGTCTCGTGCTGACCGGTTAATCTCGGTGCGAATGGCCAGGGTGCGAGCAGGGCCAAGTGTAACGCGAGCGACAGTGCCGCACATCGCACAAGGCGCGCGTTGGTGATTTCAGGGGTGGCGTTGACGTTGCTGTTCATCGTTGCGGCTGGTATGACACGCCCATGAAATAACCACGACCTGGCGAGTTGTAGTTCGCCACGGTCTGGTAATCCTTGTCGAGCATGTTTTCAATGCGCGCCTGGATCTGCCAGTCGCGCGCCATATAATAACGGGCGCGCAGGTTGATCAGACCGTAACCCGCGATTGGCACGTTGTTGGAGGCATCATCATAGCGTGCGCCCTCGGCGATGGCTTCTACGCCGACCTCGATTTCTTCCAGGCGCCGGTCCACGGAGAAGTGCGCGGATCGGCGGCTGCGGCGGGCTAATACGTTACCCGTGGCGACATCGCGCGGGCTGGCCAGGGTAATCGATCCACTCAAGCGCCAGGCATCGAGTACGGTGTTTGCTTCAGCTTCCATTCCATCTATACGTGCCTTGTTGACGTTCTGGACAGTGTTGGTGGCGACATCGTAGCCGATGAGATTGTCGATATCGGTGCGATAGGCCGACAACTGCCAGTTTGTCTTTCCGTTATTGCCTTTCAAACCGAGTTCACTGCTCTTCGATTCCTCCGGCTGCAAATTGGGGTTGCCTTGAAAGAAAGGGGAGCTGTAGTACAGATCATTGAATGTCGGAGCGTGGAACGCCGTTCCATAGGAAGCGTACATACGCAGGTTCTTAGCCAGCTTGAGACCCCAAGCGATGCTGCCGGTGTCATGGTTGCCGAATTGTTCATTGTGATCACGCCGGTAGCCGAGATTAAGATCTTGGGCGCCAAAGCCGACCTGATATTGGCCGAATGTGCCATGAGTTTCGCGACTGGTTTGGGTATAGGTGGTGGTGCTGGTTACCTGATCTTCGTAACGGTCGTAACCAAGCGTCAGCAGCTGTTGTGTGCCTATCGAGAAGTCATTCTGCCATGAAACGCTGCGTCGTGTGGTCATAAACTGTTCCGGTGCGCTCAGGCCATCGGCGCGAAAACTGTTTCGGTCGTCAAGGTTGTGACCCAGAGCGACGGTGCTGATCCACTCCTGAAACGGCTCAATACGCAACTTTGCGCCGGCGATCTCCTGGGTAAAGTGGTCTTCGTTATTGAACCCCGGGTAACTGTCGTACTCGGTGTCACCGCTGGCGTGCGAGCCGTTTATATCGAGTTCGATATGTTCGGCCAGGCGCTGATCGAGTCGCAGACTATATGCGTTATTGTGATAACCATCTCGGTCTGGTTCATCGAAACCGATGGCCGGCTGGGTGGCATTGATACCGCGCGTGGCAAGACGGCTGGCTGAGAGGTTATAACGCGTTCCCTGGCTGGCGCCGGATATCCCGATCGTGGTGTCGTTGAATGAATGCGAACCGGCCGTCAACGATGCGCGCGGCTGCGTGGTTGTTGTTCCTGAGCGTGTAAAGATCTGGATCACTCCGCCGATCGCCTCCGAGCCGTAGAGCGCCGAACGCGGGCCACGCACGATTTCGACTCGCTCAATTTCATCGAGAGGCATGAATTCCCATGCAACACTACCGCTGGTGGCGTTACCAACCTTGACCCCATCTACCAATACGAGCACATGGTTGGAGTTTGTCCCGCGCATGAACACCGAAGTGAGCTTTCCGTCACCACCCTGGGTAGCGACGTCGATGCCGGCCACGTCGCGGAGCAACTCGGGTACCGAGTGAGCCTGACTGCGCTGCATGTCCTCGCGTGTGATCACCGTAACCGCGGCGAGCGCCTCATCGACGGTCTGGGCGGTGCGTGTCGCCGTGACTATCACCGCATTCAGGTCAGGCTCTTCCGCTTCGGCGGGTGTTGAAAAATTGTTGATCGCCAGCAAAGCGGCGAGAAAGCAGGGTACCGGTTTCACTTTTTTCTCCGCAAACCGCGCGCACCCGCGCAGGGGTTGGTGTAAATGTGCGGAGGAAGGGGAGAAGCGGAAGGCGCGAGGCCATGGCCGCCCGCGCCGCCCTCCGCGACACCATATGGGTAACCTCAGGCCGGTCTCCGGGCTCACGAGTGGGTTGACCCGGCGAATCGCCTTCCCGTCGGACCTTAATCGCACGCGATTGAGGTCGTACAGTGGCGCTTGATTCGCCTTAACTCGTTTACCGTTGCGGGGGCAGCGCCGGAATAGTCCGCCGAAATTTCTCGATGGGCGCACCGGCTTCCCGTTTCATCTCCCGGAATGAAAATTCCGGGAAACACCTGAAGCTATTGAGCTACATGCTCTCGTGCAATATATGAAGCGGCGGAAGATGTGTCAATGATTGACGACACTTGTAATTATGGCGCGGATATGCAGGAAGCGATGAAACCATGCCGTAATGTTTTCGTTCACGACGCGGAAATAAAAAAGCCGGCCCGAAGGCCGGCTTTTTATATGCAGCTGATAACTGAATCTTGTCAGCCTTACTTCTTCTCGGGGGCAGCAGGAGCAGCAGGGGCCGCCGGAGCAGCTTCCGCCGGTTTGGGAGCATCTGCCGCCGGGGCAGCCGGGGCCATTGGTGCAGGTGCCGGGGCGACAACCTTCTGTTCCTTTTTCTCACAGGCAGTTACTGCCGTCATGGCCAACAGTGCGGCAAGCAGAATCGAGTACTTTTTCATAAAGTTAAGCTTCCTTGTTAAGATTTAATTAAACCGTGAATGGTAAATGGTAATTCAAGACAACATCAAGCAGCCGGGCGCCTATTCTTCTCAAATTGGAGAAACTTTCCATCGTTATTATTGCATATAAAGATCAATGATTTTAATTGATATCGTCCAAAATGTCACTGGTAGATAACCAGGGCAGGATCAGGAAACCAGACGCGGAGCGCCATAGAACAGGCCCTGGGCATTGCAAATCCCGATTTCCTGAAGCGCGTGTTCAGTCGCGGCGTCTTCCACGCTTTCAGCGATGGTTTGCATCCCAAAGGAGGAGGCCAGTTCGTGAATATGGGTCACAATCTTGCGGTCGGCTTCGTTTTGCATCATGCCGCGCACGAATGAGCCCTCGATTTTGAGGTAATCCGGTCGGAACTGGTTGAGGAAGTTATACGTGGAATAACCGCTGCCGAAATCGTCGAGCGCCAACTTGCAACCGAGGGCGCGCAGGGTCTGGATATCCTGATGCAGACTGTCGCACAAGGGAATGGTCTCGCGTTCGGTGATCTCGATGGTAATCGAGCGTCCATCGGCACAGGCCGGTTTGAGCAACTTGCTCAGATCCTGCACAAATTCCTTGTCGTTGAAAGAAGAGATATCCACGTTGAGAAACAAGGCATGTTCCGAGGGCGTTAGCAACAGCGCCTGACCGATGACGTGCAGGTCCACCTCACGCGTCAGTCCCAGCTCCTCCGCCACCGTGATGAAGTCCTTTGCCTGGATCACCAGACCATTGACACGCATGCGCGCCAGGACTTCGTAGGCCATCGGAACTCCGTTCTTGAGATTGCAGATAGGCTGAAAGGCGGGATGGATGTGTCCCTGTTCGATCGCATTACGCAACTGGAACCCCTGGCTGAAGATCGACATTACAGCCCGGCTGATATCCGGTGACAGCACCTCGATGCGATTGCGGCCTCCGCGTTTGCTGTGGTAGAGCGCGACATCCGCGGCGCTCACCAGGTCCTGGGCGTTGGCTCCGTGCGTCGGTGCCTCGGCCACGCCCATGGAGGACTGAAGCTGCATGTGCCCCACCGGCAACGGGATGCGCGTATCGCCGATGCAGTCGTGGAGTTTCTGCGCGATTCGCGTGGCGTTTTCGATGTCGGTGTTCTTGAGCACCATGGCGAATTCATCGCCCGCCAGGCGCGCGATGTAGTCGTTGCGCCGCACCTGCTGCTTGAGCAATTGGGCGGTGGTGCGCAGCACCTCGTCGCCGAAAGGATGGCCGTAGGTGTCGTTGATGAATTTGAAGCCGTCGAGATCGATGAGCAGCAGACACACCGGCATGTTCTTCGGCAAATGATCCGACAAGATAACTTCCAGCTGGCTGTCGAAGTGGCGGCGGTTGTAGAGACCGGTCAACGGATCGGTGACAGACAGGTGATACAGCTCGTCCTGATACCGGCTCAGCAGGTGGTTGAGTTCAACACTCCTGGTGATATCACTGAACGTGCCGATGATACCGGTAAAATTTCCCGCCGAGTCAGTTTGGGCATCGGCATCGAGACTCATCCACAAGTGCTTGCCATTCGCCGAGCGCAGCGAGATCTCGCGGTTTTTCTCGTGCAGGCGCGGGAGCGCGTTGGCCTCGAAGTCGCGGATGGCGTCCTCGCCCAGAAGAAAATCGCTGAAAGATTTTCCGAGCGATTCTTCCGCGGCAAAACCGGTCAGGGCCTGCCAAGCCGGGTTGAGGAAGATGATGCGGCCGTCGGCATCGAGCTCGAACAGGATTTCGTGCATGCTGTTGACGAGTTTTCGCAGGCGCGTTTCACTGTATTCGAGCAGCTCGCGTGTTTCTTCGAGGCTTTGAATATAGTGCCGCATCGTGGCCGAGCCGTCGGTGAACGCCTGGTTGAGTTCCTGGATTTCACGGCTGCCCGACTCGATCAGTTTCACGCGCGGATGCCAGTTACCGTGGGCGAATTCGCGCGCCCATTCCATGAGCGGCCGGAGCGGCGCGGTAAAACGGGTTAGCAGCAGATATGCGAGCAGGAAAGCCACGGCCAGCACGATCGCGGTCAACGCGCTGCCGACAATGATCACGTGCCGTATGCTTTGATTGAGCGGTGCGTACGATAGCAGTGCTTCGAGGCGCCCGACCCTTACGCCGTTGACGGTAATTTCCGATTTGAGCAGCGGGCTTGCGCCGGAAACACCCGCCAGTATCCGCGACATCCCGCTGGCCGGCTCCATGTCACCCTGATGCTGGTACAGCAGGGAGCCGCCGCTTTCGTCGACGATGCGGATCGAGGCGATCGCGGGGTCGGCGGCAATTTTTTGCATGTAATTGTCCAGCCCCGTGACATCATAATTTGCCACCATGCCACGCACGGCCGGCTCGACGAACACCATCAGGTTCTGGGCCAGTTGTTGTTGTGCCTCAAGATGGGTGTGGGCCGCCTGGCGCGCGAAAGCGAGAGTGACGACGGCGGCGGTAAGCAATAAAAGGATGGAGAAGGAGGCGGCGATCCGCGCACGCAACGTTCGTGGGAAAAGCCGTAGACGCATCATAGGTACGTCACCGCCGGGAAAAGGAGATGCAAAGGACGGACAGGGAGCCCATGCCCCGGCGCGGATTCAAGCAGACGACTCAATCCCAATGCGCGTGCCCCATCCTCTATTATTAAGTACCGCTGCGAGTGGCCGGAAGTATAACGGCCGGCCCTTTTTTAATCCACTTTGGCACTAGCCGCCGGATCCCGAGGCGCAGGGCGACTCCCTTCCGAGGCGAAGCTCCTTCGAAGGGAGTACGCCGGGCCGTCACATGAGGCAACGTTCAATGAGTCGCACCGGCCGCCACCGCCGAAAGAGCATGCGCCTCGGACACTGGGCGTTAGTCGGGCAGATACCATCGGGCGCCATCGGCGTGAATTTCGCGCAGGCGGCAGTGATACAGCCGCTCGAGGTTCGGGCGCGCGAGTATGTCGCCCAGCGGTCCATGGAGGCATTCGCCATCGTCGAACAGCAGGATGCCATGGGTGCCAAAGCGCGCGGCGAGATTAACGTCGTGTAGAACAATAATGTTCAGGTGGCCTGGCCGATGTGCACGGCTGGCCAGCATTTCCAGCATCCGGATCTGGTGACGCAGGTCGAGGTGGTTTGTCGGCTCGTCCAACAGGCAAATGGGCGCATCTTGGGTAAGCAGGGCGGCTATTTCGACGCGCCGCCGCTCGCCGCCCGACAGGGTGGCGAGCGGCCGCTGGGCAAAACCGGCGAGTTCGACGGTCTCGAGCGCGGTTTCGGCCGCGCGATAATCCTCCGCGCTTTCCCACTGCCAGCGTTCCAGGCGCGGGTAACGACCGGTCAGCACGGTCTCGAGCACCGTGGCCGGGAATGCCGATTCGAAATCCTGAAACAGCACGCCCAACCGTCGCGCGCGCTGACGATGCGGGATAGCGCTTACGGGAACGTTGTCGAGAAGGACGTCACCTTGATCCGGTTCGCGCAGGCCGGCGAGCGCGTGCAGCAGCGTTGTCTTGCCGCTGCCATTTGCTCCGAGGATTACCCAGTTCTCGCCGTCGTTGAAACCGACATCGAGCCGATTGCACAGAGTGCGATCGGCGATGCGCAGTGTCAGGCGGTCTGTGCGTAGCATCAGCGCGTTCGGGCGAGAAGAAAAAGAAACACCGGGACGCCCAGCAGGGCGGTGAGCACGCCGACCGGGAGCTGCATGGGTGCCGCCCCACTGCGTGCCAGGGTATCGGCCACCGTCAGAAATCCGCCGCCGAACAGGACGCTCGCGGGCAGCAGAAAACGGTGATCGGAGCCGCCGGCCAACCTTAATATATGGGGAATGATCAAACCCACGAACCCTATGCTTCCCGCCAGTGTGACCGCCATGGCCGTCAGCAGCGAGGCCAGGAGATAAATCATAAGGCGCAGCCGCGCCGGATTCTCTCCCAGCGTGGCGGCGACATTTTCGCCGCGCATGAGCAGATTGAGCGGGCGCGCGAGCCACAGGGACACCGCGAGACCGATCACCAGGGCAGTAATCGCCACTCCGGGTTGAGAAGCGTAACTCAGATCGCCGATCAGCCAGAAGAGCATTCCTTGAACCTGTGCTGCCGGCGCCACGGCCAGAATCAGGCTGATCACGGCGCCCCAGCCGGCGGCGACCACCACGCCGGTGAGCAGCAGACGATTCTGCGTCCAGGCGGCACCGGCGCGGCTTAAGCCGAAGACGATGAGCATGGAAAGCATGGCGCCGAGGAAGGCGTTACCACGCAACCATCCGGCGCCGAGACCGGCCAGCATCGATAGCAGCGTCGCGACCGCCGCGCCGCCCGAGATGCCGAGCACATAGGGATCCGCGAGCGGATTGCGCAACAGCACTTGCAGCAATGCGCCCGAGAGCGCCAGCAGTCCGCCCACGGCGAAAGCCGCGAGCGCGCGCGGGAGACGCAATTCGTGTATGACCAGATACACCGTGGCGTTGTCGTGGTTGCCGAGCAGCGCCCGCCACAGTTCCGTCGCCGCAATGTTCAGGCTGCCCTGGGACAGAGCAAACCACAGGCTTAATGGCGCCGCCGCCAGCAGCAGGAGCGTGATCGGCAGGCGGCGGTTCATGGGCGATTCACTCAGCGCAGGGGCAGAATCTGCCAGCCGCGCTGCTGCGCCTCGCGCCGCAGGATATCGTCGGGATTGACCGCCACCGGGTGGTCGACGATGGAAAGCAACGGCAGATCGTTGTGCGAATCGCTGTAGAACCAGCTGTCCTGCAATGTCTGCCCCTGTTCCTGCATCCAGCTCTTCAGCCGCGTTACCTTGCCTTCGCGGTAGCAGGGCGTGCCCGCGACCCTGCCGGTAAAGCGCCCGTCGCGCTCCTCCGGTTCGGTGGCGATGAGGTGCGGAATATTGAACTCCCATGCGATCGGTTCTGTGACGAAGCGGTTGGTCGCGGTGATGATGACGAGTGTATCGCCGTGAGCGCGGTGCAGGTTCACGAGCGCGCGGGCGGCGGGTGTGATCATGGGCAGAATCTTGGTCTGCATGTACTGCCGGTGCCAGCTATCCAGGCTGGCGCGGTCGTGGGCGGCGAGCGGTTTCAAGGCGAACGCGAGAAACTCCATGATATCGAGCGTGCCCGCCTGATACTGGGCGTAGTAACGTTCGTTTTCGCGCTCGTACTCCGCGCCATCGACAACGTGATTCTCGATCAGGAACCGTCCCCACGCGTGATCGCTGTCGCCGCGCAGCAGCGTGTTGTCGAGGTCGAAGATAGCGAGGCTCAAGATTAAATCCTGTTTAATAAAATTAAACCGCCAAGACGCCAAGGGTATCGGGAGAATTCTTGCGAGAGATATTTCATGTTTCTTGCTTTCTTGGCGGTGCAATATATTTTATTTTGAGAAGAAAGTCTGTTCCGGCAGCGGGTGCTGCAGGTCCCAGATGTATACGCTCGCGTCGTCGGAAGTGGAGGCGAGATAGCGCCCGTCGGGCGAGAGACGCACGACACTTCCGCACAGTTCATGCGGCTGAAAACGCTTCAGCACGACGCCGGTCTGGGCATCGAGCAGGTATACCGCGCTGTCAGTTTGACGGCCGATGCTCGCCAGCGTCCGGCCGTCGCGACTGAAGCTGATCGACTTGACGATGCCGTGATGCACCGTCGGTAGTATCTGCAGGCCACCGTTATCGAGCTGCCAACGGAACAGATTGAACCAGCCGCTACCCATGAGAAAAGTCCCGTCGGGCGCGAAGGCCAGGTCCTGTGCGTCCGTGGGTGGAGAGGGCAATGGGCGCGGTTCCTCGCGTGCTCGCCAGTAAAACACGCGTCCATCGGTTCCGCTCGAGGCCAGTTGGTTGGTGGCGGCATGATAGGCCACCGCGCGCACCGCACCGCGATGTGGATGCAGGTCGCGCAAGAGAGAAAGATCCGCGAGCCGCCACAGGCGTACATGTCCGTCGCTGTGTCCGGTAACGACGAGATTGGCGGCTTCATCCGCCGCCATGCTGGTGACCGGTGCCGGTGTGTTCAGGCGTTTCAGCAGCGTTCCGTTGCGCGTCCAGCGTGCGAGTGAGCCATCGTAGGCGGCGGAGAGCAATTCGCGGTCGTGGTCGAGAAACACAAGCCCCTGCAACGAATCGGTGTGCGCTTTCCAGCCGGAGAGTTCCTTCCCGTCCGGCAAGCGCCACAGGCGGATGCGGCCCTCCGATCCTCCGCTCGCCAGGGTTTCCGAGCGGCTGTCGAAGGCAAGTGTGTAACCGTTGTTGTGAACATCCCGCAGGACGATATTGGCGGGGATACGGGGCGGCGAAGCGCAGCCGTAGAGACCCAGCGCGCCGGTCAGCAGCACGATACCGATGCAACAACCGCTTATGCGCCCAGCATTGCCGCCGCCGCGGCTTCGTGGAAAAATCACCCTAAGTTCTCATCGTATTTCGGTTTTTGTGGAATTGTAATGATAGACGAACACGGTTACCGCCCCAACGTGGGCATTATCCTGTGCAATGGCCACAACCAGGTTTTCTGGGCGCGGCGCTGTGGCCAGGACGGCTGGCAGTTTCCGCAGGGCGGCATCCGTCTGAAGGAAGCCATCGAGGCCGCCATGTACCGCGAGCTGCGCGAAGAGGTCGGCCTCGTTCCGTCGCATGTCGAGATACTGGGACGAACCCGCGACTGGCTGCATTACGATATTCCCGACGATTATCGCCGCCGCAACCCGAACAGCGCCTTCCGGGGCCAGAAACAGATCTGGTTCCTGTTGCGTCATCTGGGGTGCGATGCTGACGTGCGGCTCGATCTGTGCGAGCGGCCAGAATTCGACGAGTGGTGCTGGATCGAATACTGGAGACCGCTTGAGCACATCATCAGTTTCAAGCGCGAAGTGTACCAGCGTGCGCTCGCCGAGCTCGAGCCTCTTCTGACTCTCGCACGCGCGCAGGATTAAAGGAATACGCGGCGCATGCCCCCGGCCGCCGTTCGTCCGTCTTCGCGACATCGGTTGCTTGTTGTCCTCGCCACGCTGACTGTTTTGTTGTCGGGATTTTTCGCGCTCGGCCGTCTTCCGATCGATCTGTTGCCCGCGCATGAGGCGCCGCACTTGCTTGTGCGGGTTTCGGTACCGGGCGTGAGCGCGTCGGTGATCGAGGAGAAAATTACTCGCCGTTTGGAACAGATGCTTACCGGGACCGTGGGCGTGTCAAGTATCGAGTCGGTTACCGAGTCGGGTGGCGCCGTCATTGATATGCGGTTGAAACACCGGCGCGATATCGACGCCGCGCAGCAGGATGCGGCTGTCCGGCTCGATCGGGCCAAGTCATTCTGGCCCGCTTCGGTGGAGCCGCCAGGTGTTTCCATTGTGGACGCATCGTCCATCGCAGCGGAATTTGTCGTAACGTCGAACGCGCGCGACCCGCTGGCATTGCGTGATTGGGTCCAGGATGAGTTCGCCAGAAAGCTCCGCGAGTTGCCAGGCGTGTCCACGGTTGACGTGCAAGGCGGCGCGGTGCGCGAAATCCTGGTGATGCCGGATCAGCGGCGGTTGGCGGGATACGGGCTTTCGTTCGGCGATCTGTTGCAGGCGATCCGCAAGCCCCCCGCGACGGATACCGCGGTTCGGCGTCCGCCGGCAAAGAGCCACGGCCGCCACGTGGCGATGCAATCGGGTGGTGCCGCCGCCGTGGCGGCGCTACCGGTGATCCTGCCTGACGGCGAAAGCGTCTCGCTCTCCGAAATCGCCACGGTAACGCTCGGCGAAGGGGCGAGGCCAGAGCATTTCCATTTTGACGGCAGAGAAGCCGTTAAAGTTACTGTCCACAGTCAGGCGCGGGCGGTCATGTCGGACGTAGTCGAACGGATTCAGGCGCATGGAGAATGGATGCGCGCGAACCGGTTGATTCCCGAAGACATCGAGATCCATCCTCTCTCGCCGAGACTTCTTCAAGCGCGGCAATCACTCGGGCGTATCGCCTTGGCGCTCGTGGCAGGTGTCGCACTGGTGCTGTTTACGGGGTACCTGTTGTTGCGCAGCGGACGACGTAGCGTACTACTTGGGGTTGTCATCGCTGCCTCGTTGCTGGCGGCTTTTGTATTGATGGCGCTGTTGAGATTTACGCTCGATGTGATGACGCTCGGGGGGCTGGTGATGGGCGCGGGTTTGTTCGGCAGCAGCGCCATCCTGCTGTTCGAAAACACTCGCCGCCCTGCGGACCACGGTGCCATCACGGTAAGTCCAATTATGGCCATGGTGGCTGCTCTTCCCGCCGCGCTGTTACCGGTTTTGTTCGTGAGTGGCGGAATAAACCTTGTGTTTCGGGAGTTTGTCCTCGTTATTGGCGCCGCCTGGCTGCTCTCCGCCATGTTCGCCCTGATGCTGGTTTCGGCGTTCGACAAGCGCCGTCGTCATGGGAAGGAGCATAGAAAAGGCCCCGTCGGTCACTGGATCGCCGGAATACGCCAATCGTACGATAACCTGTTACGGCGGCTGCTGCGGAAACCCGCAATTGCGCTGATCTTGGTAATTATTCTGGCGGCCCTGATGTTGACGGTATTTTCCCTTAAACGACAGGAAGCTTCGCTGACCGACGATGCGGGAGCCGTGGTAGTGCGCATTCAGGGAGCCGATCGTGAACGCTTGACCACGTATGCCGACGATATCGCACAGCGACTGCGTTCCATGCCGGATTGGCGCGAAGTAAGGCACAGCTTGCAGGCTTCACACGAGGAACTCAGTCTGCGCATGGATGAAGATCGTGCGCGAGAACTGGGAATCGAAATCACCGATGCCGGGAGAGCACTGGCGATTGCGCTCTCCGGCATACCGGCCGGGGATTTCCGCGACGCCGAGCATCGCTATGATATTCGCCTGCGCCTGCCGCCGGAGGAATCCAGTAACGCCGTTGCCTTGGACCGGATTCTGCTCCTGGGCGAACTGGAAGACCGGCCAGCCGTGCATCTGGGCGATGTCGCCCGCGTTGAACACGTTCCTGCTCCGACGCAGATTCGACGACGCCATGGAATTCCGGAAGTCGAGATCATGGCATCGCCTGCCAAGGGTGTATCGCCAGAGCAGGCAGGGGAACGGATACACGCAATGCTTGAAAAATACAAACTTCCCGCCGGTTACCGGTTCTCCTTCGCAGACTCCGGAAATATGGTGGAAACAAACCGAAGCCAGGATTCCGCCATGTTCGGATTAGCACTGTTTTTTTTGTTCATCATACAGGCGTTGTTGCACCGATCATGGCGTGCCGCGACGATGATTGCCTTGACCGCCTTCAGCGTCGCGGCAGGAACAGGCGCGGTATTACTGCTGTCCGGCATGCCGCTGTCACCGGCGGTATGGATGGGCGGATTAATCCTGATCGGCATCACGGCAGGGCAGGCGGCGATATTCGCCGCATCCGTTTCCGGAGTGAGTCGGCAGGATCTGTCATGGCAACAGAAACTGCGACGAGTTGCCAAATATCAATTCCGCCCGTTGTTTGCGCTGAGCCTGGTCACCGTCACTGGCATGATACCGCTTGTGTTTACCAATGGCGCCGTGGCTGTCTTGCATCCAGTAATTATTACCGTCGGAGTGGGTTATTTGTTTTCATTGCCGGCGATTTTGTTTCTGGTACCGGCGCTAACTGTATTTCTTGCACGCAAGGAACAAAGCCGCGGACAATGAAGTCTATCATGACTGGTATTGTTGCCCGCGAGAGATTCGTTTCGTATTATTAATTGTTAACGGTTGAGGATTGATTCAATGGCAGATCGCAAAATGAAAATGCGCACCCGCTTGCAGGATGGCGTGGTGGAGTTGCAGATACTGATCACGCACCCGATGGAAACCGGACTGCGCACCGATAAGAACACCAACACTAAAATCCCGCCGCATTTCATCCAGAAGGTGAATGTCGAACTCAACGGCAAGGTGGTCGTGGTGGTAAGTACCGGCACTGGTATTTCTGAAGACCCGCTGCTCGGATTCCGGCTCAAGGACGCCAAGAACGGCGACAAGCTGAAAGTTTTCTGGAGCGACAACCTGGGTGAGTCCGGGTCGATGGAAGGGGTGGTGGACATTTCGTGAGGCAGAGGCCGTATTCCCTCAGTAAAAAACCGCCCGAAAGGGCGGATTTTTTATGCCGCGTGGCAAGGACTGAAGGCGGACGTTTATTGGTATATTTTGGTCACGATCCCGGCGGCCAGCAGGGCGGAGCCGTAGGC
>NZ_JBAVEJ010000056.1:0-13411 GCF_049587675.1 Sulfuricaulis sp. | reverse complement strand
GTACAGACCAATCTTCCGACCCGAGATCGACCGAACATGTAAGACACACTATCCCTGTGCGAGTTCCAGACATATTCAGGGCCGGAACAATTTAACAGATATCCTTGGCGCCTGACCAGCCGCCGGTCAGGCCATCGGCGCCTAAATGAAGCCATACTGCGCTTCGCTCCGTTCGTCTTGTCATATTTAATGCGCTGAATTTCAGGCTTTGCGGGACGGGGGGCGGGGTGGCTTATTCATCAATGGACGAGTTTTTTGTACTTGATGCGGTGCGGGTGCACCGCCTCCGTGCCCAGGCGGCGCTCCTTGTCCACCATGTAGTCGGCGTAGTTGCCTTCGAACCACACCACGTGGCTGTCGCCCTCGAAGGCGAGCATGTGGGTGGCGACGCGGTCGAGGAACCAGCGGTCGTGCGAGATGATCACCGCGCAGCCGCCGAAATCGAGCAACGCTTCTTCGAGCGCGCGCAACGTGTCCACGTCGAGATCGTTGGTCGGTTCGTCGAGCAGCAACAGGTTGCCGCCGCTTTTGAGCAGCTTTGCCAGATGCACGCGGTTGCGTTCGCCGCCGGAAAGATCCCGCACCAGTTTCTGCTGGTCGGACCCGCGGAAGTTGAAGCGGCCGCAATAGGCGCGCGACGGAACTTCGGTCTTGCCGATGAGCATCATGTCGTGGCTGCCGGAGATTTCCTCCCACACGGTTTTTCCGCCGTCGAGCGTATCGCGGCTCTGGTCGACATAGGCGAGCTGCACGGTTTCGCCAATGCGCAGTTTCCCGCCGTCGGGTTTTTCCTGGCCGGTGATCATGCGGAACAGCGTGGTTTTGCCGGCGCCGTTCGGGCCGATCACGCCGACGATGCCGCCGCGCGGAAGATTGAAGCTGATGCCGTCGATGAGTAGCCGGTCGCCGTAACCCTTGGTAAGGTTTTCCGCCTGCACCACCACGTCACCGAGGCGCGGGCCCGGCGGGATGAAGATCTCCTTGGTTTCGTTGCGCTTCTGGAATTCCTGCGACGCGAGTTCTTCATAGGCCGCCAGGCGCGCCTTGCTCTTCGCGTGCCGGCCTTTCGGATTGGTGCGCACCCATTCGAGTTCGTGTTTCAGCGTGCGCTGGCGCGCGGACTCCTGTTTTTCCTCGACGGCGAGCCGCTTCTGCTTCTGGTCGAGCCACGAAGAATAATTGCCTTTCCAGGGAATGCCCTCGCCGCGGTCGAGTTCCAGAATCCAGCCGGCGGCGTTATCGAGGAAATAACGGTCGTGGGTCACGGCCACGACGGTGCCGGCGTAATCGTGCAGAAAGCGCTCGAGCCAGGCGACCGATTCGGCATCGAGATGGTTGGTGGGCTCGTCGAGCAGCAGCATGTCGGGTTGCGACAGCAGCAGTTTGCACAACGCCACGCGCCGGCGCTCGCCGCCGGAGAGCTTGGCGACGTCCGCCTCCCATGGCGGCAGGCGCAGGGCATCGGCCGCGATCTCGAGCTTGCGGTCGAGGTCCCAGGCGCCGGCGGCATCGATCTTTTCCTGCAATTTCCCCTGTTGCTCGATGAGCTTGTTCATCTCCTCGTCGCCCATCGGTTCGCCGAACTTCATGCTGATTTCGTTGAATTTGTCGAGCAGTGCCTTGGTCTCCACGACCGCTTCCTCGACGTTGCCGCGCACGTCTTTCTTGGGATCGAGCTGCGGTTCCTGCGAAAGAAAGCCGATGCGAATATTCGGCTGGGGGCGTGCCTCGCCATCGTATTCCTGGTCCACGCCGGCCATGATGCGCAGCAGCGTGGATTTTCCCGAGCCGTTCAGGCCGAGCACGCCGATTTTGGCACCGGGAAAAAAGGACAGTGAGATGTCCTTCAGGATCGTGCGGTTCGGCGGCACGATTTTGCTGACGCGATGCATGGTAAAGATGAATTGACCGGACATGGAATAACTCTGTGTTGATCAAAGGCCGCATATTATAGGTGAGGCGGAGTTTTCATCAACACAATAAAGTAGCCCTGCTTCGCTCGTCTTGTCATTCATAAACGTGTGTTGATGCCGCCGAACGGGCGCAACGAATTTTGTTGTGCCCAGGCGTGAACGCACGGGTGGAGACAACGTGTGTCCCGCCCCGCGGGTCACGCGGCAGCGGGAACGCTGAGTGGATTCACCGGCGGGAATTGGCCGCCCAGTTGGGCGAGCTGGTGTCGGAGGAAAGCGTTGTTTCGTCGGCGAACTCGTAATCGAGCTGGGCGTCGGCCTGCTGGAAATAATTTCCCTGCACGTAATCGAAACCAAGGTTCCAGAGAATCCCGAGATCGTCGGCCTTCTCGACGAATTTGGCGATGGTCTGCTTTTCCATCGACTTGGCAAGGTCGACGATGGCCTTGAGCGAAGTACGGGTAAGTTCGTCGGTCGACAGATTGCGAATGAGTGACCCAGAGATCTTGAGAAAATCAATTGGCATCTCGCGCAGGCTGTTGAGCGTGGCGAGGTTGTTGCCGAAGTTGTCGACCGAGAATCGGCAGCCGATCCGTCGCGTCGCCTGCATGAACATGGACGCTTCCTCGGGGCTTGCCATAACGGCGGATTCATCGGCCTCGAGCACCATGAATCCCGGTTTGACACGCGCGATCGCCAGCTGTTTCTGAAGCAGGGAGAGGAGTTCTGGATCATTGAGCGCCGCCGGGCACAGATTGACGAAAAAGCTGGCCTGTCTTCCCTCGGCGTGCAAGGCGGCGAGGGAATGGATCGACTGGCGTATCACCCAGCGGTCAATGGCGGCCAATAATCCCAAGTGCCCGGCCGCTCCCATGAATTCGCCGGCATGGATCAGCTCGCCATGACGGCCGACCAGGCGCAACAAGACTTCGAAATATTCCGCTGGATCGCCGTGCAGGTTGACGATGGGTTGATAGGCGAGCTGAAAGCCGTCTTTTTCGAGAGCGGTTTTGAGGCGAATCTCCCAGTCCACCGTCGCAGTCGGCATAACCGGCGTTTCCCGGTGCAAATCTACCGCCGGTATTTCCGCTGCGCCGACGTGGGGGGGTGCCGACGCGGCTGCCTGTGGCATCGGTGCTGGAACCGGAGCGGGCGCCGTTTTCTGCGGACGGTTGTGCTGGCAGTTCTGATACGCCTTGTTCAAAACCGCCTGTGCGTTTTCGCTGCTCTTGTCGATTACCACCACGCTAATAGTGCCGTCGCAGCGGAAGACCTTGCCGCCTTCCATGAATGTGGTTTCCTTCAATGACGAAAGCAGCTCTGTTACCGACGTCTTGATCTGCTCCTCGGACATGTCACGCAACAGCGCGGTGAATTCGTCACCGCTGAAACGGGCCAGGAACGTGGACTCGCCGAGCTTGTCGCGGAACAGTCTCGCAATCTTAAGCAGCAGCCGGTCGCCGGCGGCGTGACCGAGGGCGTCGTTGATATCCTTGATCTCATTGAGATCGAGATAGAGCAGGGCGCTGCGGCTGTTTTCGGTCTTGACCCGCCCAATCGCTTTGGTCAGCTCCTGTGTAAAGTGGTGACGGTTGAAAAGACCGGTGAGCGGATCGTGCTGATTGAGATATTGCAGACGGTTCTCGACTGCCTTGCGCTTGGAGATGTCGGTGACCAGAAACTGGGTGCAGTTTTCGCCGTTGAGGACGATCGACGAAATGGCGAGTTCCGCGTGGAAGTGACTGCCGTCTTTCTTGACGCAAAGAAATTCCTGCGGGACCGCGGGATTCTGGGTCGTGGCCTTGCGCAGGTAGTCCTTGAAACGGGGATGGTCGGATTTTTCGATCAGGTTCAGCACCGGCACGCCCTCGATCTCGCTCAGGTCATCGTAGCCGAACATCTCGAGATAGGTCTTGTTGGCATCGATATGCATGCCTTCTTGGCAGTAGCCGATGGCCTCGCGCGATCCGGCGATGATCGCGCGGTTTTTATTCTCGACTTCCTGGAGCGCTTGCGTCATCTGCCGGAACTGGTGGCGTTCCTCGGTCACGCGCAATTCACGCTCCACCACCGGCGCCAGGCGCGCTGCCTGGCTTTTCATCACGACGTCGTGCGCACCGTTACGCATGATCTTGACGAGATCCGGGTCGCGGATGTTCCGGGTGACGACGATGAAAGGAATGTCGAGATGCGCGCGCCTGACGAGGTCGAGCGCCAGTTGCGCGCCGAAGTGCGGGAGCGTGTACTCCGAAAGCACCACGTCCCACGTTCCCTTTTCCAGCGCTGCCTGCATGGAGGCCATATCCTGCACGCGCAGATTCTTGAGCATGAAGCCCGCCTTGCGCAGCGTGGCGACCGCTAGCTCGGCATCGTCCGGCGAGTCGTCGACAATCAGCAGGCGTAATATTTTCTTTTCCACAAGTCCCTCTTTCTCAAGAGTATTTTAGCAAAATGCTCCTGTAAACCTTTATTTGGCCGCGAAAGGCCGGAAATGCGGGAAAGGCCGAGATTTCAGTATGGCAGCAAAACATTCCTCATGGGTCACGCGTTCCTGATAGGCGCCGGATGCCCTCAATCGAGCGAAATACCCCGCTTGTCGTTCGTAGGCCGGCGGTCGGTTGTCATCCTGCGAACCCGGTATAGGCTTTGCCTTTTGACGGGGTTGCAGTAAATCGCCGGGGGTTCCGGCTCAACCAAAGGGTCTGGTTTACCGTCCGGGGGTAGCCGCAAGGATGCTGTGATCACCTCGCAATAGATTTCGTGTCTCCTTAGGGGGCACGAGTGCGGAAATGCGGGAAGCGACACGGAGAATAACATGAGCGGAATACATCGGCTGGGAACAGGAAACGAGCTGAATCAACCCTACGGCGGGGCACTGGTCAATCTTCTGGTCAGTACTGACCGCGGCGCAGAACTCAAGGCAACGTCGCGCGATCTCGTCTCTCTCGATCTTACTTCGCGACAACTCTCCGATCTCGAAATGCTGGCAACCGGCGCGTTCACGCCGCTGACTTCCTTTATGGGGCGGGAGGACTACGAAGCCGTATGCGCGCGCATGCGCATGGCTGACGGACGCTTCTGGCCTATTCCCGTAACGCTCGATGTGCCACGGAAATTCGCCGAGAGCCTTTCATCGGACCAAGCCATCGCGCTGCGCGACGCCGAAGGCACGCTCATGGCGGTGCTTACCGTGACAGAAGTCTGGCAGCCGGACAAGGGCGCGGAAGCGCAGTGTCTCTATGGCACCCGCTCAGTCACGCATGCCGCGGCGAGCCATTTGCTCAACGTGGTCGGCGATGCCTATATCACCGGGAAACTCGAAGTCGTGGAATTGCCGGTACATCATGATTTTGCGTCACTGCGCCAAACGCCCGCCACCGTGCGTGATCTGCTATGCCGGCAGGGCGCGAACCGCGTGGTGGGTTATCAGCCGCGTCATCTCATGCACCGCACCCACGTGGGGTTCACCAAGAGCACGGCCTACCTGAACGATGCCACGCTGCTGATTCAGGCTGCGGTTGGCAGAGGCGGCATGAGCCAGCCGGATCATTACCCGCGAGTGCGCGCACTGTGCGCCGTACTTGAACACTATTCGACGCGGGCCGCGCATCTGAATCTGATCGAACTGTCCCCGCGCCATGGCGGTCCGCGTGCGGCGCTGTGGCATGCCATCCTCAGCAAAAACTTCGGCTGCTCCCACTTTATCGTGGAACACGATTACGACGACCAGGGAGAGGGCGCGACCGGCGAACCGCTGTATGGGAAATACCGCGCGCTGGAATCGGTGCAGTGGCATGCGCGCGAGATCGGCATCGAGGTGGTACCGTTCCGCAATCTGGTGCAGGAAGAAGACCAGCCGGAACGTTTTCTTTCCGGCGGGCGCATTGGCCGGCGCGCGAAACAAACACCGCGGCTGGCCTCGGATCAGACGTCAGAAATGGCGCACTGGTTCTCCTATCCCACGGTGTTGGAAGAATGGCGCAAGACCTTGCGCCAGGGGTTCACGCTTTTTTTCACCGGCCTTTCCGGCGCCGGCAAATCCACGCTGGCGCAGGTGGTGTATGCGCGGCTGAAGGAATCCGAGTCGCGCCCCGTCACGCTGCTCGACGGCGACGTGGTGCGCAAGCACCTCTCCTCCGAACTGGGGTTCTCGCGCGAGCACCGCGATACCAATGTACTGCGCCAAGGGTATGTAGCGAGTCTCATTACCAGTCATGGCGGTATTGCCGTGTGCGCGCCCATTGCACCCTATGCGCATACCCGCACGCAGGTACGCGCCATGATCGAGGAACACGGCGATTTCATCGAAATTCACGTGGCAACGCCGCTGGAGGTCTGCGAATCGCGCGATCGCAAAGGTCTGTATGCACGGGCGCGCGCGGGTCAGATCAAGAATTTTACCGGGGTGTCCGATCCCTATGAATCGCCGGCCAAACCTGAAATCGTGATCGACACCACACTGCAATCCGCCAACGAAGCGGCGGACAAGATCGTGGCCTATCTCGTGACCGGGGGATATCTGGCCCGGCCGGCGCCGAAGGCCGGCACGAACAGTGACAAGGTCAAACGCGATCCGGCCACGCTTTGGACGCAATCTTCAGGCACTGTGCTGACCATGTCGGGTCAGTCCGGCATGGAAGGCCTGCCCGTCAGACCCGATAAGCCGCGCCGGTAACAATTCAGGGAATACCCTCTCTGGTGAGTGAAGTTAATTTCGCGCTTTCAGATAAAAGCGGCGGGCGTCGCCTTGGGCGAGTGGTTTTCTGACAGCGGAAACGCGACGAGATGGTCGGCCTGCACGCGGATGCCGACGCGTTCGCCGAGCGCGTGATCGGCATGACTCGGAAACAGCGACAGCACTCTTCCACCGCTCCGTAGCCGCAGGGTGTAGAGAATCTCCGCGCCGCGAAACGCCTTCTGTACGACCTGCGCCTGCAACGGGCTGGCTGGATCCGGCACGATGTCATCAGGCCGCAGCAATACCTCGACGCGCGTTCCGCGTGCCCACGGGTATGCACGATTACCCTTGTGCATCCCGATTTCCGTTTCCATCGTATTGGGCGTGAGCAAAGTGCCGCGAAGGAACACGCCCTGACCGATGAAATCGGCGACAAAGCGGCTGCCCGGTTCGTGATACAGGTCATAAGGCGTGTCCCACTGCAGCAGCTTGCCTTCGTGCATTACGCCGACCGCGTCGCCGAGCGCGAACGCCTCGTGCTGATCGTGCGTCACCAGCACGGCAGTCGTGCCGCGGTGTTTGAGAATCTCGCGCACCTCGCCCGAGAGCCGCTCGCGCAGTTCGATGTCGAGGTTGGAAAAGGGTTCGTCGAGGAGAATGAGGTTGGGTTCCGGCGCCAATGCCCGCGCCAGCGCCACTCGCTGTTGTTGTCCGCCGGAAAGCTCATGCGGATAGCGGTCGCCCATGCCGGTGAGCCCCACGAGTTCGAGCATTTCATCGATGATGGTCTGCTTTTGCTCACGCGACATTCCACGCAGGCCGAAGCCGACGTTGTTCCCTACGCTCAGGTGTGGAAACAACGCGTGGTCCTGGAACACCATGCCGAGATGGCGCTGCTCCGGCGGCAAGGTGAAATGAGGATCGGAAACCGTCGTGCCATGAATCAGGATCTCGCCGCCGCTCAGGGGATGAAAGCCCGCAATAGCCCGCAGCACCGTGGTCTTGCCGCAACCGCTCGGTCCCAGGAGGCACACGGTCTCGCCCTTATTGACGCGCAGTGACAACCCGCAGACCGCGAGGCGTCCGTCGTATTCGCATTCAATGTTGTTTAGCGCTAGCAGCTCGTTCACGCTGTAAGCCTAGCAGATGGCGGGAAATGCAGCCAAAGCCGGCATCAGGCAGGGAAAGCCAGACAGAAGACGGAATTTATTTTTTCGAAGGGCTCGCGAGCAGAAATTCCAGCAGCGCCTTCTGGGCGTGCAGCCGGTTTTCGGCCTCGTCCCAGACAACGCTCTGTGGTCCATCGATCACCTCCGCGGCGACCTCCATGCCGCGGTAGGCCGGCAGGCAGTGCATGAAGATGGCGTTCTTGCGCGCAAGTTTCATGAGCGCGGTGTCGACCATGAAGCCGGAGAAGGCCTTCATGCGCTCGGCCTTTTCATGTTCCTGCCCCATGCTGGCCCAGGTGTCGGTGATGACGATATCCGCTTTTTGCACCGCCTGCTTCGGGTCGTGGCTGAGCGTCACGTGGTCGCGGCAGGCGGCATACCATTCCGCTTTCGGCTCATAACCATTCGGCGTGGCGATATTGATGTGAAAGCTGAACTGGTGCGCGGCATCGATCCAAGAATGGCAGACGTTGTTGCCGTCACCGATCCAGGCGGCGGTTTTGCCGGTAATGTCGCCGCGCTTCTCGAGATAGGTCTGGATATCCGCGAGCAGCTGGCAAGGGTGACTGAGGTCGGTCAGTGCGTTGACCACCGGCACCCGCGAGTGCGCGGCGAAGCGCTCCACCATGGCGTGCGAATTGGCGCGGATCACGATGACGTCCACCATTCGCGACAGCACGCGCGCGGTGTCCTCCACCGGTTCGCCGCGGTCGAGATGGGTGTCGCGCGGCGACAGAAACAGGCTCGTTCCGCCCAATTGTGCCATGCCCACCTGGAACGACACGCGCGTGCGCGTGGAGGACTTCTCGAAAATCATTGCCATGGTTTTGCCCGCGAGCGACATGTGCTTCTTGCCGCGCCGTTGCATGGCTTTCAGTTTGATGGCGCGCGCGAGCAGACGTTTGATCTCCTTGGCGCTCAGATCCATCAGCGTCAGGAAATGACGTGGCTTCACGTATGGCCTCCGATGGGAGCCAGATGTTCCCTGGTTCCCGTTGTCGTTTTTTCCAGGAAGGCGCGCACGGCGCCGGTGAGCTCGCGCACCAGGATGTCGGCTTCATCGTCGGTCAGAATCAGCGGCGGCAGAAGACGAATCACGCTGTCCGCCGTGACGTTGATGAGCAGTCCGCGCTCGAGTGCCATCTGCAGCAGTTCCTTGCACGGCCGGTCGAGCTCGACGGCCAGCATCAGCCCGCGTCCGCGAATGTTCTTCACACCCGCCACCTGGCCCAGCGCTTCTTTCAGCTTGGCCAGCAAGCGTTCGCCGAGTTTCGCGGCGCGGCTGGCCAGTTTTCCTTTTTCGAGTTCGTCGATCACGGCGAGACCCACGCGGCAAACCAGCGGATTACCGCTGAACGTCGAGCCATGGCTGCCGGGCTTGAATACATTCGCCGCCTTTCCGTGTGCGAGGCAGGCGCCGATCGGCACACCGTTGCCGAGTCCCTTGGCCAGCGTCATGACATCGGGCACCACGCCCTCGTGCTGGCAGGCGAACCATTTGCCGGTGCGGCACATGCCGGTCTGGATTTCATCGAGCATCAGCAGCCAGCCGCGCTCATCGCAGATCTGACGCAGGCCCTTGAGATAACCCGCGTCCGGAATGCTGACGCCGCCTTCGCCGGTGATCGGCTCGACCAGCACCGCCACGATCTCCTTGCTGCGTTCACCGACCTGGCGGACGGCTTCGAGATCGTTGTACGGCACGCGGTGGAAGCCCTGCACCAGCGGCTCGAAGCCGGCCTGGATCTTGCGGTTGCCGGTGGCGGAGAGCGTCGCGAGCGTGCGTCCGTGAAAGCTGCCCTCGGTGACGATAATGCCGGGCGTGAGGATGTTCTGCTGATGGCCATAGAGACGCGCGAGCTTGATCGCGGCCTCGTTGGCCTCGGCACCCGAGTTGCAGAAAAAAGCATTGGTCATGCCGGCGAGCTTGCACAGCCGTTCGGCCAGTTTTTCCTGCAGCGGAATCTGATACCAGTTCGAGGTGTGCAGCAGCTTGCCGGCCTGGTCGCAGATCGCGGCGGTGATGGCGGGATTCGCATGTCCCAGTCCGCAGACGGCGATGCCCGCGAGGGCGTCGAGGTATTTCTTCCCCTGCGTGTCCCACAGCCAGGATCCCTCGCCGTGCGTGAAGGCCACGGGCAGGCCGGCGAAGACCGGCATTTGATACGATGTGGTCATGATTTTCCCAACCCCAAAAACATAAAGGCGCCCCGCGGGCGCCACTTAAATTAAAAATTCTACCCCCTGCGGGCAATAACGCAAGGGCCAAAAAACAAAAGGCCCGGCTTGCCGGGCCTTTGTTAGAGCTTTTCGCTGATTTACATAGGCAAGCGGTGTCCCATGCTGCCAAAGATCATGAAGAACAGCATCGGAATGGACAGCATGGTGTTGGTGCGCGAGGCCAGGAAGGCGATGCGCGCGGCCTTGGCCTTGGTGGCGTCGTCGGCCTGGACGATGCCCAGCACCTTCTTCTGGTTGGGCCAGATCAGCACCCAGACGTTGAACAGCATAATGGTGCCTAGCCAGGCGCCAACGCCAATGGAAGCGGCGATGCCCTTGAGCATGAAGGCATTCCCGATGCCGATGCCGCCGCGTTCGAGGTAATAAGCGCCCATGATCCAGGTGGCCAGAGCTGCCCAGCGGAACCACAGCAGCGCCAGGGGGGCGACGTGTTTGGTGATGCCGGCGGCGGTGTTGTCCGCCTTGGCTTTGGGCATGGCGACGGCCTGCACGAAGTTGAAATAATAGAGAAGGCCGATCCAGACGATGCCGGCGAAGATGTGCAGCCAGCGGGCGATAATGAGTTCCATGGTGTTCCCCCGAAATTATTCGTTAGTGTGGCGGTCAGACGGTGGTCTTGACCAGGAAGTTGACGACAAAGAAATACAGAATCACGGTCAGGATCAAACCGCTAATGATGGTACCGGCAATTGAATCCAGCGGAGTTTTCATGGTTATTCCCTCTGTGATTAGTGAAATTGTTGACTGCTTTCGTGGGGCGCTAGGGTAAAGCAGGTTCAGATTGATTTCAAGACGGCGAAAAGCGAGACCTACTGCCACAAGCCGTCGTGCTCAGCCTCCTCACGGGAAAGAATACGCTCCTGCACCACGCGCCATTTGCCGTCGGTTTCCTTTTCCAGAATGATCTCCACGCCGTGGGCCTGGACCGTGCCGTCGTTCGCCTCGACGGTTTCGACCGTCTTGAACATCACGCGCCCCGGCGTCATCACCTGCACCTTCATGCCGTCATAGGAAACATTCTTGAGCACGCCGGTCTCGAATTCGTGCCGGCATTGCTTCGCCCAGTCGTCGTAACCGATGACCTCGATGCCGGGGATGCCGAACACCTGTACCTTGCGCGAGATGAGGTCCATGTGGGCCGCGAAGTCCCTGGCGTTGGCGGTGCAGGCGGAGGCGGCGAGCCATTCCCGGGCGACGGCGCTGTCTTTCATGTTGTGCTCTTGGTGAATTAATCAGGACCCATTATGCCATTTAATCATTTATGGTGCGGCCACGCGTCGGTTAGCACCGGTATGGGGCGACACCATACCGGATTCAGTATGATAATGCGGCTTTGACAAGGACAGCACATCATGCCTGCCCATAACCCTATGCAACGCCTTGCGCGTTTTTTCCTCCTGCCGCTGGCTTCGCTGTCCGACCGGCTGGGGAACTGGTTTTACGTCGGCCTCGCGGTCGTCATGAGCGCAGTCGCGGTGTACGCCATCGCCACCGGCTCGACCGCCGGCATGAAGAACAAGGCCTACGATCTCATCATGAAGACGCGGTTCCAGCATCCCGCAGCCGACCCCGGGATCGTCATCGTGGATATCGACGAACCGGCGCTCGCGGCGATGGCGTCGGAATTCGGCCGCTGGCCGTGGCCGCGCAACCTCATGGGCGAACTGGTGGAAGGCATTGCGCAGCAGAAACCCAAAGCCATGGTCTTCGATGTCATGTTCAGCGATCCGGATGTGTTCAATACCGCGGGCGACAAGTATTTTCGCGACGCGATTGCGCGCACTCCCAACACTTTCTTTCCCATGATCCGGCTGAACGAGGAAAACGATCAGCTAAGCCAGTTGAAAGTAAGCCAGTTGCCAGGCGTGTCGAAACTCGACGACACGGCATCGGATACGGCCACGCTCGCGGTGATACTCCCGTTTTTTTACGATGTGCTTACGGACCACCGGCTCGGCACCAATAATATATTTACTGACACCGATGGGTTCGTGCGCACCTACTCGGTCTATACCGACGAATACGGCTGGCGCGTGGGATCGCTGCCGGCCAACGTCATCTCGGCGCTCGGTACACCGCTGCCGGAACAAGAGGACATCCTGCTCAACTGGCGCGGCAAGCCGCCGTCGTACCGGCATGTCTCGTTCCACGAAATCTATTTCGATCTGCTCAAGGAGAAAAAGACGCGCCCGGCGGATGAATTCACCGGCAAGATCGTCATCATCGGCTCCACCGCGCCGTCGCTTTTTGATCTGAAGACCACGCCTGTCGCGAAGGCGCATCCGGGCGTGGAAATTCTGGCGACCGCCATCGACAACCTGAAAAAGGGCAATTTCCTCACCGAATTGCCGCCGTGGATCTATATCGTCGTCACGCTGGTTGCAATCGTGCTGCTCACCGTCGCGTTCGTCTATAACATCGACCAGCGCGTGGTGAACCTGACGTTCACGTTCCTGCAGTCCGGCTTCCTCGCGGTGTCGTACCTGACGCTCAACTTCTCCACGGTGTTCGTGGACCTGACAGCGCCGTTCGCTTTTAGCCTGGCGTATTTCACCGTGGCGCGGTTCAACTACATGTTCGCCGGCTTTCGCCGCAGCGGCCAGCCGTTTTTCTCGACACAACTGGATGAAGGCAAGCATTGCCGTGTGGTGCTGGTGCAATGTCACAGTCACATCAAGAACCGCCGGGCCCTTCTCGCGCTCGGCGCTTCGATTAAGAAACAGGTTGGCCTGTCGCGCTACGGGCTCGTCACCTCGCCGTTTTTCAAGGGCATGCCGCTGCTGCACGCCTTCTTCCGCAACACGCTGGTGTTCTACTGGCTGGTGCCGGCGGAAAAGACCGCTGAGGTGTTGCAGGACGTGATATTGGTGATCGAGCGTTCCCTGCCGGCGGTCAAAAAATCCGCCCGCCGCCGCGCTTCGGATCAGACCACCGTCACATGGCTACTGCACAGCTTCGATTTTACAGTGGACACGGAAGATTCTTGGCGGTTGCAGGGCGAGCAGGGCATGGCGAAATTGTTCGCCCTGGCGCCCAGGACCAGCAAGGGCGTAAATGACGGAGTAGCTCGGGTGGTGGCGACGAAAGAGTTTGTTGATGCGTGTCGGAGTGTGGAAGGCCTGAAAGTTTCGGAGGAATTGGAGAAGGCGGGATTGAAGTGGTAGCGTGCGCTCCGTGCGCGATCTCAAAACCTAATTGCGGGTGGCTCCGCCCCTGCACCCTGGGTTACTTTTCTTTGCTTGCCCAAAGAAAAGTAACCAAAAGAAAGGGCACCCCGGATGGCGCGAAACCCCCACTGCGCTTCTCGCCGGAATCGGCGCTCGCCTAACTCGCCAGGCGCGAACTACGCGCCTCGGGCTCAAACACGGTCTCGCTTGAATACTCCCGGTGGGGCGAGGGTGAGGCGGAGC
>NZ_JBAVEJ010000055.1:0-9096 GCF_049587675.1 Sulfuricaulis sp. | reverse complement strand
GGCGCCGGCGCCATGTGCACGACCTGCGTGCCGCCGGAAGTCCCGCGGCTGATGCGGATGGCTTCCTCGCCCTCGCGGATCTCGATCTCGGAGAGACTCGATTCCTCCAGCATTTCGATCAGTTTTTTGACCTTGCGTATGTCCATGATGGCTTGCCCTATTTTTTCAATCGTTCAATGGCGGCTGTGAGCGCCAGTTCATAACCCTGCGCGCCCAGTCCGCTGATCACGCCGGCGGCGAGATCAGAGAAATAAGAGTGCTTCCGGAATGACTCGCGTGCATGCACGTTGGAAAGATGCACCTCGATAAACGGGATATGTGCCGCGGCCAGGGCGTCGCGAAGCGACACGCTGGTGTGGGTGAAGGCCGCCGGGTTCAGCAGGACAAACGCTACCCCGTCTTTCATCGCCTGTTGCACCCGCCCGACCAGCTCGTGCTCGGCGTTGCTCTGGAAGAAACTGACGCGGTGTCCGGCGGCCTCAGCCTGCTTGGCAAGGCGCTGATTGATGGTCTCAAGCGTGGTCGAGCCGTAGTGCTCCGGCTCTCTTGCGCCGAGCAGATTCAAGTTGGGGCCGTTCAGTACCAGGATTTCAGCCATGAGATGCTTTGGTTCGGCAGGTAAACCGATGGCCGAGGCAGGTTAGGAAAATGCAAGCTATTTGCGCGATCTTTCCTGATTTACGCATACATTTGTCGCTATCTTCTCCAGACGTATTATTGTGCATCTCAGATGGCAGTTTGTCCAGCGAATCCATTGTGCTGGCAAAATTGGCGGAGATTACCGATATATAGTGAAGATATCGACAGAATCTGCGTGAAAACGGCGGAGATGGGTTTATTGGCGAGTTAACAGAGGATCAATCAGGCTTTCAATATCGGTTTGATTGAACTCACCGAGTTTGCGAGCTGCAATCGAGCCGCTGCGGTCGATGATCACGGTAAAGGGCAGGGAGCCCATGCGGTTGCCGTACTGGGTCATCAGCGGCATGGCATCATTCTCGCCAATCAGGATCGGATAATTGATGCGCACGGACTGGCGGTAAACCATCACGGCGGTCAGGGTATCGATAGCAACCCCGATGACCTGCAGGTCGTTCGCCGGATGTTTTTTCTGCAGGGAGATAAACAGCGGGATCTCCTCGCGACACGGCGGGCACCAAGTGGCCCAGAAGTTCAGCACGATCACCTTGCCGCGCCATTCGTTCAACGCGTGTTTTTTTCCATCCAGATCGGGCAGGGTGAAATCGATCATGGTACCGCCGCCGTAGGTCGGGGTGGTTACTTTCTCCGCGGGGCGCAATGACTGTGCCGCCCAGTAGCCGCCCGCGAGCGCCAGCACGGCGACGACGAACAGCAGCAGGTTTTTCAGGGTGGCGGACATGTGTAGGCCGAACCGTGGAAGCTTCAGGTGTTGCCGAGCAGGGTCAGCATTTCCTCGACATTGTGAAATCCGTATGTCGGCGCTTCACTGCGCTGTTCACCCCGGTTGTTAAGCAGGACGACGGCCGGTGGGCCGTAGACCTTGAAGCGTTTTTTCATCGCCTCGACCTCGGCGGCACCGGAGTTGGTGACATCCGGCTGCAGCCGCACGAAGTGCTCCAGTTCCGCGCGAACGCGGGTATCGGCAAAGGTGCTCTTTTCCATGCGCAGGCAATCCGTGCACCACGTGGCATAGTAATCCACGATCACCGGCTTGCCCGCGGCCTTGGCGGATGCGAGGCGGTCTTCCAGGTCGCGCAGGGTATAGATGCGTTCGAACGGATGTTCCGCCGCGGCGGGTGCGGCAGCGCCGCCGGCGCCACCCGCGATCATGCTGATGCTGGAGGATGTCAGTGGCAGCGGTCGCAGAATATCGCGGTTGCCGGCGAATCCGCCGAGCAGGGCGAGCCCGCCCCAGATGAGCAAAACGGTGCCAATCCCTTTCCACAAATAGCTCCAGCCGCCCGCGCTTTCCGGCAGGCTTTGGGTGGCGCCGAGGTAGACGGCGGAGACGATGAGCAGCGCCGCCCACAGGAACAGCACCGGCACCTGCGGCAGGTATCCAAGCAGGTAAATCGCGACGGCGATCAGCAGGGCGCCGAACAGATGCTTCACGCTGTCCATCCATTTGCCGACCTTGGGCAGCAGGAAACCGGCGCCGATGCCGAGCGCGATCAGGATTGCTCCCTGACCGTGTGCCAGCGCGAACATGAGTGCGCCGCCGAGCACCGGGTCCTTGGCAGCGATGGCCGCGCCGAGCACCGAGACCAGCACCGGCGACACGCAGGCACCGATGATGAGCGCCGAGATCAGGCCAAGTATAAACGCCCCGATCAGCTCGCCGCCGAGCCATTGTTTGACTTGATGATGCATGCGGGTGGAGTGATGGTGCAGCAGCGACTGGATCGAGGATGGCACCTGCAATTGATAGAAGCCGAACATCGAGAGCGCGAGCAGCACCAGGAGCGCGGCGAAGGTTCCGATGGCCCAAGTGGTCTGGAAATAGGCCTGCAGCTGTTCCCCGGTGGCGCCGGCGATGGCGCCGGCGACGGTGTAGGTGAACGAGGTGCCGAGCACGTAGCTGTACGAGAGTAGTCCGCCGCGCAGCTTGGTGATGTGCGTGCCTTCCGTGCCCACGATGACGCCCGACAAGATCGGCACCATGGGGAGCACGCAAGGTGTAAAGCTAAGCAACAATCCCGCGCCGAAGGCGGCGAGCATGGCGACCATCAGTTTGCCGGTGTCGCGTGTCGGTGGGACCACGGGCGACGCCGCGGCGGCTTCCGGTCCGGCCGCCACGCTCAATGCGCCGGCGCGGAATTGCACGCCGAATTTTTTTGTCACCGGCGGGTAGCAGATGATCACCCCTTTTTCCGAGCAGCCCTGATACGTGACATGCAGCGACATGTCGCGATCCGGTGCGGCGCCGCCCGCGATCGGGAGTGCTACCTCGAAACCGGTTTCATAAATTTCGGTCTTGCCAATGAACTCATCGGTTTTGATTTTGCCTGCTGGCAGCTCGACACTGCCAAGGCGCACGTCCGCGGGCAGCGCACTGCCATCGGCCGCGGTCAGTTCGAACTTCATCTTGTCACGGTAGAGATAACAGCAGTCGGCGATGTCGATACTTGCGAGCAGCGCCTCGTTGCCGCGCGCCGTGATATTCATCCTGAAGGCTGTTTCCGGATCCACCGGCTCCGCCGCGCCGCTCCCTAACGTCGTCGACTGGGTGAGGTCTTTCAGTGACCGGACTTCGCCGACCGGTGTTGCCGCCACCGCGGCGACCGGCGCGCGCGATGCTTTTACCGGCGGCAGTTTGAAGTCGACTTCCTTCACGATGGGTGGGTAGCAGACGCCCACGGGCTCGTTGCAACCTTGTGCCGTGATGCGCAGCCGCAGGCTTGGCGCGGACCCCTGACGTTCGATCGGCAAGCGAACCTTCACTGATTTGGTGTAGGTTTCCACCGTCCCGAACAGCGGGTCCTGCTTTTTCTTGCCGTGCGGGAATACCGGATCCTTGAGTGTCCCGCCCTCGATTGCCTCGAATTCGAACTTGTCCCGGTACAGGTAATAGTCGGGAGCGATCTTCCAGCGCGTCTCGAGCGTGGTGCCGTTGACCGTGCGCGTGGATAGCTGGAAGGCCTGATCCGCTTCCAGCAGGTCCTCATTGGATTGTTCCGCGCGCGCCGGTGACAGCAGCAGGAGCAGCAAGACAGTGAAATATCGGGTCATCATGTTTTATCCGGGTCGCGAATCCAGGCGAGGTAGTTGGGGTTGCCGTCGGCAACAGGGACCGCGATCACTTCGGGAAGTTCATAGGGATGCAGTTCGAGGATCCGTTTCTGGATAGTGCGGTAAGCGTGTGCCATGGACTTGATCACAAGTAATTGCTCGGCGGCAGACTCCACCTTGCCTTTCCACAGATAGATGGATTTGGCGATGGGCAGGACGTTGACGCAGGCGGCCAGCCGCTCGCTGACGAGCGCGTGCGCGATGCGTTCCGCCGCCGCGGCATCGTGGCAGGTCGTGAGAACCAGCTGGTACTGGTGAGATTCCATTCGTTTTTAGTGTCCCGATCCCGTCCGGTGACGGCGCCGGAGCGGTATTTATTCATTGTAGCGAAACTGACGCCGCCACGTCCCGGATGCGACGCAACGGCTGAGCCGTTATGCTGCGGGTTTAAGGTGGCATAGGGCCCTGTCTTCATGTTCATGATTCTGTTGCTGCTGGTGCCGGTGGCCGAGATCGCGGTCTTCGTCCAGGTCGGGTCCCGCATCGGGGCCGGCATGACAGTCTTGCTGGTGGTGGTCAGCGCGGTGGTCGGTGTCTGGTTGGTCCGCCGTCAGGGCCTGGCCACCGCCACGCGCGTCCAGGCCATGGTGGCGCGGGGTGAATCGCCTGCACTCGGGATGCTGGAGGGGTTGGCCTTGCTGGTCGCCGGCGTGCTGCTGGTCATCCCCGGGTTTTTAACCGACATTGCCGCTTTTACACTGCTGATTCCACCCCTGCGCCGGGGAATCATCCGGCTGTACCTGCGCCATATGCACCTGGAAAGCGGTGTCACGCACCACCCACCGGGGACGGACAAGCCCGGTCGTACCCCCCTGGAAGGCAAATCCCGACGGGTTGACTGAATACGCGAGTACCGGGGTTGACAAGATTCAGCAGCCGTTTATCATTAGCACTCGCTTGGTAAGAGTGCTAACAGCACTCTTACCCCCGATTTTCAACACTTTACCCAAGAGTCAGTCACACAGGATAAAGAATCAATCAAGGAGCACAGCATGAGTGTACAACCCCAGCCCAAAGGAGAACCATCCGTGAAAATCCGTCCGCTTCACGACCGCGTGATCGTGCGCCGCCTGGAAGAAGAGCGTAAGTCACCCGGAGGCATCGTCATTCCCGATACCGCCAAGGAAAAACCGATCCAGGGCGAAATCGTCGCCGTGGGTCACGGCAAGATCCTCGAAGACGGCAAGCTCCGTCCGCTCGACGTCAAGGTCGGCGACAAGATCCTCTTCGGCAAGTACTCCGGAACCGAGGTCAAAGTCGGCAATGAAGAGCTGCTCGTGATGCGCGAAGAAGACATCATGGGCGTAGTCGAGAAGTAACCAACCGAACGAATTCAGAGAGGAAATTATTTATGGCAGCGAAAGACGTTATATTCGGCGATCCCGCCCGCACGCGCATGCTGCGCGGCGTCAATATCCTGGCCGACGCGGTGAAAATCACGCTCGGTCCCAAAGGCCGCAACGTAGTGCTGGAGAAATCCTTCGGCGCCCCGACGGTCACCAAGGACGGCGTCAGCGTCGCCAAGGAAATCGAACTGAAGGACAAGTACGAGAACATGGGCGCGCAGATGGTGAAAGAGGTCGCTTCCAAGACCTCCGACGTCGCCGGCGACGGCACTACCACCGCCACCGTGCTGGCCCAGGCCATGCTGCGCGAGGGACTGAAGTCCGTCGCCGCCGGCATGAACCCGATGGACCTCAAGCGCGGCATCGACAAAGCCGTCACCGCGGCGGTCGAGGCGCTGAAGAAGATTTCCAAGCCCTGTTCCGACGCCAAGGAGATCGCCCAGGTGGGCACCATCTCCGCCAACGCCGACGAATCCATCGGCAAGATCATCGCCGATGCCATGAACAAGGTCGGTAAGGAAGGCGTGATCACGGTTGAGGAAGGCTCGGGCCTCGAGAACCAGCTGGATACCGTGGAAGGCATGCAGTTTGACCGCGGCTATCTCTCGCCCTACTTCATCAACAAGCAGGACACGATGAGCGTGGAACTCGAGAATCCGCTGATCCTGATCTACGAGAAAAAGATCTCCAACATTCGCGAGATGTTGCCGATCCTCGAAGGCGTGGCCAAGCAAGGCCGGCCGCTGCTGATCGTCTCCGAAGACGTTGAGGGTGAGGCACTGGCAACCCTGGTGGTCAACAACATCCGCGGCATCCTCAAGGTCTGTGCCGTGAAGGCGCCGGGCTTCGGCGACCGCCGCAAGGCGATGCTGCAGGATGTCGCCATCCTGACGGCGGGCACGGTGATCTCCGATGAACTCGGCATGAGCCTCGAGAAGGCCGATGCCAGCATGCTCGGCTCCGCCAAGCGTGTTACGGTGGACAAGGAAAACACCACCATTATCGATGGCGCCGGCAAGAAGCAGGACATCGAAGGGCGCATCAAGCAGATCAAGGCCCAGATCGAGGAAGCCAGCAGCGACTACGACAAGGAAAAGTTGCAGGAGCGCATGGCCAAGCTCGCCGGCGGTGTTGCCGTGATCAAGGTCGGGGCCGCGACCGAGATGGAAATGAAAGAGAAGAAGGCGCGCGTGGAAGACGCGCTGCACGCCACCCGCGCGGCCGTGGAAGAAGGCATCGTCCCGGGCGGTGGTGTGGCGCTAGTGCGCGCCGTCAGCGCGATCAAGGGTCTCAAGGGCGACAACCACGACCAGGACGTTGGCATCCAGATCGCGGTGCGCGCCATGCAGGAACCGTTGCGCCAGATCGTGGAGAACGGCGGTATCGAGGGGTCGGTGGTGTACCACAAGGTCGCCGAGAGCAAGGACGTTAACTACGGCTACAACGCCGCGACCGATGAGTACGGCGACATGCTGAAGATGGGCATCCTCGATCCGACCAAGGTGACGCGCACCGCGTTGCAGAACGCGGCTTCCGTCGCCGCGCTCATGATTACGACCGAAGCCATGGTCGCCGAGACGCCGAAGGAAGAATCTCATGGCGGCGGTGGCGGTATGGGTGGTATGGGCGGAATGGGTGGTATGGGCGGAATGGATATGTAAGTCTGTCCAATCCTGAGATGTAAATCGAAAGGCTCCGGAAACGGGGCCTTTCTTTTTTTGGCATCGCGAACCGGTAACGGAAGACACGTAATCGCTTGCCGTCCGCCGGTGATTTCATCTACGCTGAGCCAGTTTCGGCAGCGTAAAAAGGTTTTCGAGGGCGTTGACGTTCAACATAAACAAGTCAGGAGATTCTCTCGATGCAAATGAAAACATGGTTGATCGTGGCAAGTTGCCTATTGGCCGCGCCGGCGCTGGCGACGCAGCCCGCCAATGTCGAGTACTCGGCCGATTGGAGCATGGAAACCGCAGATAGTGCTGTTAAGGGCAAGATTTACCAGGCCCCGAACAAGGAGCGGCGGGAGATGAGCGATGGCGGCGAGAAGATCATCATGATCATGCGCCGCGACAAGAAACTGGCCTGGAACCTGATGCCGTCCGAAAGCATGTACATGGAGATGAAACTCAGCGATCCCAAGGTCAGTAAGGACGACGTGTCGAACTACGACGTCGAGCAGACGGTGGTCGGCCCGGAAACGATCAACGGCGTGAAGACCACCAAGAGCAAGATCATCATGAAGGAGAAGAAGCCCAATGGAGCGAAGATGGGCGGGTTCTGGTGGATGACTAAGGAAAACATCATGATGAAACTTGACGTCATCTCGGTGGACAAGGGCAAAAAGGATCGCATGAAAATGGAGCTCGACAATCTCAAGATCGGCAAGCAGGACGCCTCGCTGTTCGAGGTTCCGTCCAGCTACACCAAGATGGACATGGGGGGTATGGGCAAGATGATGATGGGCGGTGGAGACAAGAACAACGAAGACAAGCCTGCGCCCAAGGAAAAATCCAAGGGTGGGTTTGGTTTCAAAGATGCGATTGATCTTCTGAAATAAGGGAATTCCATTCATGAATAAAACGAAATTCATTTTCGTGGTGCTGGCACTCGCCGCCATGAATCCGCCGGTAGTTTTTGCCGACGGTTGCCCGGACAAGGAGATCGCCGCCGAAACGCTGAAGATGAAAAAGGCCGAGGACAGCGAAAAGGCCGGAAAACTGAAGGAGGCGTTCAACACGGCGAGTACCGTCGCGTGGGAATGTCTCGGCAACGAGGCCGGCAAGCGGCGCGAAGCTCTGATCAAGCGGGTGGGCCGCACGCTCGGTGACCAGGAGGAAAAGCAGGGTCGACTCAAGGAGGCCTTTGGCTGGTACCAAGCCTCGGGTCTTGAGGCCGATGCGGATCGCGTAATGCTGAAGCAGGCCAACGCTAAACCGGACGACACCAATGCCGTCGGTGGTGCCATCGACCATTTCAAGCGTCGCAACAATGAGGCACGCGTCAAGGAGCTGCGTGGGCTCGCCTCCCGCAACGTGGACAAGTGGCTCGCCGCCGAGGAGAAGGCGTTCGCGGCCCGCAAGGAGTCGCGCGAGGAACTCGGCAAGGCCAGGGATTGGGTGTATTACGCGGGCACCGGGTCCGCCAAAGTGACCGAGCGCGCCGAGAAGCGCGGCGACACATTGGCCGCCGACAGTGCGCGCCGTTCCATCGAGAACGCCATTGCTTATTATGAGTTCGCCGAGAAACCGCAGAAAGCCAAGGGCGTCCGGGACAAGGCGCGCAAGCTCGGTGACGAGCATGCCAGCAAGGGCGAGAACAAGTTGGCCGTGCAGTTCTATGAACTCGCCGGCGACAGCGCCAAAGCCGAAAGCCTGGCGAAAAAGTCCGAGGCTGAGAGCGAGAAGGCCGAGACGAAACGCCAGGACAAGTTCAAGCAGGACCAGAAATCGCTCGAGAAAGAACTCGGTTTGTGAAGAAAACCGAGTAGCGGCGCACGCAGGTGCCGCATGCGAAGCTGATGCCAAGGCCCCGGAAACGGGGCCTTTCTTTTTGTTGAGTTTGCTTAAACTCTGATAGTCAACGTTTTCTGATCAAACTCACGCCATCTCGCACGGGCAGCATTACACACTCGACGCGCGGATCGCGGCGGATGTGTTTGTTGAAGGCGGCCACGGCGCGGTCGGTTTTATTTTTCGGCGCGAGCACCCGTCCTGACCACAGCACGTTGTCGGCGACTATCAGCCCGCCGGATCGCAGGCGCGGCAGTACCGTTTCATAGTAGTTCACGTAGTTTTCTTTATCGGCATCGAGAAAAACGAAATCGAAGCTCGTCGAGGCCGGCAGTCCCGCGATGGTCTCGAGCGCGGGACCGAGGTGCAGTTTGATCTTGTGCCCGTGAGCACTGCGATCGAAGACCGACTGGGCGATCTCGGCATGCTCCGGCTTGATCTCGCAGGTGGTGAGTCTGCCATTCCTGGGT
>NZ_JBAVEJ010000054.1:0-1867 GCF_049587675.1 Sulfuricaulis sp. | reverse complement strand
TCGCATCGGTCATTGCCCCGGCCTATATCGCCGAGACCTCGCCGCCCGGCATTCGTGGCCGGCTGGGTTCGCTGCAACAGCTCGCGATCGTGTCCGGAAGCTTCTTGTCGTTCGCTGTGACCTGGGTGTTGCAGTACATCGCCGGCGGCGACGCAAAGAACGATCTGTGGCTGGGGCAGGCGGCGTGGCGGTGGATGTTCATCGTGATGGCGGTGCCCGCGATCGTGTACGGCATACTGGCATACACGATCCCCGAGTCGCCGCGCTATCTCGTTGCCTGCCACCGGATTCCGGAAGCCCGCAAGGTGCTGTCAACCCTGCTCGGCGCGAAGAACCTGGAAATCACCATCGGCCGGATTCGCGAGACGCTGGAGCGGGAGGACAAGCCCTCGTGGCGCGATCTGAAAAAGCCCGTCGGCGGCCTGTACGGCATCGTTTGGGTGGGCCTGGGTCTCTCGGTCTTCCAGCAGTTCGTCGGGATCAACGTGATCTTCTATTACTCCAATGTGCTCTGGCAGGCGGTGGGATTCAGCGCCAATCAGTCGGCCAAATACACCGTCATCACCTCGGTGGTCAACGTTGCGACGACCCTGATCGCAATCGCGCTGATCGACAGGATCGGTCGCAAGCCTCTGTTGCTCATCGGTTCCACGGGCATGGCTGCCACGCTGGCGACGATGGCCGTGATCTTCGCCACCGCGCATATCGGCCTCGTCGACGGCAAGGAACAACCGATTCTGACAGGGGCGTCCGGTCCGATCGCGCTCATCGCGGCGAATCTCTTTGTGGTCGCGTTTGGTATGTCGTGGGGTCCGGTCGTGTGGGTACTACTGGGCGAGATGTTCCCGAACCGCATCCGTGCCGCCGCACTGGGGCTGGCCGCGGCAGGCCAGTGGGCGGCGAACTGGGCCATCACGGTGTCGTTCCCCGCGCTGCGTCATCACCTGGGCCTGGCGTATGGCTTCTACGCGCTGTGTGCTGTGTTGTCGTTCCTGTTCGTCTGGCAGTGGGTGGAAGAGACCAAGGGCAAGACGCTGGAGGACATGCACGACGAGGCGTGGCACCACGAACCCCACGCGGCCTCTTGAGGCGGCCTCCGGGGCTGAAACCCGCGTGACCGCGTCACGCCCCCATGACACAATCGCGACCCGTGAAGACCTTCGACGCGCTGTTCGCCGAGCTGAGCGAAAAAGCGCGGACCCGGCCCGCCGGCAGCGGCACTGTCGCCGCGCTCGACGGCGGCGTACACGGACTGGGCAAGAAGATCCTCGAAGAAGCCGGCGAGGTATGGCTGGCCGCCGAACACCAGAGCGACGACGAGCTGGCCGAAGAGATCAGCCAACTCTTGTATTGGACGCAGGTGCTGATGATCGCGCGCAACATCACCCTCGACGACGTGTACCGGAAGCTGTAGATGCTACGAGTAGCGGTGCCCAACAAGGGCGCACTGAGTGAGCCGGCCACCGAGATCCTGGCCGAAGCCGGATATCGCCGTCGCAGCGACCCGAAAGACCTGACGGTGATCGACCCCGCCAACGACGTCGAGTTCTTCTTCCTGCGGCCCAAGGACATCGCGATCTACGTCGGGTCCGGCGACCTCGACCTCGGCATCACCGGACGCGACCTCGCCCGCGAATCACAGGCTCCGGTGCGCGAACGTCTCGCGCTGGGTTTCGGTTCGTCGAGCTTCCGTTACGCCGCACCCGAGGGCCGCGACTGGACGGAACGGGATCTCGCCGGCAAGCGCATCGCCACCGCATACCCCAATCTCGTGCGAAAAGATCTCGCCGACAAGGGCATTGACGCGACGGTCATCCGGTTGGACGGCGCCGTCGAGATTTCTGTGCAATTGGGGGTAGCCGACGCC
>NZ_JBAVEJ010000053.1:0-2069 GCF_049587675.1 Sulfuricaulis sp. | reverse complement strand
GGACCACACCATCGCGCCGCAGCGCAAGCTGGCGAACGAGAAGCCGAAGGGCGAAACCGTCGACTACGACGCGCTGATCAAGTCGTGGCCGGCGACGCCGCCCAAGCGCGCTTCGTTGAACTGAGGCGGCTCACACAAAAACGAAGGCCGGGAGCGATCCCGGCCTTTTTTATTGGTGTGCCGAGTATGAACGACAGCTTGGAGGTGGAAGTCCTCTGTCCAGCCTGATGACGGCGAAGGACTAGCGAAGCGCAAAGGCGTCACCGCGAGGTGGGGTCTGAAGAAAGCGTGGAGCAAAGCCGCGGCCCGATGGACAAACACCGGATAACGAGGCCTGCCCGGCCGGACGAGCGAGCCAATGATCGCGAAGTCCACGGTCATCAAAGGTCGGGGTGGTAGATCCGGCGGGCGTGCGGCGAAGGCGGTCGATCTTACCTCGGGAGGTCTGCGCTGTGTCCCGGCAACGGGACTGAGGTCGTCGCAAGGCGGCCTGACCGCAGCGCAGAAGTCGGCAGAGGGCATAATAGGCGGCAGCGCGCCGCCGAAGGCCTGAACGCTGGAAGAGGCTAGTAGAGCGGCAATCTCGTGCAAGCCATGCGGCAGAAGAATCAGATCGAGCTGAACTTGGGCACCGGGGCGGAGAGTGAAGCCCGAAGCGCCGCCGCCCGAGAGCCCGAAGCGCGCGCGGCGAAAGCCTGTCTCGAACGCCCGGCGGTCGCGGGACCGTCGATGGAAGACGTTGTCGAGCGTGAGAATCTGAAGACAGCGTTGGCGCAAGTGAAGCGCAACAAAGGTGCGGCGGGCATCGACGGCATGAGCGTCGATGACTTGCCGGACTACCTGAAGGAGTGCTGGCCTGCGATCCGGGCGCAGTTACTTGATGGCACCTACAAGCCGCAGCCGGTGCGGCGCGTGGAGATACCGAAGGCGTCGGGCGGCATGCGGCTGCTCGGCATTCCAACGGTGCTCGACCGCTTGATCCAGCAGGCGGTAATGCAGGTGCTGCAAGCCGACTGGGACCCGACGTTCTCCGAGACGAGTTTCGGCTTCCGGCCGAAGCACTCGGCGCATCAGGCGGTGGAGCGGGCGCAGGCGTATATTGCGTCCGGGTACGCCGTCGTCGTGGATATCGACCTGGAGAAGTTCTTCGACCGGGTCAACCACGACGTCCTGATGGGGCTCGTTGCCAAGAGGGTTGCTGACAAGCGCATCCTGAAACTCATCCGCGGCTTTCTCACCGCGGGTGCGATGGAGGGAGGACTGGTCAGCCCAACGGAGGAGGGCACGCCGCAGGGCGGGCCGCTCTCGCCGCTGTTGTCGAACCTGATGCTGGATGTGCTGGACAAGGAACTGGAGAAGCGCGGTCACCGCTTCGTGCGCTACGCCGATGACTGCAACATCTATGTGCGCAGCCAACGTGCGGGAGAACGGGTGATGGCCGGTATCGAACGGTTCCTTGCGAAGCGCCTCAGGCTGAGGGTCAACAAGGCCAAGAGCGCGGTCGCCAAACCGAGCGTCCGCAAGTTCCTGGGCTTCAGCTTTACCAGCGGAAGCGAACCGCGACGGTGCATCGCGCCGCAGGCGCTCGCCCGCTTCAAAGCAAAAGTCCGGGAACTGACGCGGCGCACGTGCGGACGCAGCCTAGCGCAGATCGTCAAGGAGTTGTCCGTCTACCTCACCGGGTGGCGCGGCTACTTCGGCTTCTGCCAAACGCCGTCGGTGTTGCGAGCGCTTGACGAGTGGCTCAGGCGGCGGTTGCGCGCCATCGCCTGGAAACAATGGAAGCGCGGAAATACACGGTTTGCAGAGCTGCGACGCCGCGGCGTCGGCCGGGACCTGGCGGCACAAACCGCTGGCAGCCCACATGGCCCTTGGCGGCTCGGCAATAGCCCCGCTCCCAAAATGGCCATGCCAAATCGCTTCTTCGGATCACTCGGCCTACGTTCCCTCGCAAATCCCGCTACCGCATAATCCAGCGAACCGCCGGATACGGACCCGTATGTCCGGTGGTGTGGGAGGGGAGGAGCCGCGAGGCTCCCCCCTATCCCGATCGCGATTGCGTCCATCGC
>NZ_JBAVEJ010000052.1:0-5857 GCF_049587675.1 Sulfuricaulis sp. | reverse complement strand
TGTTGCAGGCCGATGCCGAGATGGATGCCGGTCCAGTGTGGGCGTCGGTGAATTTCCCGATGCGCGTGGCACGCAAAAGCAGTCTATATCGCAACGAGGTGACCGAAACCGCAGTCACGGCAGTTTTACAGGCGGTCGACCGGTTTGAAACCGGGAAATTCATTCCAGAACAATTAAACGAAAGTCGTTCCGATGAACGCGGTAAATGGCGGCCACTGGTGAAACAGTCCGATCGACGCATTGATTGGCCGACAGACGACACCCAAACCGTCTTGCGAAAAATCCACTCCGCCGATGGTTTTCCCGGCATCGAAGACACACTTCTCGGCGTGGCCTGCCGACTCTATGATGCCTGCGCGGAGAATACCCTGCGCGGCGCGCCAGGCAAGATCATTGCGCGACGACATGGCGCTATCTGCCGCGCCACCTGCGATGGTGCGGTATGGATAGGCCACATAAAAAAAATCGTATCTGGCGAGAAGACGTTCAAATTGCCGGCTACCCTGGCACTGCATGACAGGCTTGGCGTGATTCCAGAAGTGACGCTGGCGCCCGACGTCCCGCCGGCACACCTTACGTACAAGGATATCTGGTATGAGGAAAAAGCAGGCGTGGGGTACCTGCATTTCGATTTTTACAATGGCGCCATGAGCACCGAACAATGCCAGCGCCTGCGCGAGGCGTATCTTCAGGCCTGCCAGAGGCCAACACGGGTAATTGTGCTGATGGGCGGACCTGATTTCTGGTCTAACGGGATTCATCTCAACTGCATTGAGGCCGCCGACAGTCCGGCGGACGAGTCCTGGCGCAATATCAATGCCATGGACGATTTGGCGCAAGCCATTATCAAGACGGACTCGCATCTCACCATTGCCGCTTTGCAGGGAAATACCGCCGCGGGCGGCGTGTTCCTCGCGCTGGCCGCCGATCGCCTGTATGCGCGTGAAGGCGTGGTTTTGAACCCGCACTACAAGAACATGGGCAACCTCTACGGCTCCGAGTATTGGAGCTACCTGTTACCCAAACGGATGGGGGAACAGGGGCGCAAGATCATGGAGCATCGTCTTCCGCTCGTTGCCCCCGCGGCCAAACGTATTGGTCTCATTGACGACTGTTTCGGCGGGAGTGTGCATGAATTCGTAATGATGATCAGGTCAGTCGCCGAAGCTTTGGCCGCGGACCCGGATTTTGGGATTCAGCTCGAAGCCAAGCGTAGACAGCGCGCCAAGGACGAGTCAGTCAAGCCGCTTGAGGCATACCGCACTGAAGAGTTGGAGCGCATGAAGCTCAATTTTTACGGTTTCGACCCCAGCTATCACGTGGCACGCTATAACTTTGTGTTCAGGGTTCCGCATTCGTGGACGCCCTTGCATCTGGCCCGGCATCGGCAACGGATCAAAAATACCAAGCCTACCGACGCTGTTGCGTCAAGCCGGTCGATCAGCGCAGCACGAAGGCCAACGCTATCGGCAGGCTGACCAGTCCCGCCAGGTTACCGAGCATGACGATCGAGGCGACTTTCCCCGGCTCCTGCCGGTATTGCTCGGCCACCAGATAATTCAACACCGCCGGTGGCAGCGCACTGAACACCAGCAGCAGACTCGACTGCAATGGCGTCAAGTTCAGAAAGGGTTGCACGACCAGGAGCATCAATACGCCGGTCACCGGACAAATCACGGCGCCGAGCAGCCCGATCCGCCATTCCCGGAAATCAATGCTGGTCAGACGCGTGCCAAGCGAAAACAGCAGCAGCGGGATGGAAGCCTGACCGAGCAGGTTGACAGTTTCCTGCAGCGGTGTCGGCACTCCCCAGTGGAAAAGACTGAATGCCATCCCGACCAGCGTGGCAACGACAATGGGTTGCACCAACACCTTGCGCAGCGGGGCGCGATGATCCATGAGATAGGTGCCCAGGGTAAAATGCAGGCCGTTCTCGACCAGAAACAACACCACGGCCGCCGGCAGTGCCTGTTCGCCGAAGGCAAATACCGCGAGTGGCAGACCGATATTCCCGGAGTTGGTGAACATCATCGGCGGTACGAATGTTTTGAACGACAATCCGGATGCCTTCGCCACCAGCAAGGCCAGCAGGCCCGAGCCCAGCACGATGGCGGCGGCTCCCAGGGCGAGCCACCCGTACTCGGCCAGCTGAAAATCTTTGCCGGACAGGACATGAAATATCAGCGCGGGCAAAAGGACTGTCATGTTGATCTGGTTCGCCGACGTCATATCCGGTTGCCGCCAGCGGCTGTAGAGATAGCCGACAGCGACGATCGCAAAGATCGGAAAGACGATGCTGAAAAGACGAACGATGAGCATGGCCTGAGCGCTTGTAGGGAAAGGCAGATTATGCGGAATCGATGCGGCTTCTCACAAGGTCGGCATTCTGCAATCGATTAATGATTGCATGAAAATGTCTTCCCTGTATCTTATTTCCTTAGCCAAGCAACAAGGAGGAGAGCAATGCCGGATAACAGCATGGTGGTTGAAAAGGCAGGATTAACACTGGCTGCCGCCAAGAAAATCGTCGCTGCCGCGGAGGCTGAAGCGCTGAAACATGCCTGGCCGGTGGTTATTGCGGTTGTCGATGATGGTGGCAATCTGATCTGTCTGCAGCGTCTCGATAACGCCCAGTTCGGCAGTGTGGAGATCGCCATTCGTAAAGCCAGTGCGGCGGTGGCATTCAAGCGGCCTACCAAGGCATGGGAGGAACTCCTGGCGAGTGGACAGCATAGAGTTCTGGGTTTGCCGGGCGTATTGTCTTCGGAAGGCGGCGTGCCACTGACATGGAAAGGCCAGATCGTTGGCGCTGTCGGCGTCAGTGGAGTGAAATCATCCGAGGATGGCCAGATCGCCCGAGCCGGTGCCTCCGTTCTCGAGTGATGCAATGATTATTCAGGTAAATCCGTCAGCGGCGGTGCTTGTTCTGCTTATGCTGCGCATACAGAAAGCGCCAGTAATGGATCACAGCTTTCATATCGGAAATCCACAGGGAGCGCCGCCCAATGGTCCGGTGCGGATTAATGGGTTCCGATAGCAACTCCGGCCAGGCCTTCTGAATGGCGCGCTGAAACAGAAGGTAGTCAGGGGCCTTCCGGAAACGTTCGTCCACGCCGAGCAGGGTCGCGAGCACCTGGCGGCAATTGTAGGGTGTAAAAATCTCGCGCCAGGCAATATCGAATTCAAGTTGGGTCATGGCCAGCCAGTTGCCATAGTCCTGCTCCCACTCTAACAGGTCGAGCAGCTTGACATAGTGCTGTTGACTGACTTCCGCCAGCCATTCCCGAAAATGTTCGACAAGAAACGGATGCGTTGATCCGTATTCAAGCCACGCAAGGAGTTCAGGCGTGAATCGTACATGGTCGGCGTGAGGAAGCTTCCGGCGAAATGCGCAGCGCCCCACCTCGGCACCGCTGCCCGTGAGCACGGCCTTTGTGCGGCCGAAGTGCCTGAGGATCGCTTCGGCATCGTGTCCGTAATGGTCGTGCGCCAGATAAACGTTTCGTTTGAACTGCAAACTGAACTCGGGCGTCATGGTCGACGTGGCATGGATCACGACGTGCGGTAGTCCCACCTGCTTGAGAAGCCGCGCCGGAATCTCAATATCCGGGAAATGATCGGGCATTCTTCCCTGTCGCAAAGTCATAACGCAGATGCGATCCGCCACTTCTCTCGCGGTCGCCAGCATCAGTCGGCTGTCAAAGCCGGCGGTCAACGAAAGTGCCAGATCAAAACGCGTCGCCGCCGCACGGATCTGGCCGGACATCAGCGTGCCGATGCGGTCGATGGCTGTTTCGGGAGTCATGGCCTCCAGGGGTGCTGACGGCCAGTAGCGATGACTCCTCCCCGTGCTGAGGTTCAGCCAGTGATTCGGCAGCAGGTGCTTGAGACCCTTGAACGTTGAAGCAGCGGCAGGAAGTCGGGACTCGAATGTCCGGCGGAAGGTCTGCGTATCCAAGTAGTCCAGCGCTTGTTCATCGGGCGTGAGGGACAGCATCTCGCTGGCAATTCCCGCCTGCGACACGACCCATATGGCGCCGGTAACAACCGGATCGGTGTAAAAGGCTTGACGCAGTCCCAGGGCATCATGGAAGAGAAATGACTCCTCCGCGCTCGTGGCGAGCAACAACCAGCGCCCGCCGAAACGATTGGTAGCCGCGATCAAGCTGTTACGGCTCGTGAAGTGATGAAGCAGCGCGCGCACGATGTCATCATTGCTCGCTTCCGGGGCGAGCGGGTCCAGGATATGCCCGATCAGCGTCAACTCACGGCCACCATCCGTCGCCTGGGTACAGGCGAGGTCGGGATGAGCGGTGAGTTTCAGTCCCCTCCCGACCGTGATTCGCTGCCAGTCGGCCAGTTGTTCGGCGAACGCCGGCCCCAGGATGAACTGGTTGACATACCGGTCTCTCCCCGGTGGCGGGCGTGGGGCATCCCCTTGGTTTTCTCGAGGGCGAACAAGGTGCGCATTAAGATTGATACCAGGCATGGCCGCTAGATGATTAGGCATTGAGTCATCGCTGTTGGGCGTCACCGCTCGGTGTTGGAGTGACGCTGTGATTATCGAAATTTAGCTACAAGTAATTGATTTTTTTGCCAACCAGCACAAATTTCACGCAAGCCGTTATTTTACGGGATTTTAGGTGGTCGCCGACAGCTGCCGACTGCAGTCAGTTGCCAACACCCGGAGGCAGGAGTAGGGTAATAGCCGAGGACAAACCGGTTGAGAGGCTGTAGAAGCCGGCATATCAATGGATTGGGTACGCAATAACTTAAACAGGAGAAAAATACCATGCGAAACATCATGAACGGCGGAGGCGGCACACCTCCCCCTGCTATCGGTGGCGGCGGACAAACCGGCGGCTATACCATTGGGGGCGGCGGAGAGCCCAGCATCGGTGGAGGCGGCACACCCGATTAACGCTGCCAGCCTAAAATAATCACGACTCTAAAACTAAAAGCTTCCACTGGTTTCTGGTGGGAGCTTTTTCTTTGACCCAGGTTTCGGTTGAGTTTTCATCTCTGAGGGTCTTAGCTCACCGACCGCCTCCAACGCGCCGGGGGTTGGATTCGGTTTCGCTCTGCATACTCCCGCCAAGTCTTGTGCCGCCAGCCCGGATCCGCAGGGCAATGGCGTGGGCAGGCTGGCTACATTGGCGGATCGCATGCTCTCTATACCATGTGCGTTTTCCTTGGCGGGTCCGCTTGCTAAGCGAGCGATACCGACGGCAATAAGCACCAGCAACACAACCCCGAGAAAGACGAGAATTTTTTTCATCTCAGCTGACCAGCTGGCCGTCTTGGTAATTTTTTTAAGCGAAATGGGAAGGGTGCATCCGCGGAACTGCTACAACCCTTTGAAGATATTGGCTCCCCGGGACGGACTCGAACCGCCGACCCAGTGATTAACAGTCACTTGCTCTACCGACTGAGCTACCGGGGAATTGTCGGAAGGGCGCGTATGTTATGGTGGAAGTTGTGTAGGGTCAAGGCAAGCGATTAGGAGCAGTTCAATGGCTTACCTTCCGATGTTTTCGTGGAGACGCGGGGCCGGCCGGTCCAGTAGACAACGACTGCTTTGGCGTTATCCGCGCCACGTCTGTCGCAGAAGGTGAAAGTTGCGCCCGGCCATACCTCACCGGAAGGGTTATACCGCAAGTACGAATACTTGCCAGTTTCACCATAGCGCAGCGTCATGTTTCCCTCCAGTGCCTGCTGCACATGAATTACTGTTTCACCCGCATCCACCTCTTGATTGTTATTATCGTCCGTGAAGACAATCCAGCCCTCATGCCACGAAGATTCATCTGAACAAGAAACACCATTTTTGCTTTTGCACAAGGCTAGCACCGTGTTC
>NZ_JBAVEJ010000051.1:0-7158 GCF_049587675.1 Sulfuricaulis sp. | reverse complement strand
CATATGCTGTTCGACTGGAACGGCAGCTTTAACATCGACGTAGTCGTAGTGTTGAATCAGAATACCGTGTTCGGATCCGGCATTAGTGCTATTGCGGTCCCCGGGTGCCAGTCCACCTCCCCTAGTGGCAGCAATATCAACTGCTTGTACGATGGTCACTCCTGGGGCTTCAACGATCTGGGTACGGCCCCTGTCGCCTCCAATCCGTGGATGCTTACCTCTGTCGATCAAGCGGGGGGTGACGGCGTCTCGGGCACTCAGATGCCCGCCGGCGGCCCGTTCCAGTTCTTCAACGCCAACTTCAGCATTCCGGGCAACACCCTGGTGCTGACATCGGGCACCGTCTGCAACCCGACCGTCGATGTAATTCCAGATCAATTCACCTTCGCGGATGTGCCCAGCGGTGCTACACCCAGCACGGTGTATTCCGCGGATGCGAAATTCCCAGGAAATTCCACACTGGTCAGCGGTCTCGGCTCGGGTGTGTCCTCCCCGATATCCATTAGCGGGGGCGAATACTCCAAAGACGGCGGAACCACCTGGACCAGCACCGCCGGCACAGTACAAAACGGCGATACCGTCAAGGTGCACCAAACCTCGTCCGCGAACAGCGATGGGACCACAACCAACGCTACGCTGAGCATCGGCGGGGTCAGCGACATTTTCAGCGTCAAGGTCATCGATAAAAAACCCGACGCTTTCACCTTCACGGATACGCCCACACCCATAGTTGCCACCAGCACGCTGGTTGAATCGAATACGATCACTGTCAGTGGCATGGATGGAGGCCAGACCACGCCCATTAGCATTACTTGTGTGGGAAGCTGCGCTGGGGGTGAATACTCCAAGAACGGCGGAACTTATACTAGCGCCGCCGGCACGGTAACAAACGGCGACACGGTCAAGGTGCACCAGATCTCGTCCGCGAACGCCGCGACCCCGACCGATGTTATCCTTACCCTCGGCCAGGTCAGTGACGGCACGGCGATCAGCGACACTTTCACTGTCCTCACCGCCGGTGGCTATAGTTCGACGGGCAACAATTTCACCATGATGGATGACAAAGGCAACGTCGCCGGCGGCACCAACGACGTGACGATGACCTGGGATAAACAGTTCAACACCTCGACAAGCGATCCCGTGACGCCCGCCACCGCGCACATGCAGCTGTCCTCGACAAACGCATTCTTCCAGAACCTCTGGACCGCCCATCACATCCGCGTCTTCGGCCCGGGCACCTATATCATCAATGTGGACTGCACCGTCGCCCAGCTGGAGAACGGCACCTGCACGCCGAACGCGCTTGCCAGCAAGAACTATACATTCACCGTGGGCGCGGACCAGGTTGGCGCGCACATGCTCTTTGACTGGAACGGAACCTACAACATAGACGTGATAGAGGTCTGGAACAAGAACGCGGTATTCGGTCCCAGTTCGTTGTTCACCGGACCGAATGGATTCAACGATCCGTCCACGTCCTGGGATCTCATGTCCAGTGACACCGCTGCCAGTTGTCTCGGCGCTTTGAGTACCACCGGTACCCAGATCCCATGCTCTCTCGATGGCCAAAGCGGCACCCCTATGATCGATGGGCCGTTCATAGGATTCAGCGCCAACTTTAATATCAAATTTGTTGGCACAACCGCCCCCTCCAACTACACTCCGACCGTGAATATTTCGGATCCTTCCAACATGTCCGGCTGCAGTATCAGCACAAGATCAACTAACGGCCTTGAGCGCGGGGACTGGTGGCTGGTAGCGGGCTTCTTAACTTGGTTGGGCGGGATTCGCTTGCGGTTTAATCGCCGCCAGACAAAATCCTGATTCAGCGTTATCTTCCCTGGATCAGCGGCGCAGTCCTGACGGGCTGCGCCGCTTTTTCTTATCCGGGCCGCGATTATGTCCTCATCGGCCTGATGCTTTTCCTTCCGCTGGCCGATCAACGCTGGTCACTTCCTGTTGTAACCCTCAGACCGCGTCAAATCATCGTCTGGACATGCCTGGCGGCGATAGGCAGCGGATTGCTGCTCTGGCAACCTGCGCACCTGAATTTTACTCTCGCCACCCTGCTGCTTGCCGCGCTTCCCGAGGAGTGGTTCTTCCGCGCCTATTTCATGACGCGCCTGGGCGCAGGATGGCGCGCGAATCTGATGACCTCACTCCTCTTTTCCGTCGTACACGGGTTCTCCCACCACTGGACCACTGCTGCGCTGGTATTCATACCTTCGCTATTCTATGGCTGGCTGTATCAGCGCACCCGCGATCTACCGTTATTGATACTGGTCCATGGGTTGTCAAATCTGTTAAATGTGCTGTTTGTGGCGCAATTATTGACGATGATGCACCCCCTGGATTTGCGGTAAACTAGACGTTTCATACGATGTCAGATGCCCAATATCGGCGACATGACATGTTTTTGGCAATAAATCGGCGGATTGTCTCGAGCAAGCAATTGAAGGTAACCAGACAAATGAAATCGATCTATATGAGGATTGTCGCGTCAACTCTTTTCATTATTCTTACAGCATGTGGCTCAGCGCCTGCTATTCAGGCGTCAGACCCAGAAAGCGTAAAATCACCGGAAAGCGTAAAATCAACGGAAAAGTCGTCAGCACCGGATGCGGTAATATTTGCAGACACCTACCAGGTGCAACCGGGTGATGTACTGCAGATCGATGTATGGAAAGAAAGAGAACTCCAGCGAGAACTTATGGTGCGCCCGGACGGAGGTCTCAATTTCCCGCTCATCGGCGTTATTGACGTATCAGGTAAAACTATCGAACAGCTCCGGAAAGAAATCACGACAAAACTCGCCAAATACGTTCCCGATCCCGTCGTGACGATCTCGGTAAAACAAAGTCTCGGTAACAAGATTTATGTTGTCGGAAGTGTGAACAAACCGGGCGATTTCATCGTCATCCGGAACACAGACGTGATGCAGGCGCTCAGCATGGCCGGCGGTCTGAATCCCTATGCCTCAGCGAACAAGATTAAGATTCTCCGGCGGGAACATGGCGTGCTAAAAGCCATACCCTTCAAATATTCACGGGTCGAAAAAGGAGAAGATCTGGAGCAGAATATCATCCTGCAGGGTGGTGACGTCGTCGTTGTGCCGTAACAATCGTTCAATATTACTGACTTGATCCGGGAAATCCAGGGAACCTCTGATTAATTCCATTCGTCCTGAGCCCGCTTCGACGGGCTCACCACAGGCTTCGACTCACCTCACCACAGGCTTCGACTCACCGTTCGTTCTGAGCTTGTCGAAGACCGAACGGCTCGCTCTGGACAGGCTTGTCGATGGACGGGCAGCGCAAGATATTGATTTCGCAGCTCCGCCGCTCATGGTTCGACAAACTCACCACGTACGGCAAGAATTAATCAGAGTTTCCCTAGACTTTCAGATTGAACTTGCGGATAAAATCGTACATGGTGGGACGGCTAACGCCGAGCAACTCTGCCGCTTCGGTGATTTTTCCGTTCGCATGGCTGAGTGCACGTAAAATCGCCTGGCGCTCCGCCTGTTCCCTCACGAGACGCAGGCTGAAATCCGCTTGCGCGCCGTCCACTTCGTCAAGCTCGAGATCCTTAACAGTTACCTGTTTGCCCTCAGCCATTATCACGGCTCTTTTGACGCGATTCATGAGTTCACGCACATTACCCTGCCAGCCATAGGTCTCCATCGCCGCTAATGCGTCCTTGCTAAATCCACGCAGATTTCCTCCCTGCTCACGGTTAAAGCGGTCGAGGAACATCCGCGCCAACAGGAGAATATCCCCTTTCCGTTCTTTCAAGGCGGGGATTTGGATGGAAATTTCACCGATTCGATAATATAGGTCCTCGCGGAAGGTGCCTATACGAATTTTTTCCTGAAGGTCCTGGTGGGTGGCGCACACGATACGGACATCCACAGGAATCTCCTCGCGTCCGCCGATCCTCTCAACAACGCGCTCCTGTAAAAAACGCAGCAGCTTCGCCTGCAACGACATCGGTAAATCGCCGACCTCATCGAGAAACAACGTCCCGCTGTTGGCGTATTCGATTTTGCCGGGGGTCTGCCTGACGGCGCCGGTAAAGGCCCCTTTTTCGTATCCGAAAAGTTCGCTTTCCAGAAGATTTTCAGGAATTGCCGCGCAATTGATGGCTATAAAGCGGTTGCTGGCTCGAGGACTCAGATTGTGCAACGAGCGCGCGCAGAGCTCCTTGCCAGTGCCGCTGTCGCCGAGAATAAGAATCGAGGCGTTGGATGGTGCGACTTTCTCCACAGTGCGGCAAACTTTCACCATTTCAGGGCTGCAAGCCACCACGCCTTCCACGGGGTGTTCGACCTTTTGCTGTATCAGCTCGCGGTTTTCCAGCTCCAGTTCACGAACGCGGTAGGCGCGATTCACGATCAGACCGAGGATTACGGGATCTATCGGCTTGTAGTAAAAATCGTAGGCGCCGGATCCGACGGCACGGACCGCGTTTTCGCGATCGTTCTGGCCCGTGACCACAATCACCTTGGTATCAGGGCTTGCCGCCACGATCTCCTCCAGGGTTGCCAATCCCTCGGTGATCCCATCGGCGTCAGGAGGCAGCCCGAGATCCAGCGTAACAACGGGCGGACGATGACGACGAACCTGTTCCAGCGCGCTCACGCGGTTTCCTGCCATGACGACTTCGTAGCGGTCAAAGCACCAGCGTAATTGGTCTTGCAGGCCAAGGTCATCCTCGACCACCAGCAGCTTGTTATTCATCGACATAATGCGTATTTAATGAAATTTCTGCTGATATCTCACCGGCTCGAGAACAGCCAGTTGGGGGAAAAGTATGCGGAAAATCGTGCCTTCGCCCGGCCTGCTTTCCACGCTGATATCGCCTCCCAACGAGCGCACGAATTCACGTGCTTCATGGACGCCGATCCCCATGCCGGATTTTCCTTTTGTCGTCTGGAATGGGCGAAAAAGACGCGCACGGATAAAATCTTCATCCATTCCGCAACCGGTGTCTTCCACCTCTACCACAGCGTGGCCATTGACTTTTTGCAACCTGACAACAACACGTCCTTCCTCTGACGTAGCCTCTTGGGCGTTGCGGATGACATGCCCCATCACCGAGGCCAGTCGGTCACGATCCACGGTCACGGTAAGGTCTCTGGCTCTGCACTCCAGAACCGGAGCCGGTTTGGTCGATCTCGCATCGTGCACCACCTCCTCGAGCAATTTCGCCAGATTTACCATTTTTTTGGAGTCGGATTGCACACCGTCGCGCAATCTCGTCAATAAGTGATTCATCTTCGATACGGAGTTTTCCACCGTGCTGATAACGTTCTCCATGAAAAGCGGATTGGTACGATGACGCGCGGCATTCGACACAACCAGGGACAACTGGGAAATGAGGTTTTTAAGGTCATGCACGGCATAGGTGGACAGCTTGTTAAACGCTTCGAACTGACGCGCTTCCGCCAAGGCCTGAGAGATGGCATGCTGCGCCAAGTAGCTTGCCGCCTGGCTTCCGCTTGTTTTGAGCAGATCCGAATCTTCCCAATTGAAATGTTTGTGGCCGGCAGGCGAACGGGCCAGCACCACGAAACCCAGTAAATTGTCATGTAAAATCAATGGCGAAATCAGCCAGGCGTCAGGAACGGCACTGAGCCATTCCGGCATCTCCAGATCGCCCAGACTTTTATATAGGCTGGGATCGCGTTGATACTCGTCCAAGTTAATCACCCACTTTTGAATCTCAAGGAAACGGATAAACGAACTATCAGAAGGTTCGCTAACAGGACCCTCCAGGTCCATGTGCCACTGCGCCTCGGGCTCGAATCGGCCGTTATCGCGCCGCAACCACAAGATGCCTCCCGGACAATCGATCATCTGGGCGATAGCGCGAATAACGCGTTCCGGGAGCGGAATATCCTGGTCGCTGGATGAAAGCGTGCGGATGAAACGCAGCCACTCCTCACGGTAATCATATTTGTAGTGAAAAAAATGTTTATTGATCAGAACTCGCAGACGAGCGCGCAACTGTCCCGAAAAAAGCAGAATCAATAACAGCAACCCGGCACCGAACAGAAAAATTGTCTGTGCGACCACGCCCCAGGTCCCGCCATAGTCGCGGACGTAATAACCTCCCACACCCATTGCGATCAAATATATTCCGCTAGCGACAAGAGCCGAGGTATGAAAAACCATACGACGGGAGATAAAAAAGGCTAGCGATAGTTGCGGGTTCCTCGCCAGCGCGATGCCTATGATTGGCACGGTGCTTGCGTTGATGAATCCGCGCGCCTCCCACAATGCGGGATCTATACGCTGGAAAAGCAAGGCATCCGAATAAAGGTAAAAATCATAGGCGAACATCCCGCCGATGCCGAGGCATAAATATTTGATGGCTCTAAACAAATCGGGTGGTGAATTGCGCAGAACCTGCTCGAGTAATACAAGCCCGATCACCGCCAACAGCAACTGTCCTGCAAATTGGAAATCAATGCCGCCAATGAACGACAACCCGGATCGGCTGAAGTGGATATACAACGCCAGCAGCGCCATTACCGTTGTAAATGCGTAAATACCGTGCCGGGTTATCGTCAGGCTCTTCGAAACCAGTTCTTTCCCGCTGGCTTTGTTTGTCAGCAGATGCAGAAGAAAAATCAGCCATCCGAAATCGCGCAGGAGTTCCAGCAGCTGGGGGATAACGAGAGAGGTAGCGAAGGCAGCTTGATAGGCCGCCGCGGCAGCCCACAAGAAGGAGACGGCAGCGGCAAATGCCAGCAGACTTCTTGGTAGCCCCGTGGTCCGGCCGGTAAGCAGCACCATGAACAAGGCAAAGAAGATGCCCGCCGCCGTGATGTAGCTTACTACGCCAATTGTCATACTAGTCGCCAACCACAGATCATTTCGATACAGTCTACTGTCACGCGATTTTCTCTACCCGCATCTGCCAATGTTTCTCGAACACTAACTGTGGATTATGACAATTCTCAGCATGCCACATAGAATTTTCACCATCCTGGGAAAGTCGTTAACCCGTATAGCAGACAGCACAACGGTGGGTTTTGCGGGGCAATCCTGCCTAAACCCTCAAATACTTCTTATGCCATGTCTAAGCGATACCCTAACAGTGTGCATACAGGCATAAGTGTAAATGAGTAAAATCTACCGACAACTACATAAT
>NZ_JBAVEJ010000050.1:0-14342 GCF_049587675.1 Sulfuricaulis sp. | reverse complement strand
GATCTGGGCGGAGCGATCAAGAGTTTCAAGGAGTCGATGAAGGAAGGCGCAGAGGGCCACGAGCAGGAGTCCGGCAACGACACAGAGCCCAAGAAAGTCACGGGCGGATCCGGGCGTGTGATTGACGCCGAGGTGACTTCCAAGGTCAAGAAGAAAAAGACCTAAGCCGGTTCGCGGCCAGGGACGATCGCGATGTTCGATATCGGTTTCTCGGAACTGGTGGTGATCGGCCTCATCGCACTGATCGTGCTGGGGCCGAAGCGTTTGCCGGAGGTGGCGCGGACGGCGGGCAAGTGGATGGGGCAATTGCGGCGTTTCATCAACAACGTCAAACAGGATCTCGACCGCGAAATTCATCAGGATGAACTGGCGGAGTTGCGCAAGCTCCGGGAAGAACTTGATAGCACCCGGAACCTGATGCAGAGCACCTCGGGCGACCTCATCAAGGGGTTCACGGAAACCGCCTCGGCGGCCGCGGCCAACACCATCCATTCAGACGAACCGCCAAAACTGACCGCCCTCATGGACCCGGCAGAGTTTGCCCCGCCCGTGAATAAGCGCGCACGCGCCAAATCCGCAAAAAAATCCCCGACCGGAAGGAAACATGGCGGAACGCGAAGAACCCGGCGCCCCTGAAGGCAGCCTCATTTCCCATCTTCTCGAGCTGCGCGACCGCTTGCTCTATGCGGTGATCGCCATTGCCGTGGTGTTCGGGGCGCTGCTGCCGTTTACCAGCAACGTGTACACGCTCGTGGCCAAGCCGCTGATGAATGTCCTGCCCGTCGGCGCGACCATGATCGCGACTGAAGTCGCCTCGCCATTTCTCACGCCTATCAAGCTCACGCTGGCGGTCGCCGTCGTGATTACGATACCCGTCCTGTTGTACCAGCTGTGGGCGTTTGTCGCTCCGGGGTTATATCGCCACGAACGGCGACTGGTGCTGCCGCTTCTGGTTTCGAGCACGGTGCTGTTTTACGGCGGCATGGCCTTCGCCTATTTCGTGGTGTTTCCCATGGCCTTCGGATTTTTCGTGCATGCCCTGCCGCCGGGCGTGACGATGATGACCGACATCCGGTTCTATCTCGATTTCGTGTTTTCCATGTTTTTCGCTTTCGGGATTTCCTTTGAAGTCCCGGTGGCGGTGGTGCTGCTCGCGCGCATGGGGGTGATCAATCCCGAAACGCTCGCCGGCAAGCGTCCCTACGTGATCCTGTGGGCGTTTATCGTAGCGGCAGTGCTCACGCCGCCGGATATTTTCTCGCAGTTCTTCCTCGCTATCCCGATGATCATATTGTTCGAGATCGGACTCTTTGTGGCGCGCCGCATGAAACGCGCCGCCGACGCCGCGGTGAACAGCGGAAGACGCGATCTGACCGATGAAGAAATCGAGGCCGAGTTCAAGAAAAACGATCAGGCTTTCACCGGCACAGACAAGGGCAGGGGCAGAAAAAAATAAGGCTCTAGGCGTTGTGACCGCGGTGCAACCTCTACTCCGTCAACGCCGCCCGTGCCGGACGTTCGATGGCGGTTGCCTCCAGCGTCAGCGATTTTCCGTCGCGCAGCACTTCCAGTTTCACGTGGCTTCCCGGCTTGCGGTTGGAAATCGCGATCAGCGCCTCGCGCGCCTCGGCGATTTTCTTGCCGTCGATGGCGACGATCACGTCTCCCGGCTGCATGCCGGCGCGGTGCGCCGGTCCGTCGCGCACCACGCCGACCACCACCACGCCCCGGGTGTCATCGAGTTCGAGGGCGCGCGCAATCTGCGGCGTGATCGCCTGCGCCTCGACCCCGAGCCAGCCGCGAACCGGCCGGCCGTGTTGCAGAATTTCCTTCATCACGTCTTCGGCGAGGCTGGTGGGAATGGCGAAGCCGATTCCCTGGTAACCGCCGCTGCGGGAAAACATGGCGGTATTGATCCCGACGAGATTGCCCTCGGCGTCGACCAGCGCGCCGCCGGAATTGCCGGGATTGATCGCGGCGTCGGTCTGGATGAAGTTCTCGAAGGTGTTGATGCCGAGCTTGTTGCGGCCGGTGGCGCTGACGATGCCCATGGTCACGGTCTGTCCCACACCGAAGGGATTGCCGATGGCCAGCACCACGTCGCCGACGCGCAGATTGTCTGAATGACCGAGCGTGATGACCGGCAGTTTCTTCAAATCAATCTTCAGCACCGCCACATCCGTGTCCGGATCGCTGCCCACCAGTTTGGCCTGCGCCATCCGGCCGTCCTGCAGTGAGACCTGGATCGCATCGGCGCCCTGGATGACATGATGGTTGGTGAGGATGAAACCCTGCTCGCTCATGATGACGCCGGAGCCGAGGCTGGTTTCGACGCGCTTGCGCGGGGTGATCAGATCGTCCGCGCCGCCGAAGAATTGGCGAAACACCGGGTCGTCGAAGAACGGATGCGGCCGTACCGTCACGACCTTGGCGGTGTTGATGTTGACCACGGCGGACGAGGCCTTGTCCACGGCCGCGGCATAGGAAGACGGGCCGTTCACCGGGCGTTTCACCGCTTCCGGCGCGGTCTGACGGATTTCGACCGTCGGGACCTCGTGCCGGGCGATCTCCGGCCAGAAATAGGTCACGAGGAAGGCAAAGGCCAGTCCGAGGACGATTGCCTGGGCTAGATAGGACAAGACAGGGGGCAGCCGCATAGTCGACCCGAAAGCTGGAATGATGGGGTGCCAATTCTATCGAAGTGTCGCCCCGCGTGCTGCGCCAAGGCGGCATGGCCGGCGGCGGGTGGATTTATCTGAAAAAATTGCCTGCGCGACTTGATTTATACGCTTGACTCAGGCGAATCGTTATATAATCCTATGCGCCGTTTTTCAGGGCGGGGAAGGTTTCTTCCGGATCAATTACCTGATTCATTTCAGAAAATTGCGCTGCTAGGCGTGATTTTTTTATTTTTTGCGCTTTAAAGATCGAGGGGGCTACATGAGTGAAGAGGGTGTCAATCCGCGCCGACGGCGTTTACTGGTGATCACCAGCGGATTAGGAGTCGTTGGAGCGGCCTTTGCGGCCACCCCCTTTGTCCTCAGCATGATGCCCAGCGCCCGTGCTAAGGCGGCCGGCGCGCCGGTTGAGGTCGATATCAGCAAGATCGAACCCGGTCAGTTACTCACCGTGGAGTGGCGCGGCAAACCGGTGTGGATCCTGCGGCGCACGCCGGAAATGCTGAAATCGCTTTCCGAGGACACCAAAGTCCTCGCCGACCCGAAATCCGAAGTGACCGACCAGCAGCCGTCCTACGCGCAGAACGAGGCACGTTCGCTCAAGCCCGAATATCTCGTGCTTGTTGGCATCTGCACCCATCTGGGCTGCTCGCCAGCCCAGCGTTTGCAGGCTGGTGCCGTTTCCGGCCTGGGCGATGAGTGGCCCGGCGGGTTTTTCTGTCCCTGTCACGGCTCCAAGTTTGACCTGGCCGGACGGGTCTACAAGAACGTTCCGGCGCCGACCAATCTGGTGGTCCCCCCGTACAGTTTCCTGAGCAACACGCGCATCATCATCGGTGTTGACCAGAAAGGAGCCGCGTGATGCAAAAGCTGCTGGCCTGGATCGATGACCGCTTCCCGCTGACCAAGGTCTGGGAAGAACATCTGGCGAAATACTACGCGCCCAAGAATTTCAACTTCTGGTATTACTTCGGCTCACTCGCGCTGCTGATGCTGGTGATGCAGATCGTCACCGGCATTTTTCTCACCATGCACTACAAGCCGGACACGGGGCTGGCGTTCGCCTCGGTCGAGTACATCATGCGCGACGTGGACTGGGGCTGGCTGCTGCGCTACATGCATTCCGTCGGCGCTTCGTTCTTCTTCATCGTGGTGTATCTGCACATGTTCCGCGCGCTGCTCTACGGGTCGCACCGCAATCCGCGCGAGCTCATCTGGCTGGTCGGCATGGTGATCTTCGTCGCGCTCATGGCCGAAGCGTTCATGGGCTATCTGCTGCCGTGGGGCAACATGTCCTACTGGGGCGCGCAGGTGATCCTCTCGCTGTTCGACGCGATTCCGCTGGTTGGCCACTTGCTTTCCGAGTGGATGCGCGGCGACTTCGTGGTGTCGGACGCGACCCTGAACCGTTTCTTCGCATTCCACGTCATCGCGGTGCCGTTGATCCTGGCGGCGCTGGTGTTCGTGCACATCGTGGCGCTGCACAAGGTGGGCTCGAACAACCCCGACGGCGTCGAGATCAAGAAAAAGAAAGGCGCGGACGGTATTCCGCTCGACGGCATTCCGTTTCATCCGTATTACACGGTGAAGGACATTGTCGGCGTGACGGTGTTTCTGATGCTGTTCTCGGCCGTGATTTTCTTCGCGCCGGAACTCGGCGGCTGGTTCCTCGAGCCCGACAACTTCATGCCGGCCAACATCCTGCAGACGCCGCCGGAGATCGTGCCGCTGTGGTACTTCACGCCGTTTTATTCGATCCTGCGCGCGAACACGTATGCGTTTTTTGGAATTGAGGCCAAGCTTTGGGGTGTGATCTTCATGGGGCTCGCGATCGTTTTCTTCTTCTTCCTCCCGTGGCTGGACCGCTCTTCGGTCAAGTCGATCCGCTACCGCGGCTGGATGTACAAGGCGGCGTTGGCGATCTTCGTCGTCGCCTTCCTCACCCTTGGTTATCTGGGCACCCAACCGGCGGCGGGTCCGAACCTCATCATTGCTCAGGTCTGCACGGTGCTCTATTTTGCATTCTTTGTCCTGATGCCGTTGTACACCAAAATTGACAAGACCAAGCCGGTTCCGGAAAGGGTGACGACGAAATGAAAAAGCTTCTGATCCTTCTTTTTCTTGCCGTCCTCCCGGCCGCTGCGTTCGCCGCCTCGGAACACGGTCCGAAACTCGATCCTGTCAACATCGATCTCAACGACAAGGCCTCGTTGCAGCGTGGCGCGCGCATCTTCGTCAACTACTGCCTGTCTTGCCACAGCGCTTCGTACATGCGTTACAACCGCATGGGCAATGATCTCGGCATCAGCGAAGAGCTGGTCAAGGAGAACCTCCTGTTCGCCGCGGACAAGGTGGGCGACCTCATGAAGGCGGTGATGCCGAAAGATGACGCCAAGCTGTGGTTCGGCGTAGCGCCGCCCGACCTGTCGCTGATCGCGCGGTCGCGCAAGCCGGCCTGGGTCTACGCCTATCTGCGCAGTTTCTACCGCGACCCCGAGTCGCACTCCGGATGGAACAACGTCGTGTTCCCGCACGTGGCCATGCCGCACGTGCTCTACGAATGGCAGGGCGACCAGCGGGCCGTATTCAAGAAAGATGCCCACGGTGTCGATGTATTCGAGGGTTTCGAGCTGGAGCGGCCCGGCAGCATGAGCGCGAAAGATTATGACGCCGCCATGCGCGACCTGACCAATTTCCTGGTCTATCTTGGCGAGCCGGCCAAACTGGTCCGTTACCAGATCGGCCTGTACGTGTTAATCTTCCTTGCCGTATTCCTGGTATTTGCCTACCTGCTGAAGAAGGAATATTGGAAGGACGTCCACTAAGTGTTTTGTTATTGATCCGGCGCGACAGCACCTCGACAAGCACGCAGCGGCGATCTTTTGTGCCATTTTCGTTTCAAGAGCAATCGTGCCGGATCAGTAATTGGGGCGATTCCCGGACGGCGGCAGCCGCTGTCCGGGTGTGACATTGCATAACGGAGACAACGCGATGACGACGCCCGCGGCGCGCAAGCCAATCATGATGCTTTATTCGGGGATGAGCGATCCCTATAGCCACCGCACGCGTATCGTTCTCTTCGAGAAGGACATCGAGTGCCAGATCGTCGAGATCGATCTCGCGAAAAAGCCGCGTGAACTCGGCGAGCTCAATCCCTACAACCAGGTGCCGACCATGGTCGACCGCGACCTGGTACTGTACGAATCGAACATCATCAACGAATATCTCGACGAGCGCCTGCCGCATCCGCCGCTGATGCCGGTGGACCCCGTCTCGCGCGCCCGCGCGCGCCTGATGCTGGTGCGCTTCGACCGCGACTGGTACAGCCTGATCCACGACATCACCGGCGGTGACAAGAAGGCCGCCACCAAGGCGCGCCACGCGCTGCGCGACGGGCTCACGGTGATCTCGCCGATCTTCAAGGAACAGCCGTTTTCCCTCGGCGAGGAATTCTCGCTGGTGGACTGCTCGCTCGCGCCGCTGTTGTGGCGCCTGGACCGCTGGGACGTCGAACTTCCGCGCCAGGCGAAACCCATCCTCGACTACGCCGAGCGTATCTTTGCGCGCAAATCCTTCAAGCTCTCGCTGACCGAAGCGGAGAAGGCGATGCGCGCACGCCCCCGGTGAATCGCGCGCCCCGCGTTTCAATCTTTTGCGCGCGTTGGTGACGGCGCATGACTCCGCTTAAGCTTTACCTGATCCGTGCGGTTTATGACTGGGCGGTGGATAGCGGCTTCACGCCGCAGGTGCTGGTGGATGCCACCACCGCGGGCGTGAAGGTTCCGCCGGCCTATGTCCAGGAAGGTCGCATCGTTCTGAACATCCATCCGCGCGCTGTCGGCCATTTCGAATTCGCCGCCGAGGCCATTCGATTCTCCGCCCGTTTCGGCGGTCAGAGTCTTCCGGTGGAAGCCCCGTACCCTGCTGTGCTCGCCATATACGCGCGCGAGAACAACCAGGGCATCACGTTTCCGGAAATGCTGGCTGGGGAACAGAAGGAATCCGGCCCCGAGGACAAACCGCCTGACGGCAAACCGCCGGCCAGGGGCCCGGCGCTTCGTATCGTTAAATAGCACGCATGTCGCGCGTTTCGCGCCGCCGGTGCGGTGACGGTGTCGGATGCCACGCGCTTGGATTATGTTAGGGATATTCACCCATTCGGGAGACGGGCAATGCGCGTTTTGAAACTACTTATGATTCTTCCCGTGATATTCATGACTTCGCCGGCGCACGCGACCGACGTCAAAACCGGCGCCAGCGCAGGCGATGAGGCGCGGCCGGAAAACGCCGAACCGCAAAAGGTTCAAAGTCCGTCTGACCGCGTCGAACGGCCAAAACGGGAGGCGGTGAAGATGTCGCCGACCATCCGTGTGTCACCGCTGCATCCGGTCGAAGCTGGAAAAATGCGCCGGATGGCGCCTGCGCGCGCCGACTCGCCGTTGCTGAATATGCCGGCACCCAAAGACATGTCGTCGCCACAGGGTGGCGAACCCCCCGGGGTTCGCTGACAGCGAGACTGCCGCATCATGATTCGCGTGATTCAGGCCGACATCACCACGCTCAAGGTGGATGCTATCGTTAATGCCGCGAATGAAACCCTGCTCGGAGGCGGTGGCGTGGACGGCGCGATTCACCGTGCCGCCGGCCCGGAGTTGCTGGCGAAATGCCGCACACTCGGCGGCTGCTCCACCGGCGAGGCGAAAATCACCCCCGGTTTCAAACTTCCCGCGAAATGGGTGATCCACACCGTGGGGCCGATTTGGCGCGGCGGGGAGCATCACGAACCGGTATTGCTGGCCAATTGCTATCGCCACTCACTGGATCTTGCATATGAATACGGAATCAAGACCATTGCGTTTCCGGGCATCAGCACCGGCGTCTACGGCTATCCCAAGGACGAGGCGGCGAAGATCGCGGTGACGATCATGCGGGAATACGAGAGCAAATTCGACGAGATCATCGCCTGCTGCTTCAATGCGGGTGATAAGACATTATACGAAAAGTTGTTGATGTCCTGAAGCGTTCTTCCGACTCCCGAACAAATCCCCGCGTTGTGAAATCACCGGCCACAGGCAATAATGCCCTGGTGCCATGGACTCTGTGCGCCATTTTGCTTCATGGGTCGTAATAGGAATCTGCCTGGCAGCTTCATTGCTGTTCGGCGGCGTAACGGTCGCGGCCCCGCCTGAAGACGCCGCGGCGATTGTGAAACAGGCGATCGACTACTGGCGCGACGTTTCGTCCTACTCCGTCATCGACATGACCATCCACCGCCCCGACTGGGAGCGGACCATGACCATCCGCGTGTGGACCCGTGGGGAGAAGGAGTCGCTGGTGCGCGTCACGGCCCCGCCCAAGGATGCCGGTAATGCCACGCTGCTGCTCGACAACGACATGTGGAGCTTCACGCCCAAGATCAACCGCGTGATCAAGATTCCCTCGAGCATGATGAGCCAGAGCTGGATGGGATCGGACTTCTCCAACAACGACCTGGCCAAGGCTGACGATCTGATCGAGCAGTACACGCATAGGCTGCTGCGCACCGAGTCGCACGACGGCCACAAGGTTTACGTTATCGATTCCACGCCCAAGGAAACGGCGCCGGTGGTGTGGGGGCACGAGGTGCTCACGATCCGCGACGACTGGCTGATCCTGGAGCATGCGTTCTACGACCAGCAGAACGTGCTGGTGAAGAAGCTCGTCACGTCCGACATCCGGCCCATGGGCGGCAAGCTGGTTGCCGCTCGCGAGCGCATGCAGAAGCTGGACAAGCCCGGCGAATGGACCGACGTGGAGACGCGGGAAGTGCGATTCAACATTCCGATCTCGGCCAGCACTTTCACGTTGTCCAATCTTGGCAACCCGCGAGAATGATTAATTAAGTATCGGAGCGTCGAATGACGATTACCCCGCGACTGGCCTGGCGCAATCTGTGGCGGCACAAGCGCCGGACCTGGCTCACGGTTTCGGCGATCGCGTTCGTCACGGTGCTGATGGTATTTCTTATCACCCTGCAGCTCGGGTCGTACGATCTGATGGTCGACAGCAGCCTGCGCATCTTCACCGCCCAGATGCAGGTGCAGCGCGAGGGCTACCTCGACAAGCCGCAGATCCGCAAGATCATCCCCGATGCGGTCGCGCTGGCGGAGCGTCTGCGTGCGGATCCGGCGCTGCGTGGTGTGGGCATCGCAACACGGGCCCAGGCATTCGCGCTCGCGTCTAGCGGTACGCGCAGCTACGGCGTGCAGGTCGTGGGGGCCGAACCGGAGCATGAGCCGGGCGTGTCCACCGTGCCGCGACTCATGAAGTTCGGGCGCTACCTGGCCGCGCACAACGCGCAGGAGGTGGTGCTCGGCGCACCGCTCGCGAAGAATCTCAACATCCGGGTGGGCGACGAACTGACCCTGCTCGGCTCGGCCATGGACGGCTCGGTGGCCGCAACCATCGTGCCGGTGGTGGGCATTTTCGAAAGCGGCATGCGTGAGCTCGACCGGGTGCTGGTGGAGATACCGCTCGGCACATTTCAGGAGCTGTTCGGGATGGGGCAGGGCGCGCACGCGATTGCGCTGCTCGCGCCTGACCTCGCGCAGCTGCCGCTGATGCACCGCGAAGTCGCGCGCCTGCTGCCGGCGGCGCCGGAGCTGGTGGTGCTCGACTGGGACCGGCTGATTCCCGGTCTCAAGCAGATTATCGAAGCGGACTGGACCATCGACTGGTTCATCTACGTCGCGCTGATCCTGGTGGTGACGCTCAGCATTCTCAACACGTTTATCATGTCGGTGCTGGAGCGCACGCGCGAGTTCGGCATCATGCTGGCACTCGGCGCCACCCCGCTGCGCATCGGGACGCTGGTGTTCGCCGAAACGGCGCTGCTGGCGCTGATCGGTCTGGGCATCGGCATCGGTATCGGGTTCGGAATCGCCGCTTATCTGTCGGTGCACGGGTTCACCTATCCCGGCCTCAAGGAGTTCATGGGCCAATATGGCCTGCCGGCGCTGATCTATCCCAAGCTCTCGGCCAAGGCGATTCTGATCGGGCCGGCGGTGATCCTCAGCTTCATTCTGGTCGCGGCCCTGTACCCGGCGTTCCGGATTCGCAAGCTGCAACCGGTGGAGGCCATTCATGTCGCCTAGTGCGGCACGCCTGCCGCTGTTCCTGATGCTCGCCTGGCGCAACCTGTGGCGGCACAAGCGCCGGACACTGGTTATGCTGTTCGCGCTGGTGCTCGGCATCTGGTCGATGATCGTGATGGCGGCGCTGATCCGCGGCTCGATGGAGGAGCAGGTTCAGAAGGAGATCCGCAATCTCACCGGACATGTGCAGATCCATGCGCCCAGCTATCGCGACGATCCGGCGGTGGAACATCGTTTCGCCGTGACCCCGGCGCTTGCTGAGGCTCTGCACGTGAAGGCAGTGGTCGCGGCCGGCGCGCGCGTGCGCGTGCCGGCGGTGATCGCGAGCGAGCGTGAATCGGCTGGCGTGACGCTGATGGGTATCGATCCGCAGGGCGAACGCGGCCTGTCGTTCATCAGCAAGGCCGTCACCGATGGCGCGTACCTGTCCTCGCCGGACGATCCGGGCTTGCTGCTCGGCCGCAAGCTGGCCGAACAGCTTGAAACCACGCTCGGGCGGCGCGTGGTGCTGATGAGCCAGGACGCCAACAACCAGATCGCCGATCGGGGTTTCCGCGTGGTCGGCATCTTCGATGCCGACCCGCAGGCACTGGAGACCGGGTACGTGTTCGTTGGGCTCAACGTCGCGCAGCAGATGCTCAAGATCGGCAAGGATGTCTCCGAGGTCGCGGTGATGACGCCGGACCGCAAGCGGCTGGAGGCGGTCGTGGCATCGCTGCGCGCGGCCGCGCCCGGCGAGGACGTCGCCGCGTGGACTGAGGTGCAGCCGATGGTGGTGCTGATGGAAAAGATCCACAACGTCGTGCTGCTCATCTGGTTCGCGGTGGTGTTCACGGCCATGGCGTTCGGGCTGGTCAACACGCTGCTCATGGCGGTGTTCGAGCGCACCCGCGAGTTCGGCCTGTTCCAGGCGCTCGGAATGCCGCCGCGCTTTATCCTTGGCCAGGTGCTGGTGGAATCGCTGATCCTGCTGGGGATCGCGCTGCTGCTCGGCAACCTGACATCGTGGTTGAGCGTGGTGGGCCTCAAGGGCGGCATCGACCTCTCGATGTTCGCGGAAGGCCTGGAGATGGTGGGCATGAGCCCGGTCATGTACCCGGCGCTGGCCGCGGGCGACGTCACCGCCGCCAACGTGATCGTGGTAGTGCTCGGGGTGTTGGCGAGTCTTTATCCGGCGTGGCGCGCATCGCGTTACGTCCCGGTGGAAGCGATAACGAGGGCTTGAAACACATGGACAACACTGTTGTCTGTCGCAGGCTGAGCAAGGTGTACCGCCAGGATGCCGTCGCCGTCCAGGCGCTCGCTGACATCAATCTCGAAGTCCCGAAGAAGGATTTCCTGTGCCTGTCCGGCCCGTCCGGTTCCGGCAAGAGCACGCTTCTCAATCTCATCGGCGGACTCGACAAGCCCACCAGCGGCGAGGTGGAGGTGGACGGCATCGTGCTCGCCACGCTCGACAAGGGCGCGCTCGCGAGGCTGCGGCTGGAGCGCATCGGTTTCGTGTTCCAGGCCTACAACCTGATCCCGGTGCTGACCGCGCGCGAGAACGTCGAGTTCGTCATGCAGTTGCAGGGCGTTTCGGCGCAAGAACGCACCGACAAGGCGGTGAAAATCCTCAAGGAGGTGGATCTGAGCGAGCTCGCCGACCGCCGCCCGGGCGAGCTTTCCGGCGGCCAGCAGCAGCGCGTCGCAGTAGCGCGCGCCATCGTCTCCGAGCCGTCGCTGGTGCTCGCAGACGAACCGACCGCCAATCTCGACTCGAAGACCGCGCAGGCGCTCATGGAGCTGCTGGTGCACATGAACACCGAGCACAATGTGACCTTCATTTTTTCCACCCACGATAAACTGGTCATGGAGTTCTCGCGGCGACTGATCACGTTGCGCGACGGCCGGATAGTGGATGACGTACGGCGTGATTGACCCGTATATATTTCGAGGAAAGAAAATGAAAATACTTTTATGGAGCGATGACCTGATGAGCCGCGTGCGTATCGAGTCGCGCTGGAAGGCCGCCGGCGCGCAGATGCTGCGGCGCGACGCCGCCGAGACCCCGGATCTGATCGTGATGGACCTGTCCGCGCGCGACGTTGCCGGACATATCCGGAAATTGCGCGAGCAGTTTCCGGCCACGGACATCATTGCCTTCGGGCCGCACGTGGACGCGGAGGGTTTCTGTGCGGCCAAGGCGGCGGGCGCTAGCGAATGCGTGGTGCGCGGTTCGGCTGTTGAACGCGTGCTCAGGCGCATGGGCAGCAGCGGATGATGGGTTTCGGGCGGACGCTACTTCTCGTCGCATTGCTCTCTACCGCGCCGGTTATGGCCGATGACTGGCAGTTCGGTGGCCACGTTAAATTCCAGTACACCTATACCGATTACCGCCCCGACGATATCAATGCCGTTTTTGGCGGTGATCCGGCACACGATCAGAGCCTCGACCTGCGTCTGAAGGCGGAAAACCGTACCGGCCCGTGGGAGTATGTGGCGCATTACGAGCTCCTCGCCGTCGCCGGCGACACCCCGGAGGTGCGAAATCGCATGGCTGCGGCCGGCGTCCCGCTGTTTCGCACCCCGAGCGGTTTGCCGGATGACAGCCGGCAGTTGTTCGATCTTACCCACGAAACCGCGGAGCGCGACCGCCTCGACGCGGTGCAGCGCCTCGACCGGCTTTACGCCGGCTACAGCAGCGCGCGTCAGACGTTGCGCGTCGGGCGCCAGGCGGTGACCTGGGGCAACGGTCTGTTGTTCCAACCGCTCGATTTCGTCAATCCGTTTTCGCCGATCGCCATCGACAAGGATTACAAAACCGGGGAAGACATGCTTTACGGCCAGTGGCTGCTGAGCGGGAAGAACGACATGGAGGCGATGGTTGTGCCGCGACGCGACCCGGCGACGGCTCGTGTGGAAAGCGATCAAAGTTCCTATGCCCTCAAGTACCGTTTGCGCTTTACTGGCGTCGATGTCGATCTGCTTGCCGCGCGCCATTTCGCCGAGAACCTGGCCGGCCTTGGCGTCGTGAAAAGCGTCGGCGGGGCAGTGTGGCGCATGGATATCAGTTACACCAGTCTCAAAGACGGTGGCAACGCCACCTCGCTCGTGACCAATATGGACTACTCGTGGATGTGGGGCGGCAAGAACGTGTACGGCTACCTCGAATATTTCCTCAATGGTGTCGGAGAATCCGACCGTGCGAATTACTCCATGCCTAATGTCGAGCTCAGCGAACGCCTCGCGCGCGGCGAACTGTTCACGCTCGCGCGTGACTACACCGCCCTCGGGCTGCAGGTCGAATTCACGCCGCTGTTCAATCTGTTTACAAATCTCATTGCGAATCTGGACGATGGCAGCAAGTATCTCCAGCTCCGCGGCGTGTACGACTGGCAACAGAACGTGCAATTGATGGCGGGAGTCAATCTGCCGTCCGGGGACAGGGGGACGGAATATGGTGGTGTGCCGGTGACGGGTACATCATCATTTGCCTCCACGGGGAAGTCGGTGTATTTAAGAGGGGCGTATTATTTCTGACCCGCACCGGCTGAGACAGAAACTTATACTGTTCCGGCGTGTCATAGAAAAAAGTTTACAACGCTACTATCGAAAGAGCCATGAAGGCGCACGTGATAAAAAAATGAACCAGTCATGTTAATCGCATCCATCCTTGCGGCGCTGCTGGTCGTTCTCAGCACATTCACGCACTACGAAGTATTGCGCTTGCTGTCAGCCTACGTTCCCCGAATCCGGATCCGGCCGCGGGCGAGGTTGCTCGTGATACTGTTCGGTACATTTTCTGGCCACTTGCTGGAGATCGGTTTCTACGCGTTGGCTTATTACTATCTCAAGGATCATTTTGATCTCGGTAATTTTGGCGGCAAGTTTGCCGACAACTTCACGTCCTACCTTTATTTTTCCGCCGAAACTTATACGACCATCGGGCTGGGCGATATCTATCCGCTGGGACCTCTGCGCCTGATTACCGGCATTGAGGCATTGAACGGTTTACTGCTCATCGGCTGGTCGGCGTCGTTTACCTATCTGGCCATGCAAAAATTCTGGAACATCAGGGAGCGGGATTAGCCCGCGCGGCCGCCTGATCGTATACTCACTTCCCCATGCCGCAGACCGCAAAACTGTTTCTGATTCTTGGTGGTTTTAATGCCGCGCTGGTCGTGTTACTTGGCGCTTTCGGTGCGCATGGATTGAAAGCAAGAATGACAGCAGAGATGCTGTCGGTGTATCAGACGGGTGTTCACTACCATCTGTTTCATGCGCTGGGCTTGCTGGCGGTGGGGCTGGTGGCGGCGCAGATTTCGGATTCGTCTTATCTCCGGTGGTCCGGATGGTTGATGCTGGTTGGGGTTATCCTTTTTTCCGGCAGCCTATACCTGTTGAGCGTCAGCGGGCTGCGCTGGCTCGGCATGATTACTCCCTTCGGCGGCATTTCGTTCATCATCGCGTGGATTCTTTTCGTGGTCTCGATAGTGAAATCAGCTTAAAAGACCAAATTCCATCCAATCTGCGCTTCTTCGGCTTGCTT
>NZ_JBAVEJ010000049.1:0-1576 GCF_049587675.1 Sulfuricaulis sp. | reverse complement strand
GCACGTTCTCGCGCATTCCGGCCGTTCGTGGACGGTGCAAGATTTCTTTCCCTACGGATACGATGAAAGACAGTATTGCTCACCGGGTTTCGATCTACCGGTCGGTTGTCTGATGCGTTCGCCCCATGGCAGCTTTCCCGAATACCATACCTCCGCCGATAACCTCGATTTCGTGCGCCCCGAGCATGTTCGGGAATCGCTCGTCTGTTATCGCGATGTGGTCGAGGTGCTCGAACGCAACCGGTACTATATGAATTTGAATCCGAAGTGCGAGCCACAGCTCGGCAAGCGCGGTCTCTATGCTGCCATTGGCGGCGACAGCGACGTCGCTAAAAAACAGCTCGCGATGCTCTGGGTATTGAATATGTCCGATGGGCGCCATTCCCTTCTCGATATCGCCGAGCGGGCACAAGCGCCTTTCAGCCTTATCAGTTCGACTGCGCAAGTTTTGGAGCAGCACGGGTTACTTCAGGTAGCCACTACGCCGCGATAAGTTAAAAATCAGGAGATCCACGCCTGCTTCACGAACCCCGAGCTGGCGATGGCATCCGCCCGCGCTATCCGGGTTGGGTCACCGTGGTGGTTTCTTGAAGGGTCTAATGTGGATATCGGTGACTTCAGCGGTCCGTGGCAGGCACAAGGCATGAATAACAGTTGAGGCGATATCGGTGGGTTGGAGTAGATACTTTGCGTCGATACGCTCCCCAGCATAGCTTTGCACGGTCTCTTGCATCGAAGTGGCGGTATTGCCCGGATAAACACTCAGCACGCGAACTCCGGAAGAGTTGATTTCCATGCGCAGCGTGTCGGCGATCGCCTTGAGCGCATGCTTGGTCGCGGCATAGGCGCCCACGTGCTCTTTGGTCCGAAGCCCCACGCTCGAGTTGACGAAAACGATCTGGCCTTGGCCTTTTTGTATCAGCGGCAGGAGCACCTGAGTGAGTAAATACGGAGCGCGCACGTTTATTCGGTACTGGTTGTCGAAATCGCTGATGGGCGCAGAGGCAATGGGTCCGAGTGAAATGGTACCGGCGCTGTGCACCAGGATGTCCACCCGCCCATGCTTGGCCACGAGCCGATCCCGTAACACCTGGATCTCCTCGTCGCGCGTGAGGTCGCAGGGGAGGGTTTCGGCCTGATTTCCGGCGCTGATGAGTTTTGTGCGTAAGTCGTCAAGCGGTGCTCGTTGGCGACCGACGAGCTGGACAACGGCTCCGTGCTCCGCCAGTGCACTGGCGATGGCCAGACCGATACCGCTTCCGGCGCCGGTAACGACAGCGAGCTGGTTGCGTAAATTGCTGGACGTGCTTGGTGCCATGCTGGATTGTTCGCGGCGTGTCATGGTGAAGCGCTAGTGTGCCGCAAGATTAGGGGTTATATTCTAAGCCTGTCAATAGACGTGGAGCGGGCCGCTTGACATGGCGGCGGATGATTCTCCCTCGTGCTGAGGGCAATATGCTGGGAGGTCCATATGCTGGGGAATATGTTGGTGGGTGGTGTTCTGGTTGTATTTGCGGCGATCATATCTTTTTCCGCACTGAAGTGGTTTCCCGAGCCGTATTTGTGGATTTTTCTG
>NZ_JBAVEJ010000048.1:0-96488 GCF_049587675.1 Sulfuricaulis sp. | reverse complement strand
ATCATGCCCTGCATCATCTTCGACTGCTCTTGCAGGAGCCGTACGCGCTCCTGCGGATTTTTCTCATCCATGATCTTGTGCATTTGCTCGTGCAACCGCAGCATACTCTCCTGCATTTTGCCCAACTGCATTTGTTTGTCCTTCTCTGTCATGGTTGTTGCCGGTTTCTTGTCCTTGTCAGAAGGATGGGCTTCCTCCGCCCAGGCAAGGGGCGTGGATAAAGATAGGGTGGCCAGTACACCTATGAGAAGTGATTTTTTAATCTTCTTTAAGTCTCTACGTTTAGTTTTATAGAAAGGGTGTTAACCGTAGGCCAGGCGGCGCCAAGCAAGCACCGTTCCAGCTTGGCGAGAGGGAGTTTTCAGCAACCTGCTAGGGCCAGCCACTTAATTCTGTCGAGGAACTGTGTTATTCGCTCTCCGGCTTGACCGTGGTCAGCCCGAGGTTTTCCCAATCCTGCATGCCGCCGCGATACCAGAATAATTTGTGCGCCGGATAACCGATTTTCAACAATTCCTTGATATTGGTCGGCGATTGTCCGCACCACGGGCCGTTGCAGAACATCACCAGCGTTTGGGCGCCATCAAAATTCCAGAATCCATCCTGCCGCCTGGCGCCTAGTTGTTTCTCCAGAATTCCCCCCACGGCGACCGGGCCGGACTTGCCGATGTCGAGCTTGTCCCACGGAATATTTATCGCCCCGGGAATGGTTCCTTTTTCCACCCAGTCGGGCGTACGCAAATCGACTACCATGATCGATGCATCGCCGTCATTTATTTTCTTGAGAAACTGTAACACTTCCAGTTCACCGATGGTTTTCACACCCGGCGCCAGCTCACCGGGCTGAATGCAGAACGGCGGGCATTTACGCGAAGTCTTGACAAAATCCGGATTGACGGTGTTGTTCTGATTCTGATGGCGCATGATGGTGACCTTCCGGCCATGATGCATCACTTCCACCGACGCCAGAGCGGCGGTGATGTTCACGTCCAAAGCCGGCGCTGCGCCCGGTGCAAGCAGCCCGGTCGGCAATGCGGTTGAAGCCGGCATGAGGAGCTTCGGGTTCAGGCAATCGCCAATTTGCCGCATACCTGTTCCAGTCTGCCACGAACCTCTTGCACAATCTCGCGGGTCGTGAGATTGCTGGTCAGTTGCAGCAATGCAACCGGATTCATGAGCCCAACGGTAATGTGTCCGTCCGCTTCTTCGCGCACGAATACGTTGTAGGGCAGCAGCATGACGATTTTCGGATCGGCGGTCTGCGCCCGGTGCGCGAGCGGTGGGTTGCTGGCGCCGAGGATGCGATAAGAACGCCCCTCCACGTCAAGCTTTTTCTCCATCGTTTTTTTCACGTCGGGGCTGGTCTGCACGCCAAAGCCTTCTGCCTGCAAAGCCTCAATCGCGCGTCCTACCGCCTTGTTAAAACTGTCGGTGGCCCGCGTCATGAGTGGATCCGACGTCGCCAAATCTGCACCATCCGCCATATGCCGAAGCCACTGAATGCCACAGTCAACAAGCGCCAAGGACGCGCCACAACAGTGATGACAACGGGTAGCAGCAAAGCTTCAGGGTGGCGTTTGAGGTATTGAACTCCGTCTCGGACTTTATCAATCATTCGCGAGAGTCGCCGCAACGAAGTAACATTTTGCGCGATCGCGGCGCGTTCAAAAGCAATTTGCGCGATCAGATCGTCGCGCTGCCTCGCCAGGGCTATGGTTTTTGCACTGTTCATGGTGAATTCAGCTGCTGCCAGTCTTTGTAAAGTTCGGCCAGGCTCGCTTCGAATAAACGCGGCTTCGCTTTAAGCTTGGCACGAACCATGCCCCCGGAAATCACGGCACCGGCCAGAAACAACACGGCGAGGAACACCACGGCGTGCAACCGATAGGGTGTATCCCAATAGACCGCGATGACGAACAGCACCGCGAGGACAAGCGTCATAAAAGTAAACAACAACGCCACAATAGCGCCGAATACTAGCGAAGTCTGCCTGAGTTTTTCTTCGGCAAACTCGGTTGCAAAAAGCTGCAACCGGGTATGCAGATGGGTCACCAGGCTCGCGGCCAGGTTCTTGACGGAACCGAACAGTCCTCCCGGCGGCGCGTCGATGGATTGGATTTCACGATTCACAAGCTGACATCCAGTGAAGTATCAACGCTTCCCAAATGAAAATCCGATTAATATGCCAACACCGGCGGCGATGCCCACGGCGGTCCACGGATTGCCCTTGACGTAATCGTCGGTTGCTGTCGCGGCCTGCTTGGCTTTGTTCACGACCAATTGTTCCGCATCTGCCAGGCTGGCTTTGGCGGTCTGTAACTTTTCTGAGAATTTAGCGCGCGCTAAATTGAACCCTTCGCCGGATACTTTCGCTGTCGCCTGCAGCAAATCGTCGGCATCGTTAACGATCGACTTGAAATCTTCGACCACCTTGGCTTTAGTCCGATTCGATTCACTTATTGTCTGTTCCATCGTACTTTCTCCTTGAATATCTGTTATCTGATAAAGATGTGATTAAATAAATCACTGGTTTTCATTATGCATGCCCTGCTGAAATGCGCTGTGCGATAACGCACATACGGCGGTCCACTTAGCAGCGGCTGATCAAATTGATCCGGCAATCCTTGACTTTACTGTCAAAATACTACTTATGAGGTTGATCGGGCTAAGTCATCGATCCATTCCGGGCGCGGGCCGGGGTTAACTGCTGGCTTGATCACCATCTGCCGGCAACTTTCGGCGCAACGGCGGCAGGTGTCGGCGCAGACCTTCATTTGAACATTGCTTTCGAAACGCTCGCATTCCTGAGCGCACCGCGGGCATATCTCGGCGCAAGCGCCGTAAAAATGCTCCTGCAGAACGGAATCGCTTGCCATAAAATCAGCGCTGGCCTGACAGAGCGCCGCGCAATCGAGCAGCAACCGAACATGATTCGCTGCTGCCTGTCTTCGTTCTGCATGCAGGTATGTGGCCATTTCCTGACAAACTCGATGACAGTCCAGGCAATCCTGAATGCATTGTTTCTTTTGATTTACCCTATCAATCTTATTAGCCTGCATAACTCTCCTTGAGTGGTTATTTTGGGAGTAGGAGAATTCAATTGATAGAAATTATTAAGCGCCGGGCACGGAGAGTTTAGATATCAGGATGTGGAATGACCCACTGCACCACCTAACATGCGGTCGCGGATATTGTTGACATCCCGATAGCAGCGGCACGAGGCGCGCTCCAAACCCTTGCGATTGAGAATGGTAATATTGCCGCGGCGATAACTGATAAGCTTTTTTTCTTGCAGCAGTCCTGCCGCCCTGGTAACTCCGACTCGCCGTACTCCGAGCATGTGCGCGAGAAATTCTTGCGTGAGATGATACTTGTTTGACTGTACCCTATCGTGCGTCATCAAGAGCCACCGCGCAAGACGCTCCCCCAGCTGATGGTGGCGGTTGCAGGCGGCCGTTTGCGCTACTTGGGCCATGAGCGCATAGAGATAGTGGCCTAGCTCGAGTTGCAGCACGGGGTTGCGTTTGAGCTCTTTGCGAAATGACACCGCTTTCATTCGCGTCGCGGTACCGGTACCTTGCACCAGCATGCGCACAGGTGAAACACTGATGCCTAAAAAGAGCGCCATCCCCGCCATGCCTTCCCTGCCAACCAGCCCAACCTCCGCGCTATCATGCCCGTCCAATGGAGTAAGCAAGGAAATGATCCCGTTGTTCGGAAAGTAAACATGCCGTATCTGCTTACCGGGCTCGCAAAGGATATCGCCATACGTCAGATTCACTTGTTCGCTATGTGCGAGCAAACGCTGGTTTTCCTCGGTTGACAGAGCCCGCAGCACACTATTAGTTGCCTGGGTATGTGTGGCGATAGACATGGAACTCCTCAGCGCCCAAGTTAACCACATCGGTGCGCGCGCACTGTGCGCCAGCACACATACAGCACAGATAACCGGCCCGTAATTGTGCCGTCGCTTATCTGGCACTAACGCAAGCCGAGCCGACTGATATCTCAGATGCCAGTTCTGTTAAGACCGAAATAGTCGCCCGGCCTGCTGACTTTTATCGCCATGTGTGCCAGCGTACCGATCAAACGAGCATCTGCGCACACAATATGAATTGTCAGTAGACCCGAATCAGCGGGGGGAGTGATTGACCGTTACTCTTGAAATCATTCGCTGACTGAACATTGGTCGTAAACGCGATATTCGGATTTTTATCCGGATGAGGCTGCTAAATCCATACATTCAGGAGAACTGTCATGAAACGTACTTTAATTTATTCCACTGTAATCGCGGGATTGTTTTCCACGGTGGCATCGATAACCATCGCGGCGGACAAGGACCGGGACCAGGGTGATCAGCCGTCGCAAGAGCAGGTCTATGGTTCACAACTCATGAACCAGCAGGATCGCGATGATTATCGTGCCCAGATGAGCGCCGCGAAAACCGGCCAGGAGCGCGATCAGATCCGCCAGGCACACTACAAGCAGATGAATGAACGCGCCAAACAACAGGGCGTGACATTGCCGGATGAATCGCCAGCGCATGGAATGATGCCGGGCATGGGTTCCGGCGGTGGTATGGGTGGCTCCGGCGGTGGCGTCGGACCCGGCAGCAGGCGAATGAATTAGTTGGTGTACCGAAAACTGTGACGGAATCGCTTCACATCTTCGTAAACATGCTACTTAATTATTAAAGGGGTGAGTGCCTGGGAAACTGGCGCTGACCCCTTTAACGTCGCCAGTTTATTTCTGCACCGCTTCCTTGGTTTTATCCACGGTCTCATCGATCTTTTCGCCGGTCTTTTCCATGGGTCCCTTGGGATTGACCACATCCTGAACTTTGTCTTTGGTCTGTTCGTAGGTCTTGTCGATCTTTTCACCGACTTTCTCAGCGCTGCCTTTTTTCTCGCAAGCGAAAAGACCAGTTGCGATCAACAGGCTGATGGACAAAATAGACAGCATTTTCAACGTAGACATACGCATACTCCTTTAGTGCAGGTTAAAGTTCCCGGCGCCGAACAGCCCGAGCAGTCCGATAATAATCAAATAAATCGCCACGATGTAGTTCAGCAGGCGCGGCACAACCAGTATGAGTATACCGGCGATAAGTGAAATCAACGGGGCAATACTTAAAGTAATGTTCATGCTAGGCTCCAATCAAGCGTGTTTGTGAAGTGATGATCGCGGCTTGGTCGGATCAGATTTTTCATTCAATAATCTTCACATTGAAATTGCGTGGGTGCAGATTCAACTCTCACGGAAACCCTGCCAATGCCGCAAAAGAGATAAATACGCCGAGTACCCTTCCGGCTCTGTGCGTTATCGCACGTAGAGCGGTTTTTTTGCAAGTTCGGACGGCAATGCCCGCCGTGGTGCCCGCAACAACCCATCGTTTACAACCAATGTTCAGTCAGCGAATGGCGATGTCAGCCACTTTTCTGGAGGTCATCCCTGAAATCACCATAGCCCCGGATGTCATCCTCGAGATCGTTATAGCTCTGGATATCGTCATTGAAATCGCCATAACCTGCCTGGATTCGACCTCCGATTTTTTTCGCCCACCCTTTCTTTTTCAACAGTCTTTCGCGAAAGAGCTTGCCGCTGATTTCCCTGACCCTGCCTTTTGTTTGTTTGATTCGACCTTTGAATTGATCCCTATTCATGATTTCCTCTGACAACGATTTCGAGAATTTCCCACACCGCCTTAACCGGCGATCCGGCTTTACTGACCCGTCACAGTGTGTGCGTCGAAACTCGATTGATCGGTGCGGTAGCCCACATGGTCTGGAATTCTCCATTCCCTACGCTGAAAAGGAGTACGCGCAGCGGACGCTGCCTTGCAGGTTTCAGACGACAGTGACCCGTGATGTAAGATGGCTGGTAATGACTAATGAATTCTGAACTCAATATATACCGAGCAGATGCTCTACCACTGTTTCTCCCAATCGCCGCCATCGCGCTCCTTCGCCTTGCTTCGCTCTACCGCGGCAGTCAGGCGCATGGCGGTGGCCGCCTGCTTCCTGCTCGGCCTCGCCGGATGCGCGAGCCTCCCCGACGCCGAGCGCGAGATGGAAAAGTCTCATGCCCAGGCGGTGGAGTTCGATAACGTGCACGGTCCTGTCTCGGCAAGCAAGAGCGCCGCCATCCTCGAAGAACTCAAGAGCCAATCCGGCAACATCGACATACTGCAGAAGCACCTGGCCCTGGAACAGGCTATTAACGCTGACAGCCCGCTGGTGCTGGGCAACAAGCTGGTCCTGCTGCAAGACGGGCCGGCGACCTACCAGGCGATGTTCGCGGCCATCCGCAAGGCCAAAGATCATATCAACCTGGAAACCTACATCTTCGAAGACGACGATATCGGCAAACAGTTCGCGAATCTGCTGCTGGAAAGACAGGCCGCTGGCGTCCGGGTCAACCTGATTTACGACAGCGTCGGCTGCCTGAATACGCCTAAGGTCTTTTTCGAGCGCCTTCGCGCCGCCGGCATCCATGTGCTCGAATACAATCCGATCAACCCGCTATCCGGAAATAAAAAGAAATGGCTGCTCAACAACCGCGACCACCGCAAGTTGCTGGTGGTCGACGGCCGCATCGCTTTCATCGGAGGCATCAATATCAGTGAATCCTACTCCAGCAGCCCTTCCACCAAGTCAGCCAGGAAAAACGGGGTGAATACTGCAGGTTGGCGTGACACCCACCTTCAGATCGAAGGGCCGGTGGTAGCGGAATTCCAGAAGCTGTTCATGGACACTTGGACCAAACAAAAGGGCCAGCCGCTGGCTCAGAAAAACTACTTCCCCAAACTCAGTAGACAGGGCGATGAGATCGTGCGCGCCATCGGCAGCGCCTCCGCCGACCCCCACAGTTTGATCTATCTCACGCTGCTATCGGCGATCGCCAATGCGGAACAGCGTGTGTATCTTACGAACGCCTATTTTGTTCCCGATCCCCAATTGATCAAATCCTTGACCGACGCGGCGCGGCGCGGCGTCGACGTGAAGCTGGTTTTGCCGAGCCACTCTGATTCCTGGACGGTGTTCCATGCCGGGCGCTCGCATTACACGAAGCTGCTCCGCGCCGGCGTCAAGATCTACGAGCGGCGCGACGCGGTCATGCATTCCAAGACCGCCTCCATTGACGGCGTCTGGTCAACCATCGGTTCAACCAATCTGGATTGGCGCAGCTTTCTGCACAACGACGAACTCAACGCGGCGATTCTGGGCCGCGACTTTGCCCGGCAGATGGACGCCATGTTTGCCAAGGATTTGGCGGAGTCCGATGCCATCGACCTCGATCGCTGGAAGCACCGGTCGCTGATGCTCCGATTGAAAGAGTGGCTGGCGCAACTCGCTGAATACTGGCTGTAGCCAGGTCCGGCGGGCGTGGCTGAAGGATCAATGGGAAATGATCCCCGTTTTTCCTTTAGAACTTGAACTCGAGACCGGCCGTGACGGTATTGAGCTGGGTATCCGCGACTCATAACGTTCCGCCGCGAAGCGTAATGCGAGGTGGTCGTTAAAGCCGAACTTGAAGCCCGCGCCCCAGAGCGGATCGTTGCCTTTACTGCTCCTAACGCTCCGCCCAAGGACGAATCCGAATTCCGCCAGAACTGCCCGCCTATGAAAAAAACCGGTGTTGCGGCAAAGGCTGATCCTGGCACTAGTGCTCATTCGATGCTGAACGTTACTTCTCGATCTTCGTGATCTTCGAGCCCTCGAGAGACAAGTCGCCGATCAGGCCTTTCTCACCGAACACGAAGCCGAGGATAGGTTCCTGCAGGGTCTTGGTGTTATAGGTACCGCCGGCTCCTGCCGACACTACGGCGACACCGGCATCACCGCCGATGCTCCACCCGTGACTGTTCGTGAATTTGTCGAGCGCCGCCTTGGTCATGAACATGATGACTTCACTGCGATCCGAAATACCGAGTGTGAGTCCGATCGATCCGCTCGTGATGCTGTAGTAGCCGACTGTCTTATCCTTGACCAGCAACACACCCTCACCGTATTCCCCGGCAATGCCGGCACCGGCTTTGGTGATGCGCGGGAATACCAGCATCCCGGCTGCTTTCCCGGCGAGCTCCTTGTTCTTCGGGCTAAGCGTGTAGAACTGCTTCATGGCTCTGCTCACGCTCGCGTCGATCTCCGCCTTGCTATCAGCGAAGGACGCAGCGCTCCCAACAAAACCGAGCAGCATCAGACCGCTCGCGGCCAGTAATTGTTTCCATTTCATCATTGTCATCTCCAGTATATTGACTAAAAGTTAAATTCGCGGCACAGCTCGCGCCTTATACAAATAGAACTCCGTCTTGGACAAACCAATTGACCTCGACTAGTCCGTCACCAGATTGGAGTTATCTACACGAGCCCGTCACCGCGGCTAGACCGGATTCGCTCTTTACCTACAAGTACATGGACGTCCGTTGGGAACCGGATTTCCTGCCATCACTACACGGTCACCCATTAATCATGAAATCACTTTTCGTGCGCCCGCGTCGGTGCGCTGGCGCACAGTGCGATACAGGGGAATAAATAAAACCTGGCTATGGTCAATCAGATCGATCAGCGCGGCGTCCGTGAACAGTTCGGACTGATGCAGATTGTGGTTCGCCGCCAGAGGCCGCCTGCCGAAGTCATCTTTGTCTACGGCAGACAGATGAACCACCGGAGTTAACGGTAACGTTCTTTATCCGAATAGTCCGGTCGCTGACAAAAGGATCTGCGGGAGGACTCGACATACGCCTCCATCCTTGAGTGTTGGGCGCAGGCGAGAAGCAGTATCAGTTTGCCGTTTCAGCGGGCAGCAGGCGATCGTATTCCTTCTTGACCACCGCGTAGCATTCGCATACCTCCGCCTCCAATCCCGCCCGATCGAGGACCGTAATGCGGCCGCGGCTATAGCTAATCAAACCCAGGGCTTGCAGTTTTCCCGCCGCGTCAGTGACGCCTTCGCGGCGCACGCCGAGCATATTGGCAATCAGCTCCTGGGTCATGGTGAGCTCGTTGGTAGGCAGGCGATCCAGGCTCAGCAGCAGCCAGCGGCAGAGTTGCTGATCCACCGAATGGTGCCGATTACACACGGCGGTCTGCGACATCTGCGTGATCAGCGCCTGGGTGTAACGCAACAGCAGATGTTGAAACCCGGTATGGCGCTCGAATTCCCTTTTCAGCGCATCCCCCGGAAGCCTAAACGCCTGACCGGCGCTTTGTACCAGCGCCCGGCTGGGCGTGGTGCCGCCGCCCATGAACAAGGCGATACCCACCATGCCTTCATCGCCGACCACGGCAATTTCCGCCGAGGAACCATCCTCCATGACGTAGAGCATGGAAACGATACAGCTCGGGATGGGGAAATAAACATGCTCCAACTGAGAGCCGGATTCGTAGATCACCTTGCCCAGAGGCATAGTGACCGGCTTCAGATCGGGAAGCAGGCGATCGAATACGTCCGCCGGCAAGGCGGCTAGAAGGTAGTTATCTTTTGGTTTTATTTTTGATTCAACAACGGTCAGCATAACTGTAACCCATGGTCTTGCGCAAAGGGGGCAAACAGATTTTACCCAGGATTCGGCGTGCACTGTGTTCGTTAACGAACACAGTGTATTACACGCATATGTAGCCGTATATCCTCATGTGATGAAAGGTTACTGACGGCCCACACAAATGCAGAGTCTCATCTCCTGGCGCGGAAAAACCAAGTATCTGTTGGAACAGGCCAGTCATCCGCATATGTTCGCTAACGTACAGAATCCGCAGGTTTTTCTGTGTATTTAGGGAACATGCAACGGGAGACCGCGTCTCAAGGTGTATTGCGGTCAGGTGTTGCTGACTAATTTAGGGAGAAACCAGCCATGGCACGTAATTCACATACCAGTGAGACGGCGTACCTTAAAGCAGTTACGAGTCCAAAACTTCACGGTGAACGGCGCAGTCTAACTGCCACCAAAAAAACCGCTTCCGGACCTTCCGCAGTGCGCGCGGCGCCGGCGCCGGACCTGAAAACATTCACTAAAGTGATAGGCGAATGTCGACAGCTGGTCAAAAGCTCGCAAGATCAAATTGAAATTCTTGCCAAGCGGAATGCCAGTTTACAGCATGAACTTGTTGAGCTTGCGCACAAGGAGGCGCAGGCCCGCTACTTGGCCTACCACGATGAGTTGACAGGTCTCCCCAATCGTAGCTTGCTTCAAGACCGGTTCCACCAAGCCATGTCCCAGGCGGAACGGCATCACAAACCGCTGGCGCTGCTAATGGTTGACCTGGACGAATTCAAACGCGTCAACGACAGACTGGGACATGCCAGCGGCGACAAACTCTTGCAGGCGGTGACGCTACGCTTAACCAAGGGTATCCGCGGCGCCGATACAGTCTGCCGTTACGGCGGAGACGAGTTCGTCATCATGCTGCCGGAAATCGATAGCCCGAATATCGCCGCCACACTCGCCGTTGAAATCGGCGGGCGCCTCAGCGAACCCTATATTCTTGACGGTCACAAAATTCATATAGCCGTCAGCGTAGGCGTTGCTGTCTACCCGGGCGACGGACAAACTTTCGACGATTTAATGAAGCAGGCGGATATCGCCATGTATCGCGCCAAGGGTACGGGTCACAGTACCTCCATCACCGAACAGCCTAAGGAAGATGTTGGCGCGGCTGAATTGGACAATCCGCCCGCCCGTATGAACGCTGACCGCATGCGCGCGTGTGATTTATTTATTCAGGATGAGTTAGTGCGCGCACAGGGACAACAAAAGAAGTATCAGCAACTGTAAGGAGCAGTGTTATGGGATTTGAAAAAAAAAGCTCTTTAGTATTTCGCGTGAAACAGGGTAATGCCGGTAAATGGAACGTCATGGAAGCAGGGTTCGAGAAACCGCTCGCCTCATTCGATACGCAAAAAGACGCGAGTGAATATGTGTTCGATCTGGCCTGCACAAAAGATGGATCGAAGGTGGAAATCTTCAGCGAATATGGTGCGCAAATAGCGGAAGTTAAGGTGGAAATCTTCAGCGAACCTGCTCCGCAAATAGCGAATGTTGATGCCGCCAACCTATCCCGCTGAGGATAACGACTGATGGTGGTTTATCCGCTTGCTTCCGTCTGCTCCGTGTGTGCATCAAATCGATTATAGTATTTGCAGTACCGCACAGTAGGTCCGTTACGCTTCGTACGATACTTTCAACATACCGGCAGGAAGCCAAGGCAAGAAACTAAGAAATTATAAGGAGGCAATAAATGAAACAACGGAATGTTAACCTCGCCCCCAAAATCATGCGGCCGAGTAACTCAAGCGGTCGGCCGCCATCGGATATAAAGCCATCGCCTGATCTGCTAAAGCAAGCCAAAACAGAATTATCGGAACTCAAGCGGGCACTGGCAGCAAGCCAACAACAATCACAAAACACATGCCGGCAAATTGATGCGCTGGCCAAAACCAATGCTTGTCTCAGGGAAGAATTGATAGGGCTGGCTCATAAAGTTGCCGAAGCGCGCCACTTGGCCTACTACGACGAACTGACAGGCCTGCCCACCCGCCGCTTGCTGCTGGATCGTCTCAATCAAGCGATGGTTCAAGCGGCACGGCAGCAGAAACAGGTGGCGTTATTATTACTCGATCTGGATGGATTCAAAGAAATCAATAAAAAATTCGGGCAAGCGGTTGGAGACAAAATCTTACGGCAAGTGGCCAAACGTTTAATCGCGTGTATCCGCAGCACGGATACGGCCTGCCGCTATGAAGGAGACGAGTTCGTCATCATGTTGCCGGAAATCGACGTCAAGGAAAGCGCTACCGAAATGGCGGAGAAAATCCGCGTGCGTCTGGCGGCTCCTTATGTCGTCAACGATCAGCCGATGACGGTGACGGCGAGTACCGGTATGGCTGTCTATCGAGGCGATGAACAAAATTATATCGATTTAATCAAGCAAGCCGATGTCGCCATGTGTCTTGACAAGGTGCATATCAATGCGCCCTCTTCTCAGCAGGCCATGCAGAATTAATCCTTGTCCGGCGGCGTCAAGAAAATACGACGACGCCCTTTCTATTTCACGTCGATCTCTCGCGGCAAAACGCATATCGAGATTCTGGTACAGCACCGGCAACAATCCTATGTGCGTCACCGTACAGACTGTTATGGGCGACGCGCCTAGTCTTTTTCTTTTTTAATTCATTTTTTCACTTTCGGAATTGCTTGCTAGACCGGTCTGGATTAGGTCTAACAAGCGCACGAAACAGACCGGAGAAAGTCCGACCGCTGCTATCGAGAATTGAAAATCGATGCAATAGCAATGGTTATTTATTGCAGAGGATTTTTTCCGCCATTTAACTCACATGGATGACAAGACGATGAAAAAGATTTCGAAACACCAATGGTATCGTACGATGAGCGGGATCGGTTTTGCTGCTGTTGTGATGATTGCCGGTTGCGCAAGCGTTCCACCCCCGACCGAACAGATCGCGGTTTCAAAGCAGGCCGTTTCCAATGCCATCAACGCGGGTGGTAATGAGTTTGCGCCAGCAGAGATGCGAGCAGCGCAGGATAAACTGGATCGCGCTATTCAGGCGATGACAGCGGAAGATTACAAGAACGCCAAATTGCTGGCCGAACAGGCACAGGTTGACGCTCAACTGGCGGCAGCCAAGGCACGCTCAGCCAAAGCGCAGAAAGCGGCTGCCACCGTGCAGGAAGGCAGTGAAGTGCTGCGCAAAGAAATTGACCGTAAAAGCCAATGATCATTGCTCTTTAAGGAGTTCATCATGCAAAATTATCGTTTTTTTTCAACAGCACTGCTCGCTATAGCGACGCTCGCTGGCTGCGCCTCCGTGCCTGAAAATTCTCTTCTGAATGAAGCGCGCAATGACTATCGTGCGGCGCAAAACAATCCGCAAGTCATTAATCTCGCTCCGAATGAACTGAAGCAAGCTGGCGATGCGCTGGCCAAAGCAAACGACGCTTCGATCAAAAAAGAAGATGCGGCGGTGGTCACTCATTTGGCGTATCTGGCGAAACAACGGGCAGCGATCGCACAGGAAGCCGCCAAGCAAAAAGAAGCCGAAATAAACGTCACTAACGCCGCAGCGGAACGCAGCACAATCCGTCTCGAGGCCAGAACAGTTGAGGCGAACAAGGCTCGGCAAAGCGCGGAGGCTTCGCAGGAAAGCGCAGCTGAATCGCAGCGTCAGGCAGAGGCTTCACAGCAACAGGCGGTCACGTCACAGCAGCAGTCAGAAATGTCACAGCAGCAGGCACGTGATGCGGAAATGCGGACAAGCCAACTCGAAACACAACTCAAGGAATTGAACGCGAAAAAAACCGAGCGCGGGTTGGTTATCACCCTCGGCGACGTGTTGTTCGATACCAATAAAGCGCAGCTTAAATCGGGGAGTACGCGCAGCATGCAAAAGCTTGCTGACTTTCTCAAGCAATACCCGCAACGCAAGGCGCGGATTGAAGGCTACACCGACAGTACCGGCAGCGCCGACTATAACCAGGCACTCTCTGATCGCCGCGCCAAGGCCGTACGCACGTCTTTGGTGGACATGGGCATCAGCAACGACCGTATCTCCACCCAGGGTTACGGTGAGGAGTCTCCGGTTGCCAGCAACGACACCGCCGCCGGCCGTCAATTGAACCGGCGCGTGGAAATTGTCCTCTCTGACGATAACGGCAACTTTTCTTTACGCTAAGCGCCCGCGAGCCTGATTTCTGCGGAAAACTTGGGTCATACAGCAAAACACCGGGCGGCGAAATAACATGGGAACGCTGCTGTTGATCATCGTGATACTGCTGCTGGTCGGCGCGATCCCGCGCTGGCCACACAGCAAGGGATGGGGTTATGCCCCGAGCGGAACGCTCGGAGTGGTGTTGGTAGTCGTGATCGTTCTGTTACTGATGGGATATTTATAAGGTACTTGCACCAAGCATGACAACGTCTCGCGCATTTGTATACCTGGATACAACCGGGATCGTGGCGCGCGATTTTTAATGGCCCACCCCCCGGGTCACTATGCGCCATTCTGTCTGCGCGACCCCCTACCCTAGCGCTTTGTTTCACGCCTTGCCTCTCCCGATGAGTCCTGAATGTTCCGAATGGAGACCGCGCTAACGGCGCGGATATCCAACGCCTGTCTGTACGATACCGCGTATTGTTAAGTGCCGAGCCTGGATAAAAATGAATTTATCGATATTTCGGTACGCTGCCATACAGAATTGATAGAGGCACAAGAGATAATTGGCGCACTGACAGGGCGCTGGGTTCAACTTCAATATCGGTAAACACGCGGGTTTGCGGTTCGAGTGGGAGCGTTTCAAGATCAACAATCTTGACACGGATTTAGTATCCGCGAATATTGTGCATTATTTCCGCTAGTCACTGGTATTATCTTCTACACGCCTGGGCTTCAGGCATCGCTCTGATAATTTCGGAAGCGCTTTTGCTTAACAACGAAGCGGCAACTCTTGCGTTTAAGAACAGCTATGCCCCGACTTGAAAGTCTCATGGAGAGCTCTACTTTGACGGCGAGCGATAGGGCTGTCTCTAGGATCTTGCTCTACTTAAGAGCTTACTCCCGTGGAAATCGCTCGGCATCGGATTACGCCGGCGACGAGCCGCCGCTACGCTCAGAGTTGTTCAGCGCCGATCAGATGGAGCAGCATGGAAAGAGTCTCGCCTCCTCGCATACTCTGACTCCGCGTCGAGCCAAGAACCAGTTGCTAACGCGGCTGGCGGAGAATGAGCGCGTCCTGACTGGCGCCTGCCATGTGCTCACGGCGGCAGTCACGGCGAACCACCGGATTACGCCGGCCGGGGAATGGCTGCTCGATAACTTCTACCTGATCGAAGAACAGATTCGTACGGCCAAGAGACACCTGCCGAAAGGTTACAGCCGGGAATTGCCGCGCCTGGCTCACGGTCCTTCGGCTGGACTCCCGCGCGTGTATGACATCGCGCTGGAGACGATCGCGCACGGCGATGGACGTGTGGATCCGGAAAGTCTCCGCCGTTTCGTCGCGTCCTATCAGACGGTCACCGCCCTCAAGTTAGGCGAATTGTGGGCCATTCCCATCATGCTGCGCCTGGCCTTGATCGAGAATCTCCGGCGCGTTGCCGCCCGCAGCGCCGCCGGCAGGATCGATCGAAACCTGGCCGATTCCTGGGCCGACCAGATGACAGAGATCGCCGAGAAGGATCCGAAGAGCCTGATTCTGGTGATCGCGGACATGGCGCGGTCGAATCCGCCGATGACGACCCCGTTCGTTTCGGAATTTGCGCGCCGGCTGCAGGGACAGAGCCCGGCCTTGGCATTGCCGCTGACCTGGATTGAGCAACTGCTGTCCGAGTCCGGCCGAACGATCGAGCAGTTGGTGCAATCGGGAAACCAGCTACAGGCCGCCGACCAGGTCTCCATCAGCAACAGCATCGGCAGCCTACGTTTCCTGGGGGCGATGGACTGGCGCGACTTCGTCGAAACGCTGAGCGTTGCCGAGCAAAAACTGCGGGGGGATCCCGGCGCCGTCTACGGCATGATGGATTTTGCCACTCGTGATCGCTACCGCCACGTCGTCGAGAAGATCGCGAAGCAGAGCCGCCTGTCCGAGGGCGAAGTGGCGGAGAGAGCGATCCGGCTTGCGCACGAAGGCGCGTCCCGCCAAGGCGGCGATGATCGAACGGCGCATGTGGGTTTCTACCTGATCGACAAGGGATTGCGCGAGCTCGAGCGGACGACGGAGGCGCGCCATTCCGCCTCCGAGGCGTTCACGAGAGCGGCGGGCCGGTTTCCGTTGCTCCTGTATCTGGGCGCGATCACGCTGATCACGCTGATCCTCACCGGGGGTCTGTTGATGCAGGCGCGGGCCAGCGGCGCGCCGGATTGGGTGCCCGTGTTGCTGGGTGTCCTCGCACTGCTGTCCACCAGTCAACTGGCGGTGGCGCTGGTGAACTGGCTGGCGACGTTGCTGGCATCGCCGCATCCGCTGCCGCGCATGGACTTCTCCCGGGGGATCCCGCCGGAATCGCGCACGCTGGTGGTGGTTCCGACGATGCTCACCGGCGCTCAGAAAATCGAGGACCTAATCGAGGCGCTGGAAGTCCGGTTCCTGGCCAATCGGGACGACAACCTGCGCTTCGGTCTGTTGACCGATTTTCAGGACGCGTGCGCGGAAACGCTGCCGGAGGACGAAGCGCCTTTGCGGCTGGCGGCGGCGCGAATCGTGGAACTGAATGAAAAGTACCGGGGTGTCAACGGCGACACGTTCTTTCTTTTTCATCGCCCGCGCCGCTGGAATCCACGCGACCGGATCTGGATGGGCTACGAGCGCAAGCGCGGGAAGCTGGCGGATTTGAATGCGCTGCTGCGCGGCGACGCGAAAGATCGCTTCTCGCTCATCGTCGGTAACACCGACGTTTTATCGAACATGAAGTATGTCATTACCCTGGACACGGATACGCAACTCCCGCGCGACTCGGCGCGGCAGTTTGCGGGAACCCTGGCGCACCCGCTGAATCGCGCGCGCTATAACGAAGACCAGCAACGTGTCTGTGACGGCTACGGCATCCTGCAACCGCGCATGGGCGTGAGCCTGCCCAGTACGAACCGCTCGCGGTATGCTCGCTTGTACGGGGATGAGCCGGGCATCGATCCCTATACGCGCGCCGTCTCCGACGTCTACCAGGACCTGTTCGGTGAAGGCTCGTTCATTGGCAAGGGGATCTACGATATCGATGCGTTCGAGCGGTCGCTCAAGGGTCGCTTTCCCGAGAACCGCATCCTCAGCCACGATCTTCTGGAAGGTTGTTACGCGCGCGCCGGGCTGGTAAGCGATGTATTGTTGTACGACGAATACCCGTCTCGTTACAGCGCGGACGTGAGCCGCCGGCACCGCTGGATTCGTGGAGATTGGCAGCTCGCCGGCTGGTTGCTGCCGCGCGTTCCCGGTCCCGGTGCGCACCGGCAGAAAACCCCGCTGTCGTGGCTGTCGCAATGGAAACTCTTCGACAACCTGCGGCGCAGTCTCGTGCCGGTGGCGTTGACGCTCCTGTTGTTGCTGGGTTGGACGGACTTGTCATCAGCCTGGTTTTGGACCTTGGCGGTGATCGGAATCATCCTGATCCCGTCCTTGATTGCCTCTACCCTGGAGATGTTTCAGAAGCCGGTCGACGTGCTGCTGGCTCAGCATCTCGCCGCCGTCGTACACGCCGTCGGCCGGCGCCTCGCCCAGGCGGCTTTTGCACTCGCGTGCCTTCCCTATGAGGCGATCTTCAGTCTGGATGCGATTGTGCGCACGGTGGGACGGATGCTGATCACGCACCAGCGACTACTCGAATGGGATCCATCGAGCGAATCGGATCGCAACAGCCACGCGGACCTCGCCGCCTCTTTCCGGTCGATGTGGACCGCCCCGGTTGTCGCCATTGCTACGGCGCTGGTTCTGGTGCTGTCGAGCCCGGCGGCGCTGGTCGTGGCGGGACCGATACTGATCTTATGGCTGGTCTCGCCCGCCATTGCCTGGTGGATCAGCCGGCCGCTCGCCCGCCGTGAAGCCAGGCTGACGGACGACCAGACCTTCTTCCTGCGCAAACTGGCGCGCAAGACCTGGGCGTTCTTCGAGACCTTCGTCGGCCCGGAAGATCATTGGCTGCCGCCGGATAACTATCAGGAGTATCGCGGTCCCGCGGTGGCACACCGCACGTCGCCGACCAACATGGGGCTGGCGCTGCTCGCGAATCTGTCCGCGTACGATTTCGGTTACATTTCGGGCGGACAACTCATCGAGCGCACGGCGAGCGCACTGCGCACGATGCAATCCATGGAACGGCACCGCGGCCACTTCTACAACTGGTACGACACGCTCTCGCTGAAACCGCTGCACCCTGCCTACATTTCGACGGTGGACAGCGGAAACCTCGCGGGCCATCTGCTGACCTTGCGCCCGGGCCTGCTCGCACTACCCGATCGCCCGATCCTGGAGGCGTGCTGGTTTCACGGGTTGCGCGACACGCTGGGGATCCTGGCAGATGCCGTGGGAGGTGTCACGCCGGCGGCTCTCGCTCCATTTAAGAAAGATCTGGACTCCGCCTGCGATTCCCGGCCAACCACGCTCACGGCGGCGCGGCTCACCCTTGACCGGCTGACAACACGCGCAGCGGCGTATGCCGACAGCCCCGATGCTGTCCCTGAGAAGTTGCCTCAAAAAGGTAGCGAGCGGGTATCAGCCGAGGGAAGGCGGCGCGCAGAAACTGAAGTATACATAGAAGCAAATGAGGATTCCGTGCACCACCCGACACTGAATCACGCAAGCGCAGTAATTTCCGAGACGGCTTCTGAGACCGACGCGAATTGGTGGGCACGGACGCTGGCCCGGCAATGCCAGAGCGCACTCGATGAACTGACGTTTCTCGCCCCGTGGAGTGTGCTGCCGGACGCTCCGGGCCGGCTCGGCGACCTCCCCGGCATCGACGATATCCCCACGCTGCGCGAATTGGCCAAACGTGAGGCGGAGTGGTTGCCGACCATCGAGCATCGACGCGACGCGGCTGCGGATGCGTCGCCCGCGGAGCGCGAGTGGCTGAATGAGCTTCGACGGCTGATCACGGAAGCCAGCCGTCGCGCCGAGCAGCGGTTAGCGGCGGTCGAGCGCCTGGCCCTGCAAGCAAGTGAGTTCGCGCACATGGAGTACGACTTCCTGTACGACAAGGCATCGCGTCTGCTGGCGATCGGGTACAACGTGGATGAGCGGCGACGCGACGCGAGTTATTACGACCTGCTGGCCTCGGAAGCGAGATTGATCAAATTCGTCGCGATTGCGCAGGGACAAGTGCCACAGGAGAGCTGGTTCGCCCTCGGGCGCCTGCTCACGTCCGCCGGTGGCGAGCCGATTCTCCTGTCGTGGAGCGGTTCGATGTTCGAGTACCTCATGCCGCTCCTGGTGATGCCCAACTACGAGAACACGCTGCTCGATCAGACTTATAAGGCGGCGGTGGAGCGACAGATCGAGTATGGGGGACTGCGCGGCGTGCCGTGGGGCATGTCGGAATCCGGTTACAACCTGGTCGACGTTCATCTCAACTACCAGTACCGCGCCTTTGGCGTGCCCGGTCTGGGGCTCAAACGCGGACTGGCGGAGGATTTGGTCGTTGCTCCCTATGCTTCAGTGCTGGCATTGATGGTGGCGCCTGAAGCGGCTTATCTGAACTTGCAGCGGCTCGCCAACGCGGGACTGCTTGGAAAATTCGGTTTCTATGAAGCCATCGACTACACCCCGTCACGTCAACGACGCGGTGAATCGAGCACCGTGGTTCGCTCCTTTATGACCCATCACCAGGGGATGAGCCTGCTCTCTCTGGCCTATCTGCTGCTGGACCGTCCGATGCAGAAGCGATTCGAGTCGGACCCGTTGCTCCAGGCGACCCTGTTGTTGCTCCAGGAGCGAATTCCCAAGGCCACGGCGCTGTTTCCGCACACTGCCCAGCTCTCCGACATTCGCCCGACTTCGCGTGCTCCGGAGACGCCGATTCGCGTTTTCAGCAGCCCCGACACGCCGATACCGCAGGTGCAGTTGTTGTCGAACGGCCGATATCACGTGATGGTCACGAACGCGGGAGGCGGCTACAGTCAGTGGAAAAATCTCGCCGTGACCCGCTGGCGCGAAGACGCTACCTGCGACAACTGGGGTACCTTCTGTTACCTGCGCGACGTGGCGAGCGGGGAGTTCTGGTCAACCGCACACCAGCCGACGCTCAAACGCGCGGAGAACTACGCCGCGATTTTCTCGGAGGGACGAGCGGAGTTTCGCCGCCGCGACCACGACATCGATACCCATACCGAGATCGTGGTTTCGCCGGAAGATGACATCGAGCTGCGCCGCGTCCATATCACCAACCTCTCCCGGACGCGCCGAACGATTGACGTGACCAGTTACGCCGAGGTGGTGCTCGCGCCCGCGGCCGCGGAAGCATTGCATCCGGCGTTCAGTAATCTCTTTGTTCAGACCGAGATCATCGACCCGCGGCGGGCGATCCTCTGCACGCGCCGGCCACGCTCCGTCGATGAGTCGGCGCCCTGGATGTTTCACCTGATGGCCGTGCACGGGGCGGACATCGGAGAAATCTCCTACGAGACGGACCGCATGCAGTTCATAGGCCGCGGCAACACGGTCGCCGCGCCCCAAGCCCTGAACGGCTCCGCCGCGCTCTCGGGCAACCAGGGTTCCGTGCTCGATCCGATAGCCGCCATCCGCTATCGCATAACACTCGAGCCGGACGAAGCGGCAACGATCGATATCGTATCCGGCATCAGCGAAACCCGCGACACCGCCTTGAGCCTGGTCGATAAATACCAGGATCGGCGGATCGCGGATCGCGTCTTGGAACTGGCATGGACCCACGCCCAAGTGGTGCTGCGGCAGATCAATGCCACCGAGGCCGACGCGCAACTTTATGGACGCCTTGCCAGCTCCGTCATCTACCCTAATTCCTCGTTGCGTGCCGACGCTGCCGTCCTCATCAAAAACCGCCGCGGCCAATCCGGTCTATGGGGTTACGCCATTTCCGGCGACTTGCCCATCGTGCTGCTGCAGATTGGTGATGCGGCCAATATCGAATTGGTGCGTCAACTGGTACAGGCCCACGCGTACTGGCGCCTGAAGGGACTGGCTGTGGACCTGGTGATCTGGAACGAAGACCGTGCCGGCTACCGGCAACTGCTCCAGGAACAAATCGTGGGTCTGATTGCCGCGGGCGTCGAACCACACGCCATGGACCGACCGGGCGGCATCTTCGTGCGACCCGCAGAACAGATATCGGACGAGGATCGCATCCTGCTCCAATCGGTCGCGCGCGCCATCATCACCGACAGCCGGGGAACGCTGGAAGAACAGATCATCCGTCGCGGTCCGGTGGAAGCGCGAGTTCCGCGCTTCAAACCGACCCGAATCCGCCGCGCCGAACTCCCGGCCGCCACCGAGTTGCCGCGCCGCGATCTTATGCTCTTCAATGGATTGGGAGGATTTACCCGTGATGGGCGCGAATACGTCATTACCACCGCGCCTGGGCAGATGACACCGGCACCCTGGGTGAATGTGCTGGCGAATGCGCACCTCGGAACCGTCGTCTCCGAGAGCGGCCTGGCGTATACGTGGAGCGAGAACGCCCATGAATTCCGTCTTACGCCCTGGCACAACGACCCGGTGTCCGATGCGAGCGGAGAGGCCTTATACCTGCGTGATGAGGAGAACGGATACTTCTGGTCCCCCACGCCGCTCCCCAGCCGCGGAGCCGGATATTACGTGAGCCGACATGGGTTCGGCTACAGCGTCTTCGAGCACGTGGAGGGTGGCATTCGATCGGAGCTCACGGTTTACGTGGACGTTGACGCCGCGATCAAGTTCTCGGTGCTGAAAGTGCGCAACGAGTCGGGACAACCGCGCAAGCTTTCCGCGACCGGTTACGTGGAGTGGGTGCTGGGAGATTTGCGGCCGAAATCGGCCATGCACGTGACCACCGAAATCGACCCCCACAGCGGCGCGCTCCTCGCGCGTAACCCGTACAACACGGAGTTCACCGGTCTGATCGCGTTCTTCGATGTGGACGATGCGACCCGGACCGTAAGCGGCGACCGCACTGAATTCATCGGGCGAAACGGCACGCTCAAGAATCCGGCGGCAATGGCGCGTTCGCGTCTTTCCGGCAAGGCGGGAGCGGCCCTCGATCCCTGCGCCGCAATCCAGGTCGGCTTCGAACTGGCCGCCGGGCAAGAGCGCGAAATCATCTTCAGGCTCGGCCTGGCAGGAAGGCGAGGAACGGATGATGTCAGCAAGCTGGTGCATCGCTTCCGGGGATCAGCCGCCGCGCGCAACGCGCTCGAATCGGTATACCAGTACTGGAATCACACGCTCGGCGCCCTGCAGGTGGAGACACCCGATCCGTCGCTCAACGTGCTGACCAACGGCTGGCTTTTGTACCAGACACTGTCATGCCGTCTGTGGGCGCGCAGCGGATACTATCAGTCAGGCGGCGCTTTCGGTTTCCGCGATCAATTGCAGGATGCGATGGCGCTCGTGCACACGGAGCCGCAGCGGCTGCGCGCTCAACTGCTGCTGTGCGCAAGCCGTCAGTTCCTGGAGGGCGATGTCCAGCATTGGTGGCATCCGCCATCGGGCCGTGGCGTGCGTACGCATTGTTCGGATGACTACCTGTGGCTGCCCTTGGCGACGTGCCGCTATGTGCTGACAACCGGCGACACCGGGGTGCTGAATGAATCCGTTCATTTCCTCGAAGGCCGCCCGGTCAATGCCGAGGACGACTCCTATTATGATCTTCCCGGCCGGTCCGGCGAGGCGGCCAGCCTGTACCAGCACTGTGTGCGAGCCATTCAGAGAGGACTCCGATTTGGAGAGCACGGCCTGCCGCTCATGGGTACCGGTGACTGGAACGATGGCATGAATCTGGTGGGCAATCACGGTAAAGGCGAAAGCGTTTGGTTGGGATTCTTCCTGCACACCGTGCTCACGCAGTTCACCGCGGTGGCGCGCCTGCAGGGTGACCCCTCCTTCGTCGAACGTTGCCAGAATGATGCGGAACAGCTGCGCCAGAATATCGAGCAGCATGGCTGGGATGGCGAGTGGTACCGCCGCGCCTACTTCGACGACGGCACGCCGCTGGGATCGGCAACCAATCCCGAGTGTCAGATTGATTCCATTTCGCAGAGCTGGGCGGTTCTATCCGGGGCGGGCGATGTCCAGCGCGCACGCCTGGCCATGGAAGCGGTGGATCAGCGCCTTGTGCGCCGCGATTCAGCGCTGATCCAACTTCTGGATCCGCCGTTCGACAAATCGCCGTTGAATCCCGGCTATATAAAAGGATACGTCCCGGGCGTGCGCGAGAATGGCGGGCAGTACACGCATGCGGCGATCTGGGCGACCATGGCGTTTGCAGCATTGGGTGACAGTCGGCGCGCGTGGGAATTGCTGACCATGATCAACCCGGTGAATCACGCCAGCTCTCCGGCGGGGGTGGCGACCTACAAAGTCGAACCGTATGTCATCGCGGCCGATGTCTATGCGGTTAAACCCCACACCGGCCGCGGGGGTTGGACCTGGTACACCGGCTCGGCCGGCTGGATGTACCGGCTGATCGTGGAATCGCTCCTCGGCTTGAGACTGGAAGTGGACAAACTGTATTTTGCGCCGTGCCTCCCGGCGGACTGGAAGACGTTCAAGATGCACTACCGGTACCGGGAGACGGTCTACCATATCGTCGTCTCGCAAACGCGCGCCGCCGTTGACGCAAAGATCGGCGAGACGAGCATAACGGTCGACGGCGTTGAACGTCACGACCAGGCCATTCCTCTGATAGACGACCGCCAGGATCACGCGGTCGAAGTGAAAATAATGGCACCGCCTCCAGTTCACTAAAGTTAGAAGCTCTTAGTCAGTCACGGTTAATTCCTCGCCCTGCGTCACGCTTTGCCTGAAGTCTCCGCCCTATGTGTGGTAACGCACAGAGAGCGGCGGGCTTGATCCCTATAGTAAAAAACTTGCTCAAAATTCATCCACAGACTCAATTCACCCCCGGCACCGGCAAGCAAAAGCATGCATTCTTTCGTGCAGGATGAACGTATAGGCAGGTGAGGTGCCGCCCGCACCTTCGGCCACGCGATCCGCCAGACTAATTCGCGCTTTAACAGAGGCCAGCCATGCCCGAAATAATCCACGATTCCGCCATTCGCAACCCCGCCGCAGGCGCGGCGGAAGGCCTCACCGAGTTCCGGCGCCAGGAGGCCTTGCTGAAAACCGGGGCCTTGCAGAACGCGATTCTCAACAGCGCCAATTTCTCGATTATTGCCACCGACGAGAAAGGCATCATTCAATTATTCAATATCGGCGCCGAACGCATGCTGGGCTATCTGGCCGCCGAAGTCGTGAACAAGATCAACCCCAGCGACATTCACGACCCGCAGGAAGTGATGGCGCGCGCGCAGGCGCTGAGCCTCGAACTCGCCACCTCCATTACGCCGGGCTTCGAGGCATTGGCTTTCAAAGCTTCGCGCGGGATCGAGGACAGCTATGAATTGACCTACATCCGCAAGGACGGCAGCCGCTTTCCGGCCATCGTGTCGATCACCGCGTTGCGCGACGATTATGATGGCATTATCGGCTATCTGCTGATCGGCGCCGATAATTCCGTGCGCAAGCAGGTGGAAGCGGAGCTGATCAACGCCAAGGCCGCGGCGGAAAAAGCCAACCTCGCCAAATCGGATTTCCTTTCCAGCATGAGCCATGAGTTGCGCTCCCCGCTCAATGCGATCCTCGGTTTTGCCCAATTAATGGAGTCGGGTACGCCGTTGCCAACGCCTGCCCAAAAGGCCAGCATCGACCAGATTCTCCAGGCGGGATGGTATCTGCTGGAGCTGATTAACGAAATCCTCGATCTCGCATTGATCGAGTCCGGCAAACTTTCGCTGTCGCAGGAGCCTATGTCGCTGGTTGACGTCATGCTCGAATGCCAGGCGATGATCGAACCGCAGGCACAAAAAAGCGGCATCCGCGTGAGCTTTCCTCAGTTCGATGGCCCTTACTTTGTTAAAGCCGATCGGACCCGGGTGAAGCAGGTTCTGATCAACTTGCTTTCCAATGCGATCAAATACAACCGCGCGCGGGGAACGGTCGAAGTGACGTGCAGCGCCAGTACCGCAAATCGCATACGCATCAGCGTGCGGGATACCGGTGAAGGCTTGCCCCCCGAAAAACTCGCACAACTGTTTCAGCCGTTCAATCGTCTCGGACAAGAGGCCAGCGCCGAGGAAGGCACCGGCATCGGCCTGGTAGTCAGCAAGCGGCTGGTTGAATTGATGAGGGGCGAAATCGGCGTGGAAAGCACCGTCGGGGTGGGCAGCGTGTTCTGGATCGAACTGAACGTGGCGGCTGAACCACAACCTGCCTCCGGTTCAGACGAACCGCTTGCGCCAAATCAAGCGCGTGTTCTGCATGGCGCAGCGCTGCGCACCTTGCTGTATATAGAAGACAACCGGGCAAACATGCAGCTGGTTGAGCAACTCATCGCGCGTCGTCCCGATATGCGCTTGTTGAGTGCGGGCGATGGCACGCGCGGCATCGCGCTGGCGCGCACCCATCAGCCGGAAGTGATCCTGATGGACATCAATCTGCCTGGCATCAGCGGTATCCAGGCGCTGAAAATCCTGCGTGCCGATCCGGCAACGGCGCACATCCCGGTGCTTGCCATCAGCGCCAACGCCATGCCACACGATATCAAGAGAGGCCTGGAGGCAGGATTCTTCCGCTATCTCACCAAACCGATCAAAGTCAACGAGTTCATGGAGGCGCTGGACATGGCACTGGAACTTGCGGAAACAGAATTAGACGGCGCAATTAACCCGGGGGGCCTGTGATGATCAGTGCCGCCGATATTCTTAACGCCAGTATTTTGATCGTAGACGACCAGGAAGCCAATGTGCAGCTGCTGGAGCAAATGCTGCGTGGGGCCGGCTATCGGTGCATTACGTCGACGATGGATCCGCATTCCGTCTGCGCGCTGCATCGCAAGAACCGCTACGACCTGATTTTGCTCGACCTGCAGATGCCCGGCATGGATGGCTTCCAGGTGATGGAAGGCCTCAAGACAAATGCTGCGGACGGCTACCTTCCGGTCATCGTTCTCACCGCCCAACCGGGACACAAGCTGCGCGCGCTGCAGACCGGTGCCAAGGACTTCATCAGCAAGCCGTTCGATCTGGTCGAAGTCAAGACGCGCATCCACAACATGCTGGAAGTGCGGCTGTTGTACAAAAAACTCGAGAATTACAGCAAGGGACTGGAGCAGACGGTGCAGGAACGCACCGCCGAACTGCACGAAAGCGAAGCGCGCTATCGCAGCCTGACCGAACTGGCCTCCGACTGGTACTGGGAGCAGGACGAGAACGGGAACTTCACCAAGGTTTCCGGCCCGGTCCTGGAGATGCTCGGAATCCGGGTCGATACCTTGGTGGGAGAACCAGGCGGTGTTCAGCTGGCAGGCTGGAACGAGGCGGAGCGGGAAATGCTTCTGGTAAAGATTGCCGCCCGGCAGCCATTCCTGGATTTCGCATTCAGCCGCGTCAACGCCGATGGCTCGCAACAAAAGTTTCGGGTGAGCGGGGAGCCGATGTTCAACCAGTCCAGCCGCTTCATCGGTTATCGCGGAATCGGCGTGGAACTCACTGCATAGAAATAAAACACAGGATTTCGATAGTTCTCCATGTCATCACCCCATCGTCCGAATCAAAACCATCTTCTCGCCGCCCTGCCCACCGCGGAATTCGAGCGCTTGGCGGCGCATCTGGAACTGGTCCCGATGCCGCTCGGTGAAATCCTCTACGAACCCGGCGGACAGTTGCAGCACGCCTATTTCCCCACCACCGCCATCGTGTCGTTGCACTATGTCATGGAGTCTGGCGCCTCGGCCGAAACCGCGGGGGTGGGCAATGAAGGCGTCGTCGGTATTTCGCTGTTCATGGGCGGAGGCACCACGCCGAGTTCAGCCGTGGTACAGACCGCGGGCCACGCTTACCGGCTGGAGAGCGGCTTGCTGATGCAGGAATTCAATCGCGCCGGCTTGATGCAATCTTTGTTGTTGCGCTACACCCAGGCGTTGATTACCCAGATGACCCAGACCGCAGCCTGCAATCGGCACCATTCGATAGAGCAGCAACTGTGCCGCTGGCTATTGTTGACCCTCGATCGATTGCCTTCGAATGATGTGTTGATCATGACGCATGAATTGGTCGCCAGCATGCTCGGCGTGCGCCGGGAAGGCATTTCGGAGGCCGCCGGGAAATTGCAGCACGCCGGTTTTATTCGCTACCGTCGTGGCCACATTACCGTGCTTGAGCGGTCCGGACTGGAGACCCGCGCTTGCGAGTGCTACAGCGTGGTCAAGAAGGAATTGAGCCGCCTACTGTCCGACGTGCGGTACCGCCAAGACATTGCTACTGCTGTCCGATAACCGACTCCGGCCATCAGGCTTGCCCGGCGAACCGGTATCGGGAAACGATCTACCACATCGTCATAGCGCGTTTGGCGCCCAGCACGCGGTATACATCTTCTTCAGCAGGACATTTTGGAAATTACGGGCATGCCCTTTGGTCACGGGTTGCCGGATTACGGGGCTCAAGGCACTGGGACGACACTACGCGCCGCTGACTCACCTGAACCTTGGAATGGACCGAGGGGATTCTTGTTTTCCTCGAGCGAGTAAATTGAAGGTTGGCCGCCGGCCAGCGAGTAGATGACGACGCCATCCTTGACCAGGATGACCCCGCTAAAGCTCCAGCCGGTAACCTCGACCTTACGTTTGAAATTGAGGAAATCCGCCCAGAAATTTCCATAGCGCTTGCGCGATGAGGCCTGCTGAATTATCTCATAGCCTTGGCATGCGGCAAGTGCCTTGATGCAGTCCCTTACCCCGGGAGCCAATTCATCTGCACTGACCGAGGGACTTGGAATGAAACGGCGTATCACATCGGAATAAGTCAGGATGGTGATATTATTCGGATTCGATGCGTGATCCAACATGAGTGTCTTGAGGTCTGCGACTGTGGTTTGGTAAGGGACGATCTTGTTGAAGGCTTGCTCAGCTTCATGGTAACTCTGCCATGGACCCACTACGCTAGTGTGCGCACGCGGAAGCATGGAACTGCAACCGGTCAGTAAGACCGGAAAAAAAATGATTGCCAGCCTTGTTATGACCCGTCGCGTAGCACAGCCTCCACGTAAGTTGACTGGTTTCTTATGCCAACGTTACTTGAAAGTCTACTGCATAAATTTAGGTTGATCGAGGGGTGACGTGACCAGCATTGTTAGTACCAGGTTGATTGAGAGTAAATGATCTCCCCTCGTCCCTGGCGAATTTAGTGACACCGCAATCCGAGCCCAAAACAGACCACGACAGTGGGGCATCCAGGCGCGCCACATAAAGTATGGCGGACAAACCCCCCTTGGAGACGCCATCTTAATTCCAACTTTTCACGGGGCGTTATCTCAGTTGATGCCCAGGCCACACTACCACCGCTTGCGCAGACCGATGGCAACTCCATGCGAAAGCAACTCGAGGAAAAACGATTGTTTGCGGTTATGGGCGTAATATCCCGCCATGGTCCCAACGCCGAAACCGACAATGACATCGCTTTGCCAGTGCCCGCGCGCCTTGACGCGTGCTACGGCATCGTGAAGTTCGTTTACACGATGATCGATTCCGAACGGTCCGTCGGCGAATACCGGGGTTGCCTGCAGCATCGCTGCCAGGGAAAGCGAACTGTCAAGCTTACACAGCCTTTTGCATCGAAGCCCCCCTGCCCGAAAACGCGATATCGGCATATGCCATTGACCCCCATGACCGAGTGTCCATTGGATTACGACTGCATCAATCAGACTCATGGGGGCAGCCTCCCTGACTTGGAAAAACACGCGGGACGTAATGGAAGTGCATCGGATATCCAAAATTGACGCTGGAACAACAGGACGTGGTGGCTGTGCTAACGTTTAGGCTCTCCGGCGTGCGATGCGTCGCGGATGGATTGATCTATTGAGCTTTCGTCAGCAGCGCGCCACTCGATCGCGCCGAACTTGGTCTCGCCGAAGGAGTATGTATAGAGCAGGCTGAGGGTGGTCACGGTCTGGTGAGTGTCAGCAATGTCCGGATAGTGCGCGTTTCGTTGGGAAGTGTTGTACTTGAGCGTGACGGCGTGGGGACCGTGAACGCGCACGGTGAACGCCGCATCTCCGCGGAAGATATGCTCCGATCCCCGATCCTCGGTGGAGGCTACATCGCTGACATAGTATGAGCGCGCCGTCAAGTCGAGATTGGCTGCATCGCCGAACATCAGGCGCAGTGCCAGGAGCGCCTGCGGCGTGGCGCCGTAGTGGTAATCGCGTTCTTCTGTGCCGTGGATGGTCCCAGCCGCGCCATAGCCCAGACCGCCGAGAGCCGAGCCCTGAAGCGCCACCGTCTTCGAAAGCCACCACTGGGCGGTCGTTCCGAGAGAAACAGCCGTGCTCGAGACGCGAAATATTTGTGGCGATATATAATCGTAGCTCCCATAGAGGCCCCACACGCCGCGATAGGTATCGCCCACTTCGTACTCCTTTCCAACAAGAAGACCGCGGCTCATGATGTTCTCGAACACATTGGCGGTGGTGGCGGTGAATTCAAAATCGAAGTAGTCGAAAGGACGCGTATAGGTGTAGCCGGCCTTGCCGGGGAGCCCGTAGGCCATGTGAAAGTCCGCGGTCGCCGCATCGCGTTTTACATTTTGTGACACTGTCGCGTCGAACACGTTATCGACCTTGTTCCAGCCGAAACGCACGTATGTATAAACAGCCGGGTCGTGGCTGTCGAATACAGAGCGGAACCGGTCACCGAAGGCGAGCCGGGTGAAGCCGAGAGACGGGGCGATCGCCGCCGCGCCCAGCTCGCGCCAGAACCCGGGCGTTTCGCCTCCGCCCTCGAGCAACATGCTCGCCATCCGGAACAGCGGTTCGCCGAGGAAAGTTCCACCGAAGCCGGTGGTGACCAGGTCGTTGATGGAGGGCGGGCCCGTCTCGCCCGCTATCTCCCAAAGCCAGCTGCCGCCTAAGGTATACCCAAGCGATTCCCAGTAGTCGAGGCCGGTCGATCGCGCGAGCCCGTAGTAAATGGATCCCTGATACGGATGCATAAACTGGTTCACGGCGAACGGATCGGTGTCGACAACCCATGTGGCAGTCAAATTTTCTCGGACCGTGTGATAGGTGACGCCGTACACCTCCTTGTCAACGAAGTAGTAGTTGAATCGATTGAGCAGGATATTGAACCCCACGATTTCCCCGGCCGGGAGGAGATAGCTCTTGCCGGCCTTCGTTTCCTCGAATCGAAGCGGCTTTTTTGGTTTGGCGGGGGTTTCCTCGGAAGAGGGCTTGGGCGGGGTGTCCGTCGCGCCGGTGGGATTTTGCGCAAGAAAGTATCGGTCGTCCCCATCGAGCGGTCGTGGCAAGCCAAGATAAAGCATGGATGGAACGAACTCGCTTTTGTTCGCTTTGGATTCCTCGGCAAATACAGCACTTGGCGTGATGAGCGCCAGTGCGAGAGCAGCGCCAAGGAACATTATTCTCAGCTCGCTGCCATGCAAGTATCCGTCTCGGCTCGGTACTTTACCGGCCAAGGCCTTTTGAATTACGCGCGGCGTGTTCATGACATACTCGTTGCTTGGCTACTAAAAAGATTAGTCCGACTGACCTGTTTTTTGTTTGCGTGACAGTCTCTTTCAAATTGGTATGAAACTGACGAGGATTGTGACTAGATGTAAGTCAAAAATTAATTCACATCAGTGCTGTACCGAACATATGCCTTTAGCACATAAGGGGATGGAAGCGGCAACCCGGCATATTCCGGTTTTGCTCGTGCTTCTCGGTTACTCGATGATCAAGGGTGCGATGGACGTCTAAGGTCACTTAATACATGAAGGTGACAACGATGCAGCCAAAATGGCGATTCTCACTCTTGTCTTGACGGACGCCATCCCTGGCGTTCGCGCTTCGGGTGCACGGAAGCACGTCCAAGTCCCCGTATGTTCGCTAACGAACGGAATACACGCGGTTGGAGGTATATTGTGTTCAAATCGATGGGAGCAGAATCCGCGACCGCCGTTTGGCGCCCACAGAGACCTCTCTCGGGACTGAAATGCAAAACCGAGGTACACCCAGCGGGGCTTTGATTAACGGTGCAATCCCGGTTGTTATTTTCAGGATGCGCTGGTCTAGGTGTTGGCATAGCCGTACTAGAAGCCTCAATTGATATAACGAAGTGTAAGCGACGGTTATCACTGAAACGCGGTGCCGTGGCTCCATGCAGAAGGCTTTTCCCGATCCAAGTGATCTAATTGAAACAGGAGTCAACGATGAGAATTTTATTGAATAGAAGCTGGGTATGGATGGCTGTGTTGCTGATTGGCATGGCAGGTTGTGCGGGCACACAGACACAAGACAGCACCGGTGAATACATCGATGATGCGTCGATCACCACCAAAGTAAAGTCTGTGATGGTCGCCGACACGGAAGTGAGCGCCTTCCATATCAGCGTCGAAACCATTAAAGGCGTTGTGCATCTGACCGGATCCACCAATACCCAACACGAATCCGATAAGGCCGCGATGATTGCGCGTAATGTTGCCGGAGTAAAATCGGTCGTCAACGATATTCATATCAAGTAACGGTGGCAGGAGACTTATATGAATTGGGACACTGCCAAAGGTAATTGGACCCTGTTCAAAGGAAACATGAAGTTACAGTGGGGCAAGCTGACCCATGATCACCTGAGCAAGCTTGCGGGCCGGCGCGACCAGTTGACCGGCAAAATCCAGAAAGCCTATGGCGCCACAAAAAGGGTAACTGATGAGCAGGTCAGGGATTTGCCGCAGGTCAAGGAATTTGTCGGGCCCCATAAGGATCATGGTCCCCGTATTTAATGCTTCGCGGAGGAGAGGTTGTGCGTGGCTGTCTGTAACGCACGACTTTTTCCATAGTTGCAACTGGCATTAGAAAGGAGAGAGCCATGCTCTACTATGCTGCTGTATTTTTCGTGATCGCCATCATCGCCGGGATCTTCGGGTTCGGCGGTATCGCTGTGGGCGCCGCTGAAATTGCGCGCATTCTGTTTTTCATCTTTATCGTGATATTTCTCGTTAGTCTCGTTATGGGCCTCGGTAAAGGTAAATGGCGCCATTGAATGGGCGACTCAAGTTAAGTATGTAATACATTCACTCATGATCGGGAGTTGTAAATTGGAAATACTTCGCCGCCTCACCAAACCCGTCAGTCATCTGGTTGTTCTCGGTCTGCTCGCGCTGAGCCTGCATTTACCTGCAGCGCAAGCCGGCATGGTTGGCACCGAGGCGGTGGTCAACGCCGCCCAAGCGCAACAATACCGCGAGCGTCTGCACGACGCGCTCAACCGTAACGACGTGCGGGCCCAGCTGCTGGCCCGCGGCGTGGACCCCGCGCAGGTTCAGGCGCGCGTGGACAGCCTGACGGATGAAGAAATGCAGACCCTGGCAACCAATATGGATCAGCTACCGGCCGGCGGCGATGGTGTCGTTGGAGCGCTCGTGCTTATTTTTATCATATTGCTGATCACCGATATCCTTGGCTTGACTAACATCTTCCCGTTCGTCAAACATAACCGTTAAACGCGGTACTTGGTATTTGCCGAATGATTAACGCTCAAACCGCCTGGAATAATCCGGGCGGTTCTACGGTTAATGTTCCCCTGCTTACGGCCGTGAGATTCACTATGGCGAGGTGGATTGTGGTCGCGGTCTTCTCCATGCCGATGAAGCTGGCGGGCTCTTCGCCAGCACTTCATGTTTCCTGGCTCACTACATGAAGCTTATGACATCCTGTCGGCAAACGCATGATTGATGTCGCGATGACGGACTTCGTCATCCCGAATAGCGATGACAAGATCATGTAGCGATGCACTCGCCGGCAAACGCCAGTAGTCGATCGCAATCTGCGGGGCCGGAACGTTTTTGACGGAACCGCTGTCGATTTCCGCCAGATATTCTGTATATGAATTAATGGCCTCTTCTTCCAGGTAGCCGACGATACGGTGACATGTCTTCGGCGTTATCAAATACAGCAAGAAATACAAGTTGAACATCAGGCCTTGCACTATCAGTACGATCATCCGCTCCAACCACGTCGGTTTGGCAATTTTGACGAACGTCATCAGGTGCATGCGTTCATTTTCCGCTTCATCGAGCAGTGTTTTGATTTTACCGCGATCATTATGCATGGTGCGCAGTGATTTCATGTGTTGCAGCGCGCCTCCCACCATTCCGGGGATGGCTGCAACCGTTTCCAGCACCACCGCCCGGTGACCATAGCGCCTGGCAAAGAAAAGATCCGCGGGAACGCGCATCGCCTTAACAACAGCTAAAGCGATGTGATCAGAAATGGTTTTCGGCACATGGTGGGCAGTCATAAATCAATACAAGCTTGCATAAGGCGGCATAAAAATAATATCCCGCAGATGACCCGACCGATCTTAAAAAGGAAGAGAAAGCTTACAGTGAAAATTTATCGCCGTATGTACGAGATCGCACAGAGCGTCGTGGAGCGGGCAAGGATCAATGCCGTGACGTCACGGGTACTCATGAATACCCTCCATTCCAGGGCATTTCCGAAGTGCCTGCGTCATTTCGGCGGCGTCACCGAACCGGCGTAGAACACTTCGCACTCCCCGCCAGGAAAGAGGTCCCTTCCCTTCTTGAGCAGCCTGACCGCTGGCCCCGCGAGGGACATGAGGATATTCGGTTTCTCCACCACCGGTTTCTGGAACGGGCCATGTATTTTTTGCCGTACCATGGCGCAGCCCTGGGCGTCGATCAGCGCCATGGTCACGTCATCGAACCGCTGGTTGAGTAAATCAAGTCTTCCGGTCAGGGCAACACGGTTCTGTTTCGTCGCCATGGCCACGTCCTGCGAATGCGCCACGCCACGCTCGATCTTCCAGTCAGAGACGAGTATCCGGATCTCGCTGCTGCCCTCCGATCCCTGAAAGATGCTCGCAAAGTTGTACCCCTTCGTGACCACCATGCCGAAAGGCCCGGCAAAGAAGAAGGCGCCCACGTCCACGAGGTTGAAGTTCTGGCTGGTCTCATACCGGGCGAACTCCAGATCGAGGTCGGCGCCTTTGAGCGTGAGGTTCTCGCCCCGAAGCGAGATCTCTCCCTCCGCGGTCTGTAGCATCTCGTTCACGGTCTTTCCCTGCAACGACAGGTTTACGGAGAAGTCCATCGGCCCTTCTGCAACCTTATTCGGCGACAGGGCCTTGAAGAGTTCCTCGATAGGGAACTGGGGCAGGGAGTAGCGGACGTGGTAAATGGGGACAGCGCCGGAAAAGTCCGCCTGGATACTCCCCGATCCCTGCGCGCCGAAGAGATGCATCGTGATCGGCTTGAGATCGAAGACCCCATTCTTCCCGTCGGCCGATAACTTCAAATCGGACACCATGAAGTCATTTTTCCGAATCTCCCCGCAGGCGAGTTCCGCCGTGAAGGAAAGGTGCTTCAAGAGGTCTGAACTTTTCCCTTCCGCGAGCCGCAGGCGGCGCGTGCTCAGGTTGCAGTTTACCGCCTCGAATCCTTCCCCGGACGGTTTGTCCAAATAGAGGAGAGTCGCGTCCGAGAATGAAACACTCGCCAAGTTCAGAGCGGGTAACATTCCTCCGGCTGCCTCCGGTTTTTCGAAGTTGTACTTGCCGTCGTGGTCCCGCTCGATGGAGATCCTGGGCTGTTTCAGCGCAATCTTTCCGATCTGGACTTCCTGGTAGAGCAGAGGGAGGAGATCGATGCCAACGCTGGCCTGCTTCGCGGAGGCGAGGTCTGCTCCCCGGTTGCGGATGTTCACGTCCTGCAGTGTGACGTGCAAGCCTGGGAAGAAGCCGATCCCAACTCGGCCGCCAACTCTGACTTCCATCCCCAAAACTCCCGAGGCGGCCGCTTCCAACCGGGGCTTGTAGGCATTAGCATCCACAAAAAGATGCAAGGCCACTGCGACGAGGACAAGGAACACTACGAGTCCGCCGACGGCGAAGAGGATGATTTTAAGTGGCTTTGACATTGACCCGATCCAGGTTCATCAGGAGGGACTGGATCACATTCTAAGGCAGATGCATTGCAAAGAAGAAATCACGGACGAGATAAGTGTTTGAAAAGATGGTGGCTAGGGGCGGAATCGAACCGCCGACCTCAGCATTATGAGTGCCGCGCTCTAACCGTCTGAGCTACCTAGCCAAAGGGGCGCAAAAGATACCGATATCTGTCTGACCTGACAAGGGAAACGCGTCCGACCTGATCAAATCAGGGCTGGACGCTACACGTTAAACCGGAAGTGCATGACATCACCGTCGTGCACCACATAGTCCTTGCCTTCGAGCCGTAGCTTCCCGGCCTCACGCGCGCCGTGCTCTCCATGGCAGCGCACGAAATCGTCGAAGGCGATGGTCTCGGCACGGATAAAACCCTTTTCGAAATCCGTATGGATGACTCCCGCGGCCTGGGGGGCGTGGGCGCCTTGGCGGACCGTCCAGGCACGCACTTCCTTGGGGCCGACGGTAAAAAACGTCTGCAGGCCGAGCAGCTTATAGCCAGCACGGATGACGCGGTTCAGCCCCGGCTCTTCCAGGCCCATATCGGCAAGAAATACCTGTTTCTCTTCGGCGTTCATATCGGCCAGTTCCGCCTCGATGGCGGCGCAGATCGGCACCACCACGGAATTTTCCGAGCGCGCGAGTTGTTCGACCTGATCGAGATATGGATTGTTGGTAAAACCCTTCTCGTTCACGTTGGCAATGTACATGAGTGACTTGTCGGTGAGCAGGCACAGCGGCTTTAACAGCCTGTGCTCGTCATCGCTCAATCCCAAGCTGCGCACCGGCTGACCGCCGTTGAGATGCTTGCGCACGCGTGCCAGCAATTCGCGCAGTTTGATATCGTCCTTGTCACCGCTCTTGGTGCCTTTGTCCGCGCGCTGCATACCTTTCTCCACCGTATCCAGATCGGCCAGCGCCAATTCGGTATTGATGGTCTCGATATCCGCCAGCGGATTGATGCGGCCGGAGACATGCACGATGTTCTCGTCCTCGAAGCAGCGCACCACATGGGCGATGTCATCTACCTCGCGGATGTGGGCGAGAAATTTATTCCCCAGTCCTTCGCCTTTAGATGCACCGGCCACGAGGCCGGCGATGTCCACGAATTCGATCGTGGTCGGGAGGATTTTTTCGGGTTTGGCAATCTCCGCGAGTTGCAGCAGGCGCGGGTCCGGCACCTCGACGATACCGATATTAGGGTCAATCGTGCAGAAGGGATAATTTTCCGCGGCGATGCCCGCCTTGGTGAGCGCGTTGAAGAGCGTGGATTTGCCCACGTTCGGCAGGCCGACGATGCCGCATTTGAAACCCATCTTGAAATCTCGCTTACTGGTTGTGTGTGTGCAGACTGTTCATGACCTTCTGGAACTGACCATGGACGATGTCCGCGAAATGGGATTTGGCGCTGACGATGGCCGCATCGATCAACATCTGCTCCGCCGCCGACGCCTTCTTCAGCACGTACGACACGACCTGCGCGGCGTTGCCGGGATGGCCGATGCCGATACGCAGGCGCGCGTAGTCGGAGGTGCCGAGTTTCTGGGTAACATCGACAAGCCCGTTGTGACCACCGTCGCCGCCGCCGATTTTCAGCCGCACGGTTCCCGGCGGCAGGTCCAGCTCGTCGTGCACCACTAGAATTTCCGCGGCCGGAATTTTGTAATAGTGGGCGAATCGGGAAACCGCGTCGCCACTGTGGTTCATGAACGTTTGCGGCTCAAGCAGCCAGACGTCTTTGCCGCTCACAGTCAGCTTGCCGGCATTTGCCGAAAAGCGCGACTCGTTGTGCAATCTCTCGCCGGTAGCATCCAGCAAGACGTCCAGAAAACGGAACCCGGCGTTGTGCCGGGTTTCCGCGTACTCCGCGCCCGGATTCCCCAGGCCAACGATGAGGGAAATCCCCTGCGCCACGTCGTCGCTCCGCGAAGGGGATTACTTGCCTTCCTTCTTGGGTGCTTCTTTCTTGGGCGCCTCTCCCTTCTTGGCTTCCGCCTTGGGTGCCTCGCCTTTCTTGGCTTCGCCCGCCTTGGCCTCGCCGGGTTTCGCCTCGCCTTCGGCCGGCGCCGCCGCAGCCGCTTCGCCTTCCGCCGGTGCGGCCACCACAGGAGCCACTTCTTCCACCACGCGAATAGTAGTGACGGCACCCACCGCCAGGTCATCGCCGCCATGCGCGAGGCTCGTGATGCTCACGCCTGCGGGCAGCTTGATGTTGGATAGATGCACCGACTCATTGATATTCAGGGCTGACAGATCCACCGTCAGGAACTCGGGCAGGTCCTTGGGAAGACAGGTGATGTCCACGTCGGTCATGAGATGCGTGACGATACCGCCATCGATCTTCACGCCCGGGGCCACGTCGCCGCCCTCGAAGTGCAGCGGCACCTTCATGTGAATCTTCTCGGTAGCGCTGATGCGCTGCAGGTCAACATGCATCACCACCGGCTTGTACGGGTGCATGTACCAGTCACGCAGAATGGCCTGGTCCGTGTCGCCGCCAACCTTCACGGTCAGGATCGAGGTGTGAAACTTTTCATTCGCCAGATGACGCGACATCGCATTGTGGTCCAGCGAAACCATCATCGGCTCCTTGCCCGCTCCATACAGGACGGCGGGTACTTTTCCGCTACGGCGAAGGCGGCGGCTCGCACCCGTACCTTTCGCTGCGCGCGGTTCGGCAATCAATTCAAATTTAGCGCTCATTGTCAGTCTCCAATATTGTTAAACATCTCCCGCCTCTCCCGCGACCAGGATCGGAGGGTACAGAAAAGACACGGGGCACAGGCCCCATGCCCGAAACTTTTACTCCATGAACAGCTCGCTGACCGAATCCTCTTCCGCGATGCGGCGCATCGATTCGGCGAGCAGCTCGGCCACGCTCAGCTGGCGGATGCGCCGGCAGGCCCTGGCTTCCGGCTTGAGCGGGATGGTATCCGTCACCACCAGCTCATCGAGATCAGACTTGCTGATCCGCTCCACCGCGCTGCCGGAAAGTACCGGGTGCGTGCAATACGCCAGCACCCTGCGTGCGCCGTGGCTCTTCAGCGCCCCGGCCGCCTCGCACAGCGTCCCGGCGGTGTCCACGAGGTCGTCCATCAGCACGCAGGTCCGGCCTTCGACCTCGCCGATGATGTGCATTACCTTGGCCTCGTTCGGCTTTGGGCGGCGCTTGTCGATAATCGCGAGGTCCGCTTCCAGATGCTTGGCCATCGCGCGGGCCCGCACCACGCCGCCCACATCCGGCGACACCACGAGCAGGTCCTTGAACTCCTGCCGCCATATGTCGCCGAGTAGCACCAGCGAAGAATAAACGTTGTCCGTCGGGATGTTGAAAAATCCCTGGATCTGGTCGGCATGCAGATCCATTGTCAACACCCGGTGCGCGCCGGAAATTGTGATCATGTCCGCCACCAGTTTGGCGGTGATCGCCACCCGCGCCGTGCGCGGTCGCCGATCCTGGCGCGCATAACCATAATAAGGTATCACCGCGGTGATGCGCCGCGCCGAGGAGCGCTTCACCGCGTCGATCATGACCAGCAACTCCATCAGATTGTCGTTGCTGGGCGAGCACGTGGGCTGGACGATGAACACATCCTTGCCGCGCACGTGTTCCATGATCTCGACCTGGATCTCGCCATCCGAGAAACGGCCGACCACCGACTTGCCGAGGGGCAATCCCAGGTGCCGCACCACCAGCTCCGCGAGCGCCGGATTGGCGTTCCCGGTAAACACCACCATGTTGTCCAAGGACACGCGATTTCCCCTGTGATACGGGTGATCCAATACATAAACTGGTTGGGGCGCCAGGATTGCTCGCCCCGTCCCTGGGGCTCGCCCTCGCCACAAAGTGGCTCGGGCCAGTCGCTTCGCGCCTGTCCAAATTCAGTTCTAAGCTCGATCTTCCTATCTCGCTAAGAACTCCAGGGCTTGCCATCCATGGCAAGCCCGCTCGATGTAGCGCGATTCAGTGAATCGCAATCGCTCCATCTCGCCCCGGCGAATTTGTCGAACCCGTCAGCTTCTCATCCTGGCACATCAACTACAAAATCTGGTTGGGGCGCCAGGATTCGAACCTGGGAATGCCGGAATCAAAATCCGGTGCCTTACCGCTTGGCTACGCCCCAGTAATAACGAAACCGTCCGAACCCAGGCCGCTCTCGGCATCCTGCCTCCCGCGGCATTAGTACGTCCCTGTACGTCAGAATACCGGAGGCAACGACGGGCGCCGAACACGCGGTCCCGAATCTGAATATCACCGAACCATATATAAAGGATGCCGGTTCATCCCTCGCGCCACAAAACCGGAAAACGGTTTGGGAATTCTTTCCAGAATCTTCCGGCCGTGGTCCGCCCCCGTCACCTTCAGGAACACGCAGCCGCCCGAACCCGACATGCGTGGCGCGCCGAACTCGGCCAGCAGCCGTATCGCGCGGTCCACCTCCGGATAGCGGTTGCGCACCAGCGGTTCCAGGTCGTTTTGCAGCCCACGCCCTGCGTGAAAGTCGCGTATTGTGAGGGGCGGGCTATAACGTGTCAATTCAGGGTCGGCAAAAACCTGCGCCGTGGAGACATGCACCGGTGGCACCACCACCAGATACCAAGCCTCTTCCGGCTCGATGGGGGTCAGGATTTCTCCAATCCCTTCGGCCCAGGCCGCCTGCCCCCGGACGAAGACCGGCACATCCGTGCCAAGCCTGAGCCCCAGCGTGGCGAGTTCCGTGCGGGAAAGCTTCGCGTCCCACAGCTCATTCAAGGCCAGAAGGGTCGTGGCGGCATCGGAACTGCCACCCCCGAGCCCGCCACCGGCGGGGATGCGCTTGGTCAGACGGATTTGCACACCGCGGCGGATACCGGTAGTCTCTTGCAGCAGCCGCGCGGCGCGTACCGCCAGGTCCTTGTCCTCGTCCACTCCGGGAAACGGCGTGGTGCGCGTGACGCGTGCATCGTCCGTCATCGTGAATTCCAGTTCATCGCCGTAATCGAGAAACTGGAAAACCGTCTGCAAGCTGTGATAACCGTCCGCGCGCCGTCCCGTGATACGAAGAAAATGATTCAGCTTTGCCGGCGCCGGCCAGGTTTGCATCCCGAAACTCCTGTTTATATTTATTTGGATAATGCCCAGCGTTCGATGACCAGTCGCACTTCGAGCGTGGCATCATTGGCCGGGCTGCCGTTCATGCCACGGCCCTGTCTCTTGATGAAGAGTTTACTCGGCAAGTCGAGGGCACCGTAGCGGGCGTATTCCAGAAAGCGAATGTCCCAGCCGGACTGGGACAGCGTTTTCAAGCGTCCCTGCGGGTCCAGCTCCTGGCTTGCAGCGGAATCGGGCAAAGGCAGGCCGAGAACCCAGTAATTGAGCCCATCGAGCGGCAAGAGCCAGCCGGTGGTCTGGTATAAAAGTTGCTCCGGATTTTCCGCGTGCCAGCTATGCTGATCGGCATCGCGCAATTCCGCTCCCTGGTTGTCTCGCGTCAATCGCAAATGCCCGCGCCCCAGGGGACCGATGATATCGATGCGATGCCGGTCACCCTCGCGCACCCAACTCAGCGACGCTTGCCAGCCCTCCTCGGCCGTGCGCATCGACATGCGCCCCTGGATTTTCCAGGTCGTAATCGGGCGCAATTCCGTCTGTCGCGCCTGCCAGGTGGCGGCGGGATTCTCGACCGGGGGAAGCGCAGGTGCGGTAGCGCACCCGGCCGCGAGCGCGGTCAGGCCAAGGAGGCCCGCCGCATATCTCATGGTTTGAATTTCTTGATGACGCCGTTAAGCGCTTCGTTATCCGGCGTTTCGCGCAGCGCGCTGTTCCAGACGGACTCGGCTTCGCGATGATTGCCCATGACCCACAGCACCTCGCCGAGATGCGCGGCGATTTCCGCGTCGTTGCGTATGTCCAGCGCGCGCCTGAGGTATTTCACCGATTCCGCGTAATTACCGAGCCGGTATTGCAGCCAACCCATGCTGTCCATGATGTAAGCGTCGTCCGGTTTCAGCGCGATCGCCTGATTCAGCAATTCAAGCGCTTCCTGGAAACGCGTGGTGCGGTCCGTGAGCGTGTAACCAAGTGCGTTGAGCGCGTTGACGTTCTTCGGGTCATGCTGAAGGATTTCGCGCAGGTCGTGTTCGGTCACGTCGAGCATACCGAGTTTCTCGGCCGCCAGGGAACGGGCATAGAGCAGGTCCTTGTCTCCGGGCACAGCTTGGATCGCGGCATTCAGTACTTCTAGCGCCTCGCGATACAGTTTGGCCTCGCGCAGAATCGTTTCCTGGGCGAGCGCCACTTGCACGCGCTGCTGATCGTTTTGCGCCTTGATGCCATCCAGTTGCCGGCGCGCTCCGGCCAGATCGCCCTGCCTCGCCAGCACCACACCGATCCGTAACTGCGCCTCGAAATAATATTCACCGGCATCCACCTCGCGGTACCAATGGACGGCTTCCGCGTAACGCTTGCCTTGTTCGGCGACCTGCCCCAGATACAGTCGCGCCTGATCGTTCTCCGGGCGGAGCTCGAGAGCGCGTTTCAGATATTTCTCCGCCTCTTCCAGACGGTTGTTCTGCAGCGATAGCAGGCCCACGGCATAAATAGTGTCGGCATCGTCCGGGGCGTCCGCGGCCACGCGTTTGAACTCCACGAGCGCTTTCTGCCATTCCTTCTGGTCGATCAGGAAACGCGCATAATTGAGCCGGACGTTGGTCGCGCGCGGGTTGCGATCGAGGAACGATTCAAAAAAGGCGCGTGCCTTGTCCGGATCTTTCTGTGAGAGCAGAAGACGCGCCTTGAACAGCGCCGCCTCCTCCCAGTCCGGACGCAGTTTCAGTACCTCGTCGATGGTTGCCAGGGCTTTATCCAGGTCTCCACCACGGACCATGAGATGCGCCATGGCGAAATGCGCCGAGGCACTGCGCGGATTCAGCGCGACCAGGGATTGCATCACATCGATCGCCGCGGCTCGATTGCTGGCACGTCCCAGCACCGCGGCAGCGCGCAGGTAAGCCTGATCCAGGTTGCGGCGGGTTTCCTCCAGGCCGAAAAGCGCCTCGAACTGGCTCTTGGCCTCCGCGACCCGGTCAAGCTCGAGCAGCGCACTGATCATCGCTTCTCTGGCCTCGGCATCGCCTGGCTGCAAATCAATCCACAGTTGCGCCGACTGTATCGCCTCGTCATAACGCTTGGCATAAAGTGCGGCCAGCGTCGCGCGCTCGGCAACACGCGGATCGCGCGTCTCCTGCGCCACCTTGCCGAGGGTTGCCGCTGCCACACCGATCTGGCCCCGCTGACCGGCCATCTCGCCCACCAGGATGTCATAAAGCATTTCCTGGTCCAGGTTGACCTTGGGGAGGGTCTCTTCGGCCTTGGCGGCCGGCGGAGTCGCTTCGTGCGACGGCCCGGTCTGCGCCGTGCCGGCACAGGCCGTCAGCAAGGAAAATGTCAATAAAACCGGGATGACGTTAAAACGGGAAATGATCATATATAGTAGTTCTCGAACAGCTAAAGATGACAGGCTGAGTGTCTTTATGACCGCCGCTGCGCGCGGAGTTTCACCGCACCATCTAAAATAGTCATTACAAGTCTCTATTATCCAGAATAGGTGCGCAACCGGCGAACAGGACTGGTATCGGGATACTATTCAGATTGCGCCTAACGGCGCGGACATATCATGAATTCACTGGTTTTGCTGATCATGGTCGTGGTGGTATTTGCCTTTGGCTACCGCTTCTACTCCAAGCTTCTGAAGTTGGGCGTCTTCCGCCTTGGGGAAGATTATAGTACACCTTCGCCCGACCGGCCTGCCGAGGCCGAATCCGGCGTGTTCGGCCGCCACCTGCTCTTCGGTCACCATGTGGCTTCGCTTGCCGCCGGCGCCGCCATTACCGGCGGCATCACTTCATTAATATGGGGATGGGTTCCGGCTTTTCTATGGGCCGTGGTCGGCACCGTGGTCGCGGCCGGCACTTACGGGCTGGGCGCGCTGTGGTTGTCCCTGCATTATCCCGGCCGCAATCCGGCCGAAATCGCCGCGCGTCTGCTGGGCGCTCCGGCACACGGACTCTTTGCGCTGGTCGCGTTTCTGCTATTGCTCATCATGAATTCGGTCTGCGCCACGCTGGCGGCGCAACTCCTGTCGGCGTTTCCCGCTTCGGTGCTGCCATTCTGGATCGTCACTGCATTGGCGCTGCCCCTGGGAAATTTTCTGCGTGGCAGGGAAGACTTCGAGATTATTCCTGCCTCCCTGATCGCGCTCGCCTTGAGTCTCATGGTCGTGTGGCTGCTCGGCGATTATCCGCTGAGCTTTACCGGAGCGCTGCATCTCGAAACGGCCGAGTCGTATTTCCCGTTCGATGCCACGGTGGTCTGGGTCATGCTTCTGTTCTCCTACGGCTATTACGTCACGCGCCTGCCGATGTGGAAACTGATGCGTCCGCGCGGCTATCTCACCGCGCTGCTGCTGGGGACATCCCTTTTGATTTTTTTCACCGTAGTGATGATCGATCAGCCCAGCCTGGTGGCGCCGGAATTCCACTCAGGCCCCGGCATTCCGGATACACTTCCGTGGCTGTTCGTGACACTCACTTCCGGCGCCGTGGCGGGGTTTCACCTGCTGGTCGCCAATGCCGTCACCGTGCGCCAAATGAAACGCGAAGCCGACGCACGCTATATCGGTTACGGCGGAGCCTTGGCGCTGGGGCTGCTGGCATTGAGCGCCATCATCATCGGGAGCACCGGACTGCCGAACGTCCAGGACTGGAACCAGCGTTACACGTCATGGGAAACATTCATGGATTTGCACGCTGTCCCCGAACTATATATCAACGGATTTGCGCGTCACGCTGCGGGACTGGGATTGGACATGGAGTTCGCACGCTCGCTCATGGCAGTAGTGGTTATCGGCCTGCTTGTCGCAACTCTGGAGGCCGGGCTGCGCGCACAAAAACAGCTGCTCTCCGGGTTGACCGAGCGCTATCCCGCTTTCATCCCGGGCAATGAAAAAGCTTTGATCGCGACAGCCGTCGGTTTGTCGGCTCTGCTTGCGCTGCATGACGGTCATGGCCGCGGCGGGCTCGCGCTATGGCCGCTCTTCGGCGTGACCGACCAGTTCCTTGCCATTCTCGGATTCGCCTTGCTGGCCGTGGCACTGCGGCACCTGGAACGACCTGTGGCGGCGGTGATCGTGCCGCTGGTTTTCCTGCTGGTTGCCGCCAATTGGGGGCTGGGCGTGCTGATGATGCAGTGGTGGTCGGACAATCGCTGGATATTGCTCCTGCTGGCCATCCTATTAATAACCACGGAACTCGGGGTAACATTCCTGACCCTTAACGCATTGAAGTCGCCGCGGCCGCCCCAAACTTGACAGCGGACCCTGATGGGTCAAAATCGCAGGCAATAGCGCCTATTACCCGGTTTTCTGCATGCACCTGCTCGCCTTTGGTATCAATCATCACACAGCGCCGGTCGATATCCGCGAGAAGGCGGCGTTCGCCACCGACAAGCTGGTCAACGCCTTGCATGAAGTGACCGGCAGCGGCGGCGTCAGCGAGGCGACGATCGTCTCCACCTGCAATCGCACCGAGCTCTATTGCGGGCTCGAGCCTGCGCACGACGAACAGGTCATCGAATGGTTCTGCCACTATCACCGACTGAACCGCGGCGACATTCATCCCTATCTTTACCGTCATCCCGACCAAGAGGCGGTAAAGCATGTGTTCCGCGTCGCGGCCGGGCTCGACTCCATGATCCTGGGCGAACCGCAAATCCTCGGACAAATGAAAGAGGCCTTCGCGACCGCGCACAAGGCCGGCGTCACCGGAAAAATCCTGAATCGCCTGTTTCAGCAGACCTTCACCGTCGCCAAACAGGTGCGCACCGACACGGCGATCGGCGCGAGCGCGGTCTCGGTCGCCTCAGCCGCGGTGCGCCTGGCCGAGCAGATTTTCAACAAGCTCTCGGAACAGACGGTGCTGATGATCGGCGCGGGCGACATGATCGAACTCTGCGCGCGCCACCTCAGGGATCACGATGCCGGTCACATGATCTTCGCCAACCGCACCGTCGAGCGCGCGCAACTGCTGGCCGGCCAGTTCAACGCCGAGGGCATTTCGCTCGCGGAAATGCCGACACGTCTTGCCGACGCTGACATTGTCATTGCTTCCACCGCCAGCCAGCTACCCATCCTCGGCAAGGGCACGGTGGAACGGGCCCTGAAAGCGCGCAAGCACCGTCCGATGTTCATGCTGGACATCGCCGTGCCGCGCGATATCGAGGCTGAGGTCGGCGAACTCAATGACGTATATCTCTACACCATCGATGATCTCAAGGAAGTGGTGCAGGAGAACATGGAATCGCGCCAGGAGGCCGCGCGCGATGCGGAAAAGATCATCGATACCCAGGTCGTGGATTTCATGCACTGGGTGAAATCCCTCGATGCCGTGCCCACGATCCGCGCGCTCCGTGAATCGGCCGATGCCCTGCGTGAGGCCGAGGTGGAACGCGCGCGCCGGCGCCTCGCCCACGGCGAGGACCCGGCGAAGGTTATCGAACAGCTTGCGCGCGCGCTGACCAACAAATTCACCCACGCCCCCACCGACGTTCTGCGCAAGGCGGATCATGACGGCAACGGCGCCCTGCTCGAGGCCGCGCGCCGCCTGTTCGGCCTCCACGAAGAGTAAGGATGAACCCCTCCATCGAAACAAGGCTCACCAGCCTTGCGCAACGCTTTGAGGAAATTGAACGGCTGCTCTCCGACCCCAAAGTCATTGGCAAGCAGGACCAGTTCCGCAAGCTGTCGCAGGAATATTCCGAAATCAATCCGGTGGTGAAGCTGTATGGCGATTACCGCGCGGCCCACGAACAACTGGAAGCCGCGCAAGCCATGCTCAAGGACGAAGATCCGACCATCCGCGAGATGGCGCAGGAAGAAGTCGCGGAGGCGCGGCGGCTTATCGAAAAACTTGAAGCCGAGATCCAGGCGCTGCTACTGCCGAAAGACCCGAATGACAACCGAAACATCTTTCTCGAAATCCGCGCCGCCGCCGGTGGCGATGAATCGGCGATCTTCGCCGGCGACCTGTTCCGCATGTACAACTATTACGCCACCAACCACGGCTGGGACGTGGAAGTGATGAGCCAGAGCCCCGGTGAACACGGTGGCTACAAGGAAATCATCGCCCGCATCGCCGGGAAAGACGTGTACTCGCGTCTCAAGTTCGAGTCCGGCGCGCATCGCGTACAGCGCGTCCCCGAAACCGAGGCCCAGGGACGCATCCACACCTCGACCTGCACGGTCGCGGTGCTTCCGGAAGCGGAGGAAGTGGACGCCATCGCTCTCAACCCGGCAGAGCTCAAGGTCGATACCTTCCGCGCCTCCGGCGCCGGCGGCCAGCACGTGAACAAGACCGATTCGGCGATCCGCATCACGCACCTGCCGACGGGCATCGTGGTCGAATGCCAGGACGAGCGCTCGCAGCACAAGAACCGCTCGCGCGCCATGTCTATCCTGTCCGCGCGCCTGCTCGAGGCCGAGCAGCGCAAACAACGTGAACACGAGGCCGCCACGCGCAAGAGCCTGGTTGGCACCGGCGACCGATCGGAACGCATTCGCACCTATAACTTTCCGCAGGGGCGCGTGACTGACCACCGCATCAATCTCACGCTGTACAAACTCGATCAGGTCGTGGAAGGCAAGCTCGATGACCTCATCGATGCGCTGCGCAGCGCCGATCAGGCCGATTTGCTGGCGACGTTGAATGCCTGAACATGAAACCCGCCGCCCTGCATAAAATGCCTCCGACGATCAGTGAAATACTGCAAACCGCCACGCGTGAACTGCAAGCAACCAGTTCCACGCCGCGGCTCGATGCGGAAGTGCTTATCATGCACGCGTGCGGCTTCGACCGCAGTGGACTCTTCACGCGTGGCCATTTCGCGTTAACTGGCGAACAGCAGCAACGGCTTGAAGCGCTGCTTGCGCGGCGCAAGCAGGGAGAGCCTATCGCTTATCTCACTGGTATGCGCGAATTCTGGTCCCTGGAGTTCAACGTATCGCCTGCCACCCTGATCCCGCGTCCGGAAACCGAGCTGCTGGTGGAAAAGGCGCTGGCGTTTATTCCACGAGACGCCGAATGGACCATCGCCGATCTCGGCACCGGCTGCGGCGCGATTGCGTTGGCGCTGGCGAAGGAACGTCCGCGATGTCACCTAATTGCCACCGACATTTTGCCGGCGGCGCTCGAAGTCGCGCGCACAAACGCAGCAAAGTTTGGCCTGACCAATATTGAATTCCGTGAAGGCAGCTGGTTCGAACCTCTGAACGACATGCGGCTGGATATGATTGTGAGCAACCCGCCATACGTGCGCGCCAATGATCCGCATCTGGATCATCAGGGGGACGTGCGCTTCGAACCTGAACAAGCCCTGGCCGCCGGACCTGAGGGACTCGCTGCCATTCACCAAATCGCCTTGTCCGCCCGCGAGTACCTGAAACCCGCTGCATTGCTTATATTCGAACACGCATGGGATCAGGCTGCCGCCATCGACCAACTTTTGCATCAGCTCGGCTATCGTAATATCGTTTGCTATCCGGATCTGGGCGGGCGCGATCGCATTACCGCATGTTGCCTCTAATCCAGCCGAATCTGCCCCATTGATTTGCCATGGATGACAAACAACTCCTGCGCTACAGCCGTCATATCCTGCTCCCGCAGGTGGGCATCGACGGTCAGCAAAAACTGCTCGATGCACGCGTGCTCATCGTCGGGCTCGGAGGATTGGGTTCGCCGGTGGCGATGTATCTCGCCGCGTCGGGCGTGGGGCATCTCGTCATCGTCGACCGCGACCGCGTGGAACTGTCGAACCTCCAGCGTCAGATCGTCCACACCACGAATGCCATCGGTGTCGATAAATCGGCATCGGCCCGTCAAACGCTACAGGCACTCAATCCCGATATTCAGATCACAACCTTCAATAAAACCCTCCCTGCGGATGAACTGATCGAACAGGTGCGACAGGCGGATGCCGTCGTGGATGCGAGTGACAATTTCGCCACGCGCTTCGGCCTGAATCGCATATGTGTGGAGCAGAAAAAACCGCTGATCTCCGGCGCTGTGATTCGCATGGAAGGCCAGGTCACCACTTTCCGTGCCGATCTTCCCGGCAGCCCCTGCTATCGCTGCCTGTACAAAGACATGGATGAAATCGCCGAGACCTGTTCCGAAACCGGCGTCCTCGCGCCGGTGCCCGGCATCATCGGCAGCATCCAAGCCACGGAAACGCTGAAAGTCCTGACCGGGGTTGGTCAGTCGCTGAATGGACGCTTGCTGATTCTCGATGCCCAGACGATGGAGTGGCGCGAAATGCGGCTGCGCAAGGACCCGCTATGCCCGGTGTGCGGAGAGATATGAGCGTTGTCCGCCTACCGCGGAGCATCGTCAACCAGTTACTGCAGCTCGCGCAGAAATCGCCGGAAGAGGAAATCTGCGGTCTCATCTCCCGCGACCAACGTGGTTTCAAGAAATGTTATCCCGTCGTCAATGTCGCCGACGACAAAAAGCACTTCTTCGCGCTCGACCCCAAGGGACAGATCGAGGCCATACGCAGCATGCGCGAGCAAGGCGAAGAACTTGGCGCTATCTTTCACTCCCATCCCGACTCTCCGCCACTGCCCTCGCTCGCGGATATCGAGCAGCATGAATATCCCGGCGTGCTTTACCTTATTATTTCACTCGGCAAGAAAGGAGTGCCTGAAATGCGGGGATATCACATCCACGGCCGCGAGGCCGGAGAAGTCGTCATCACCCTACTGGACGACACGCCCCAGGGAAGCTCTGAATAAGCTCGAATCCGTTCGCCCTGAGCTTGTCGAAGGGGAGCGAATTCGAGCGTAATTAATGGATTTGCCGTTCATGCTTCGACAGGCTCAGCACGAACGGGAACTTGTTCCGCGCTTCCCTGGCAGCCGCCACCTCGGCGGCTATACTCCTTTTTAATGCCGCCTGCCGGCTGACGAAGGAGAAATCATGTCGATCGCCACTTTTGTCTTTTTGGGCATTTTTGCCGCGCTGTTCTTGTATGCCGTCACGATGTACAACAATTTCGTCCGGCTCAAGAATAATGTCGCCCAAGCGTGGTCGAACATTGACGTGCTGCTCAAGCAACGTCACGACGAGCTGCCGAAGCTGGTCGAGGCATGCAAGCAATACATGCAGCACGAACGCGGCGTACTGGAAAAAGTCACGCAGGCGCGCGCCGCCGTGCACAGCGCGCGCGAAGCGGGAGACGTGGCTGCCGTCGGGGCTGCCGAGACCCAGCTGCGGGCAGGGCTCATGAATCTCTTCGCGGTGGCGGAGAATTATCCGGAACTGCGCGCCAACGAGAACTTCCAACACCTGCAAAACCGCATCTCGCAGATCGAGGCGCAAATCGCCGACCGGCGCGAGTTCTACAATGATTCGGTCAACGCCAACAATGTCCGCATCGAGACGTTTCCGGACAATGTGATCGCCACGCTGTTCCGGTTCGAGCCGAAGTCGCTGCTTAAATTCACGGAAAGCGAAACCCGGGACGTGAACGTCAAGGCGCTGTTCAGCACCTAGAATATGTCGTCGCCCAGTCCACTGGCCCAGTGGTTCGCTGGGCTGGCTCACAGCATCCATCAAAGCGATCCGGCCGCCATCGGTCTCGTGGTGATGGTGCTGGCCGCCGGATCCGCCTATTGTTCCTGGCGCACGTGGCGTCATGTGAGCAACATCCGCCTTATCGAAGACACGCCAACCTGCAAAATCCGTTCAGCCCCACAGGGATACGTGGAATTAGAAGGTCTCGGCAAGCTCATGGATGGCCCGCCGATCATCGCCAAACTCTCCGCCCTGCCTTGCGTCTGGTTTCGCTACAAGATCGAACAACAGGTCAAAACCTATAACAAAGGCCATACGCAAACACGCTGGGAAGTCATCGACCGGGGCGAAAGCACCGAAACCTTCTGGCTGCAGGACGATACCGGCCGCGTGGTCATCGATCCTGAAGGCGCGGACGTGACCCCACGACACAAGGACAACTGGCGATCCAGTTCCAGCGTGGGTGGCATTGCCCGTCGTCCAGCTGGTGTCTCCAGCTTTTTCACATCGGACATAGGTAGCGGCACATATCGCCTTACCGAGGAACGTATCAATTCCGGCGAACGGCTCTACGCGCTCGGGCTTTTGAAAAGCGTGAGCAGCTACATCAGCCAGCCGACCGTGGACGAAGACGTGCGCGAAATGCTCAAGGACTGGAAGAATGACCAACCCACGTTGTTGCAGCGCTTCGATCTCGACAAGGACGGAAAAATCGACGAAAAGGAATGGATGCTGGCACGTTCTCAGGCGCGGCGCGATGTCATGAAAAACCGTCAGGAGCAAGTTATCCATTCCGCCGATGGCCTCAACGTGCTCGGCCCGACGCGCGACGGGTTACGGCCGTATATCCTGTCGGCCTTCACGCAAACGGAATTGACCAAACGTTACAAGCTTTGGGCGGCGTTATACGCGGGAGCATGTTTTATTCTTGGCCTGGCGGCGGTTTGGGTTTTCAACGCGAAGTTTATGTGATTATTTTAATCGGGATTATGCGCCAGCAGGCGGATCGTTTTATTTGTTAAAAACACTCTTCCGCAACATTTCCCACTGCCGCTCCCATCCCGCCACCGGCGACGACTTGAATTCGCTGCGAACAAAGCGGGTAATCGATCCCTCCACGACGGCAAGCAGAAGCACGGCGACGTCGTTGACCGGCAGGTGCAGATTCTCGTTGACCTCGGCCTCACGCAGTATCTGTTTCATCTGGGTTTCGATGCGCTCGTAGATCTGCGTCACGCGTCTGCGCAAGCGCTCGGTCTCGCCCACCAGCACATCGCCGTACAGCAGTCGCGCCATGCCGGGGTTCTTGCCGGCAAAACCGAGAAGCAGAAACAGGATATTCTGGATGCGCGCCTCGGCGCGGGTTTCTTCCGCGATAATCTTGTTGATTCGGGTGAAGAGCGTCTCTTCGATGAACTCGATCAGGCCCTCGAACATTTTCGCCTTGCTCGGAAAATGGCGGTAAAGCGCGGCCTCGGAAACCCCGACGGCGCGCGCGAGCTGCGCGGTAGTGATGTGTTCACCCTGATTGGCCTGAAGCATGTGCGCCAGCGTTTCGAGAATCAGCTGACGTCTTTCGCCACGGCGCGGTCGGGCCATGGTTCAGTCCTTTTCCCGAACGACTGTCAGGCGAGCGAAACAAATTTCGCGGGCGTAAATTTCCTTGGTTGTATGCAAATTCACGGCGGTCAGGATTTGATGAGCGTACCGACGCCTTCGTTGGTGAAAATTTCCAGCAAGACTGCGTGCTCGACACGCCCATCGATAATATGCGCGGATTTCACACCGCTGCCAACCGCGTCGAGCGCATAGTTGACCTTGGGCAGCATGCCGCCATGAATAGTCCCATCGCCGATCAAGTCCTTCACTTGGTTGATGGAAAGGCCCGTAAGCAGCTTGCCTTCCTTGTCCAACACGCCGGTGGTGTTGGTGAGCAGTATGAGCTTCTCCGCCTTGAGCGTGATTGCCAGCTTTCCGGCCACGACATCGGCATTGATGTTATACGTCTGTCCGTCCTCGCCCACGCCGATGGGGGCGATCACCGGGATGAAATCACCGGTGTCCAGCAGTGCGACCAGCCGCGGATCGATGCTGCTGACCTCGCCCACGTGCCCGATATCGATAATCTCGCTCGGCAGGTTCTCTTTCGTGGGCAGTTTCTGGAGTACCATTTTTTTGGCACGAATGAGACCGCCATCCTTTCCCGACAGCCCGACGGCCTTGCCGCCGTGCTGGCTGATGAGATTGACGATTTCCTTGTTGACGAGCCCGCCAAGTACCATTTCGACCACGTCCATGGTCTCGCGGTCGGTGACACGCATGCCCTGGATGAATTCACTTTTCTTGCCGATTTTCTCCAGCAGCTTGCCGATCTGCGGCCCTCCGCCGTGCACTACCACGGGGTTCATGCCAACGAGTTTCATCAGCACCACGTCGCGCGCGAAACTACGTTTCAGGTTCTCGTCCACCATGGCGTTGCCACCGTACTTGATGACGATGGTCTTGCCCTGGAAACGCTGAATGTACGGCAGGGCCTCGGTCAGGATGCGCGCGCGGTCGGCGGCGGATTGAGGTGTCAGCGGCATTTTTTTCCTGTTATAGCGACGGGAGCGATATATACGGAGGGAAAAGTTAGCGCATATTCACGCCAAAGTCAGCATATGCCGGACCTAAAAATAAGAAAGGCCGCGTAAGCGGCCTTTCTCTCTCCGGGAACCCTCCCGGTAATAGCGGAGTTACGCTACATCCACTGTAATCTTCTTGGGCTTCACTTCCTCGGCCTTGGGCAGGATCAGTTCCAGTATCCCGTCCTTGTAACTGGCCTTGACGGCTTTCTCGTCGATCTGCGTGCCAAGCCTCAGACTGCGAACGAACTTGCCATAACGGCGCTCCTGGCGCAGCACACGCTCGCCTTCCTTCTCTTCCTTCTCGCTCTTGCTCTCGCCGGTAATGGTCAATACGCCATTCTCCAGCGTAATGCTGACATCATCCTTGTTCACGCCCGGCATTTCCGTCTTGATGACATACGCGTCATCGCGTTCCTTGACGTCCATCGCCGGCGTCAAATCCTCGCCGGTTGCCTCTTCGACCCAGCGCATCGGGCTCAAAAATCCTTGGAATACACGGTTAATGTCGTCATCCCACAGACCCCAGCGGTTCAGTGGGGCCCGGTCTTCGCGTCGCATAAGCCTGTTCATCATGATCATCTCCATACAATTAATCGGGTTGCCAGCAATTTCTGGACTGGGTCAAAAACCCATGTCCTTCCTGCTGTATCGCGTTTTTAAATGGGGACAGCGGAGGTAATTTCAAGAGCGGAAAAAATATTGAAAAATCAACAAACCACAAACGCAGCGGTACCGTCAGCTACAGGATATAGCGTGTGAGATCTTCGTTGCCGATAAGGCTGCCGAGGTGCTGGTCCACATAGGCCGCGTCCACCACGGTTTGTTCATTGCCGCGATCGGCGGCTTCAAAAGAAACGGTTTCGAGCAGGCGCTCCATGACGGTATGCAAGCGCCGTGCGCCGATATTTTCGGTGCGCTCGTTCACCTGCCACGCCACCTCGGCGATGCGGCGCACGCCGTCGGGCTGGTATTCGAGCACGTGTCCTTCCGTCGCCAGCAGCGCACTGTACTGCTCGGTGAGCGAGGCATCCGGCTCGGTCAGGATGCGCACGAAATCCTCGGCGGTGAGCGGATCGAGCTCGACGCGGATGGGAAGCCGTCCCTGCATTTCCGGTATCAGGTCCGAGGGTTTGGACAGGTGGAACGCGCCAGAGGCAATAAAAAGAATATGGTCGGTCTTGACCATGCCGTACTTGGTCGAGACCGTGCAGCCCTCCACCAGCGGCAGCAGATCGCGCTGCACACCCTCGCGCGAAACATCCGGGCCGCGACCTTCGTTGCGGCCGACGATCTTGTCGAGCTCGTCGATGAATACGATGCCATGCTGCTCGACGCGCGCGAGCGCCCCGCCCTTGATATCGTCGTCGTTGACCAGGCGTGCCGCTTCCTCCTCGGTCAGCAGCTTGCGCGCATCGCGGATTCTCAGTTTGCGCGGGCGGGCGCGCCGGCCGCCCATGTTCTGAAACAAGCTTTGCAGCTGGCTGGTCATTTCCTCCATGCCGGGTGGCGTGATGATTTCGACGCCCATGGCCGGCGCGGAGAGCTCGACCTCGATCTCCTGATCGTCGAGCAGGCCTTCACGCAGTTTCTTGCGGAACATCTGGCGCGCCGCTCCGTCGGCCGGGCGCGCGGTCTCGCCCACGGCAAAACCCATCTCGCGCGCCGGCGGAACCAGGATATCCAGAATCCGGTCCTCGGCGGCGTCTTCGGCGCGCGCGCGGACCTTGGCCATCTCCTCGACACGCGTCATCTTGACCGCCATGTCCATGAGGTCGCGGATGATCGAGTCGACGTCGCGACCGACATAACCCACTTCCGTGAACTTGGTCGCCTCGACCTTGATGAAAGGCGCGTTGGCGAGCCGGGCGAGGCGCCGCGCGATCTCGGTCTTGCCGACGCCCGTCGGACCGATCATCAGGATGTTCTTGGGCGTGATCTCGGTGCGCAGCGTTTCATCCTTGACCTGGGCGCGGCGCCAGCGGTTGCGCAGCGCGATTGCCACGGCGCGCTTGGCGGCCGCCTGGCCGATGATGTGCTTGTCCAGTTCCTGGACGATCTCCCGCGGGGTCATTTCCGACATGATCAGCCCTGAAGCTCCTCGATGGTAAGGTTTCGATTGGTATATATGCAGATGTCCGCGGCGATATTCAATGCCCGCTCGGCAATGGCGCGCGCGTCCAGTTCGGTGTTCTCCATCAGGGCCAGCGCCGCGGCCTGGGCATACGGCCCGCCGGAGCCGATGGCGATGAGCCCACCCTCCGGCTCGATGACATCTCCCTGACCGGTGATGACGAGCGAGGCGGTTTTGTCCGCCACCGCCAGCAGCGCCTCGAGGCGGCGCAGAATGCGGTCGGTGCGCCAGTCTTTGGCCAGTTCCACCGCAGAACGCACCAAATGGCCCTGATGTTTTTCCAGCTTGCCTTCGAAACGTTCGAACAGCGTGAAGGCATCGGCGGTGCCGCCGGCAAAGCCGGCAATCACCTGATCCTTGTACAAGCGGCGGACCTTGCGCGCGTTCGCCTTCATGACGGTGTTGCCCATGGTCACCTGGCCGTCGCCGCCGATAACGACAAGTCCGTTGCGACGTACCGATAAAATCGTTGTTCCGTGAAGTGGTTGCAAATCATGCTCCTCTCTCGACATTGATTTTCGGCGATGCCGGGGCTGTGGTGACGAAATATCGCTGGAGAAAAAATGCAATGACCGATCAGACCGCCGGCAACGCTGAGACAGCGCGCGCCGTTTCGCGCGCGGCGGGACGCGGGACCAGAAAACCAAGCACTTGTTCCAGCAAGGCTGTGCGCTCGCTAGCCAGGGGATAAACCGCGTAGACCTGCCGGTCGATCACCGGGGCATCGTCCACGCGGTGCAGACGGCCGGATTGCAGAGATTCACTGGCCATCTGTTCCGCGAGATAAGTCGCCCCGCCGTTGCGCAGGAGAAAAGACTGGGCCATGCGCCCGAGGCCCATGCGCACCGCGGGCGGCGGCATGTCGGGGAAATGGCGTGCGTGGGCGATGGCAAATGAGGTGCCCCAATCGGCCATAATGTAGCCGCAGCCCACGGCTTCGCGCGCGCTGAGACCGGGACGATCCGCCACCATGATCAATTTGATCTGAGTTATTTCGCGCACCTGGAGTTCCGCCATCTGCGGCGGCTCGAACATGAAGCCGATATCGAGCGCACGGTCATGCAGCCGTCGGATCAGCACCTCCGGCCCCAGGGCCTCCGCTTGCAGGGCCACACCGGGTAATTCGCGGTAAATGGCATGCGTCCACTCCTGCAACAAGATGTCCCACAGACTGTAGGAAGCGCCGATGGCCAGCGAAACCTTGTCTTCCTCACCGAGCGCCGTATCCTGACGCGCCCGGCTCCAGGCGTTCAAAATCGACTCGGCATACTTCAGCAGCCGCGTCCCGGCGGGGGTAAGCTGGATGTCGTTACGCGTGCGCGTAAAGAGCGGCACCCCCAGCGTCTCTTCGAGCAAACGGATACGGGCGCTGACCGCCGACTGGGTCAGGTAGAGATTCTCCGCGGTTCGTCCGAAATGACGGGTACGATAGACTTCGAGGAAGGTTTTAAGGAGGTCGATATCCATCTCGTTCCAGCAAATTCTTTTATCGAGTCAATCATTTCATTTCGCTTTATTGGTGGCAAGCCCACCCCTATAAAGATGCCAGCCAAGCCACGCTCGATTTTCAACTGATTGTTTCTGAAAGCCAATCCCGCTTTGCGCTCGCTTCCATCAACCATGTCGATGGATAGCCCGATTTGCTCCGTTTTACGGCAGCGTCCATGGCATTGGCACCGGGTTTCGTGCCGACGCTGTCGCTCCCATCCCTGTTTCCCAGCCTTGTGCGGCGTCGCATCACGCGCTGGCGATCTATCGAGGAGAAATAAGTGCTGAGCCAGAACGAAGAACCTCCGCCAAGCCTGACGGAAAAACATATTACCGACCGCCTCGTGCCCGCGCCGGTACTCACGCTGCACAGCAACGAACTGCTTCCGCGACATTATCTCGCCGTCGAAAATCACCGGCTCTATCCTTTCACGATCGATGCCAAGCCCCTGTTCGACCATTACGTACGGCACATCCCGACACCGCTCTCCGATTACACCTTCGCCAATAACATCATCTGGCTGTCGCAGAAAAGCGGCTTCTATCAGATCATCGAGGACTGCTTCTGTCTCTTCAGCCTGAACGGCCACTGCCTGACCATGCTGCTGCCGCCGCTGGGCAAGCCGGCGCATCAGGTGGCGGCGCTCGACGCCTGTTTTCGCATCATGGACGGGTACAACCCGACAGCCTATCTCAGCGCGGTCGAATATGTGTACCGCGATTTTATGAACCTGCTCGAGGCATCCCTGGATCGCTGGCTCATCGAGCGCAGCCTGCCGGACTACATCTACCGCACGGAAGATCTGGTCCAACTCAGGGGCAATGCCTATAAAACCAAGCGCGGCGAGATCAACCAGTTCCGCCGTGTCCACCCCGATCACCGCCTCGAACGGCTCGGACCGCAACATGAGGACGGCATACGCGGGCTCATCGATACCTGGTTGCGCAACCGCCTTCAGTACATGTCGGGCGATGCCATCGCTGATTTCTTCTACACGGTCGAGCAGGAACGCCGGGCAATCGAGCGCGCGCTGACCCATTACGACACGCTCGGCCTGAAAGGCCTGTGTTTATTCATCAACGAGCGGCTGGAAGGTTTCACCTTCGGCGAGCGCATCACCCCGGATGTCGCCAACGTGCTCGTGGAAAAAACCAATTTCGCCATTCCCGGATCGGCGCAATTCCTGTTCCGCGAATTCGTCAAGGAATTCACCGACTGTACCTTCATCAACGTCGGCGACGACCTGGGCCTCGAAAATCTGCGGCGCGTGAAAATGAGCTACCGTCCGGCGCTGTTCGGCGAAAAAATCAGCCTGCGACGTGCAGGGATGCACGAGTGTCGCGAAAGACAGGACGTCGAGAGCGACCGGGACATCGCGCCCGTCTGAGCTCCGGTTGCCGAACTTGAGAATACGCCGGGCCAAAATTGACGACCTCGCCATGCTGGTGCAGCTCGAGGAACGTTTCCCCACGGACCGACTGAGCCGCACGAATCTCAGGCGTCTCCTGCGACACGGCCATGCTTCCGTGTGGATTTGTGAACAGGACGGCGTGCTTGCCGGAAATGCCGTGGTGCTCTATCGGCGCGGAACGTCCGTGGCGCGACTCTATTCGCTGGTCGTGCATCCGGACTATCTGCGCCGCGGCATCGCCCGGGCGTTGCTGGCGGCCGCCGAATCCGAGGCCGGCAATCGCGGTTGCCGTGATCTTAGATTGGAAGTGCGGCCGGACAATTTGCCGGCGATGCGGTTGTATCGAAACGGCGGCTACGCGGTGACGGGCATAGCCGGGAAATTTTATGAGGACGGGACGGACGCGCTCAGGATGCGCAAAAACCTCGATCCGGTCACGGGAGCGCCTGCCGGGCGGCAACGGCGACGGCGCCCGGCTCCCGCCACGCCCGGCGCCACAGCCTGAATCCCAGCAGCGCCGCGAGAATCGCGCCGTAAATCAGCGGTTCGCGCAGATCGGATTTCACCAGCCACAGATAATGCACGACGCCACCCACGCCAACGAGATATACCAGGCGATGCAGGGCCTGCCAGCGTCGCGCGCCCAGGCGCCGGATCATCGCATTCGTGGAGGTGGCGGCGAGCGGTATCAACATCAGCAGACAAGCGAAGCCGACGGTGATGTACGGCCGCTTGGCAACATCCTTGATAATGTCCGCGAGGACGAAATACTGATCGAGCCAGGCATAGGACAGGAAATGCAGGCAGGCGTAAAAGAACGCGAACAGTCCCAGCATCCGCCGGTAGCGCAGCAGCGCATTCCAGCCAAATAACCTCCGCAACGGCGTAACGGCCAGCGTGACCAGCAAGAACCGCAGCACCCAATCGCCGGTATAGCGGTTGATGGTTTCAATGGGATTAGCACCGAGATCGTTGTTCAACGCCCGATAGACCAGAAACGCCAGCGGCATCAACGCCAGCACAAAAAGCGTCGGCTTAACAAACCATCTGACTATTTGGTTTTTTTCCAAGATGATTTTCCTGGTGGCCCTGGCGTTCTGGCGGTAACAATTCTTAGAAATATTTCTTCAAGTCCATGCCAGCATACAACGACGCCACCTGGTCGGCATAGCCGTTGAACGGCAGCGTCTTGCGCTTGGGCGAAAACAGCGAGTCCTCCCCGATACGCCGTTCACTCGCCTGGCTCCAGCGCGGGTGGTCCACGGCCGGATTGACGTTGGAATAAAACCCGTACTCGCGCGAGTTGGCGCGCACCCAGGTCGTGAGCGGCTGTTTCTCCACGAAACGGATTTTCACGATCGACTTGATACTCTTGAAACCGTATTTCCACGGCACCACGAGCCGGATCGGCGCGCCGTTCTGGTTCGGCAGCACTTCGCCGTAAAGTCCCACGGCCAGCAGCGTCAGCGGATGCATGGCCTCGTCGAGACGCAATCCCTCGACATAGGGCCAGTCGAGCCCCGCGCCCAGCAGCCCCGGACGCTGACCGGGCATCTGCGCAGGATCGAGCAGCGTGGTGAATTCGACATACTTCGCGCGCGAGGTTGGCTCGACGCGCCGGATGAGATCGCGCAGCGGAAATCCCACCCACGGAACCACCATCGACCAGGCCTCGACGCAGCGCAGACGATAGACGCGCTCCTCCAGAGGATGATGCTTGAGCAGATCTTCCATCTGATACACAGCGGGCTTTTTCACGTCGCCCTCGATCGCCACGCTCCAGGGAAAGGTACGGAAATTCCCGGCGCGTTCCGAGGGATCGCTTTTGCCGGAACCGAATTCGTAAAAATTGTTGTAGCTCGTGATGTCCCTGTAGGATGTTGTCTTTTCGTCGAGCGAATACGGACTCTTGCGCAGGTTGGGAAATTTCTGGCCGGCTTCTCCCGGCGCGGGCAGCAGTGTTGTGCCGACACCGGCGACCGCCAGGGCACCTGCTTCACGCAGGAAGCGGCGGCGCTGCTGATAAACCTCTCTGGACGTGATTTCAGACGACGAAATGGTAACGGTTTTTTTTATCAGCATTGTTCCTCGGCAAGCGATCGGGGCAAACCTGACAATATAGACATAACCCTCTCTTAATAGTTCTTCTGCGCCGCCGGTGAACCAATCCGGCAGGGAATAGACTAATTGCCATGCCCGGGAATTTAAGGGAAAGGGAGATGAGGTGAAATACAGGCCAACTATGCGAGTTATCACTCTGATTTTGACGGCCTCGCTGCTGACAAGCCTGTCCGGCATTTCATTAGCCGCCGAGCTTTCCTGTTCCGCGCGCAGCGGGAACACCACGGTGCCATTGCTCGAATTGTACACGTCAGAAGGTTGCAGCAGCTGTCCACCGGCCGACGATTGGTTGTCCTCGCTACGGCAGAGCGGGCTGGTGCCGAACCGGGTCGTGCCGCTGGCTTTGCACGTGGATTACTGGAACGACCTTGGATGGGAAGACAGCTATTCGCAAAAGACGTTCACCGATCGCCAGTATCGCCTGGCGGATCTGAACCGGATGCGCACGGTTTTTACGCCCCAATTCGTCCTGAATGGCCGGAATCTGTCGCGCTGGCACAGCCGGGCCGATAGCGAGATCAAGCGCATCAACGCCACGGCACCGCCAGCCAGAATCACGCTGGTGCTTTCACACCATGCACGCAATATCGGCATCACGGCTGACGCCGAAACGTTAAGTCAGGCGGCACAAACGGATTTGTACCTGGCGGTTTATGAAAACAACCTCAGCCACGACATCGACGCGGGAGAAAACCAAAATCTCACCCTGCATCACGAGTATGTGGCACGGCAGCTCATCGGCCCGGTGCCGCTGAAAGATAACGGCAAGGTCCATTTCGTGCGGGATATTTCGCTGGACAAATCCTGGAAAGCATCCGACATGGGTGTCGTGGCTTTCGTGCAGAATCGCAACGACGGCGCGGTGCTGCAGTCCCTGTCGCTGCCGCTTTGCCGCTGACCGTTCACGGCTCTGGAAAAGAAAAACCCTCCGTGCCTGGGCACGGAGGGTTTTTGCGTTGAACGCTTAGCTAGCGTGTCTGCTTCAGCGCGGCAATGCGCTCGTCCAGCGGCGGGTGCGACATGAACAAGCGCTTGAGGCCACCGCCGGGCGCGCCGGAAATGCCGAAGGCGGCCATCTGATCGGGCAACTGTGCTGGCTCATGCATCGCCTTCAGCCGATTGAGCGCGGCAATCATCTTGTCGCGGCCCGCGAGTTTCGCACCGCCGGCGTCAGCACGGAATTCGCGCTGGCGGCTAAACCACATCACGATCATGCTCGCGAGGATGCCGAGCAAGATTTGCGCGACCATGCTGCTGACGAAGAAGCCGATGCCCATGGAATCGCGATCGTTCTTGAGAAGCACGCGATCCACGAAGTATCCGACCACGCGAGACAGCACGATCACAAAGGTGTTTAACACGCCCTGGATCAGCGCCAGCGTCACCATGTCGCCGTTCGACACGTGCGTGATTTCATGGCCCAGCACCGCCTCCGCCTCGTCCTTGTCCATGGCATTCAGCAAGCCGGTGCTGACCGCCACCAGCGCTGAATCGCGGCTCATGCCGGTGGCGAAGGCGTTGACATCCGGGGCCTCGTAAACCGCCACTTCGGGCATGCCGATGCCGGCCTGCTTGGCCAGACGCCGGACGGTTTCGATGAGCCACTGCTCGGTGCTGTTGCGTGGCTGTTCGATGACTGTCGCACCAGTCGCCCGCTTGGCCATCCACTTGGACATGGCGAGTGAGATAAACGATCCGCCGAAACCGATCACCGCGGCAAAGATCACTAACGCCTGCAGGTTGAGTCCTCCCGGCATTTCCTGAATGCCCAGCACTCTGATCAGGATGCTGGCCGAGATGCTGAGGACGAACAGAACGGCGATGTTGGTCGCTACAAACAGCAAAATGCGCTTCATGGATTTAGGATTCTCCTGTTAAAAAACAGTGGCATATTCGGAAACTTAGATGGGGCCGATGCCTTGCAAGTTCAATCCCCGGCAAGAATCCTCACCAACAATCGTAGCGACAGGACGCCATGCATTGGATATATTAATGAAGAGGAAGCTCCCGGGCAATGCACGTTGACCTGACACTTGCCGCCGCGGCAATTTATGCCACCAGGACACCGCGCCCGCGCCGGGCATGACAAGATGCTCAACGAAAAATCTACCGATCCGCAGCACCGCGAAGCGCTGGTCTCGATGACCGCGCTCTACTTCATCGAGGAAAACGCGCTCCTGCGCCCGGAATTGCTGGAGGAAGCCAAAAAAAGCTTGCAGGCACTGTTCCTGCACACCAGCGGCGAGGAAACCATGCTGCGCAAACTCATCGAGATCCTGAAAACCACGAAGCAGATTCATCAGTCCTTCGCCAGCATCTCCAACGTCCTTTCCGGCATCACCCGTGGCGCGCAAACCGTGAGCAACAAGGTAGCCACGTACAAACAGGCCCTGGCCACGATGACCCTCAGTGCCGAAGAAAATGCCGCCTTCGCCGGACCGTTCCTGTCGTTTTCACAAACACTGCTGCACAAGATCGATGCTTTCGACAACAATATGCGCCAGTACGTGGAGTTCAAGGAAACCGAGGCGCGCTATGCCAGCATTTACCGCATCGCCATGGAGGCGCGCGAGCGCCTGAAACTGCGCCTCGCCGGCGTGCTGGGCTCACAGACGCGCAGCGATGTCGAAACCCGGATTCGGCAGAACGTCGTCTCCTCCTTCGACTACAGCGAGTCCGAGAGCAATCTTCAGTTCGCGCAACGCGACGCTCACAACAAGGAAGAAGAAATCATGGCGCAACTCGAGGACATCCGTGTGATGTGCCAGATGGCCAAAAACCCCGCGATGCGCAACAAGACCGACGACTCCTCCAGCCCCACGATATCGTCGTATTCGGTGTTGCCCGCCACCAAGACCCCGAAGCCGAGGGCGGACTACGACGACGTCTTCGCGCTGTTCTCCCAGGCACTGCGCCAGCACCCGCGCCTTTTGCAACTCAAGGACATCGTGCTGGAGCTGTTCCGGCTGTATCAGAATTCCTACGGGATGTTCCGCCTGGACTGCGACCGCCTCAGCAAGGCGATGGAGACCATGTTCGACAACTCCGAAGCCTACTTCGAGACCAAAGAGGAGGACAAGGATATCCGCAATAAACGCGAGAAACTCATGATGATCGAAGGACTGATTCCCTTCCTCGAGCACGCGGCTGTTCTGACGACCGAAAACGAGACGGAAGATTACGGCAGATTCTCCCGCCGGCTTTCGAGCATGATTTCGGAGAAAAAGACGGCGTGGGTAAACGTCACCGAACTTTTATTGCGCGCCAAGGTTCAGGCCGAAGCCGAACTCAGCACCCGGCTCTAGCGTTTCCCCGTTAATTTCTCAAGTATCATCGTTGATACGTCCGACGCTGTTTGTTCAGCGAAGAACGCCTCCGCAGCGCCAACAGATTTCAAACGCCGGCGGATTCATCTCGCCGCAGGCGGCGCACCGTGTCGTGTCCGGCGAGGAAGGGGTCTGCTCGAACTCGACCACGATCCGTCGCGCCCGCGCCTCGTCCGCCTCCTCCATGATCCAGATCTCGGGATAGGCATGCGTGAACGGGATCTCGCCCAGTCCGCCCTGCGCATGCTCGTTGAGCACACGCGCCTCGATGCCGGCATGCGCCAGCCGGTGCAGGAGCAGATGCGCCTCCGGCAAATTCGCCGCGGTATACAGCCTGAACATGGCTGGGTTTATTGATCCGGCACGTTAACGCTGCCACGGAGGCACAGAAGCATTTGTACCGTGCGTTCCTCGATTCGGGAGGATTCGTGCCGAATCAATAATGAAAATCCTACGATCCTCGGTTTAGCGAGGCGGCAAGACGACTTGTTCCCCGGCCAAACCCCGGGATTCAGGGCAGTAACTTTACCAACGTGTTGCATACCGCCTCACTAATCCTCCATGCGGAAGCCGACCTTGATCTTGACCTGCCAGTGCGCGATTTTGCCGTTCACGAGATGGCCGCGGGTCTCGGCCACCTCGAACCAGTCTAAATTGCGCAGGGTCTTGGCGGCACGGGCGATGGCGCCCCGGATGGCTTCGTCCGAACCCTGGGGGGACGAACCCACCAGCTCCACGACTTTATAGGTATGTCCGCTCATTCCTGAATTCCTCCAGTTGGTGTATGGGCCATTCATTGTGACAGCTTCTCCCCGTCCTGTCCGCCGCCTGTGAAAAATGGTTAACCGAATATTGTCATTTCCTTGGGGGTAGGATTATTCTGACCTACAATTACGTCATATAAGCTGTTCTGCCGATATTTCGCAGAACGGCAAAATGGCGGGAAGCCGGCGGGTTAAAAAATATGAAAAGAAAACTCGACGTTCAGCAGCTCAAGGTGGGGATGTTCGTCTGCGATCTGGATCGTCCGTGGCGCGAAACGCCTTTTCTGTTCCAGGGTTTCGAAATCCGCGGCGAGGACGAGATCCTCGATCTGCAACGCTACTGCCAGTACGTCTACATCGATACCCCCGAGCTTTATCAGATACCGCCGCCGCGGAAACCGGCGGAAAAGGCCGTCGTCGAAGAAGCGCTGAACCACAAGAAAGTCGAGCGCGATCTGCTGATCAAAATCGAAAGCCATCCGCTGATAAAACCCGTCTATCACGACCAAACAAGCCTCGAAGAAGAAATCGAAGTCGTCCGCGAAATCCATCGCGAAACAAAGAATCTCGTTTACTCCATTCTGGAGGATGTGCGCCTGGGCAAAAACCTTAACAGCGTCGGCGCCAAAAAGGTCATCGGCGAGATGGTGGAAAGTATCATTCGCAACCCGGACGCATTGACCTGCTTCGCGCAATTGAAAAAGAAAGACGAGTATACCGCGCAGCACAGCATGCGCGTCTGCGTCCTGGCGCTGTCCTTGGGACGGCACTTGGGACTGGAAAAACAGGAACTGAATACGCTCGGCCTCGGTGCGCTGCTGCACGATCTCGGCAAGATGAAAGTGCCGAATGAGATACTAAACAAGCCCGGCCCGCTCAACGACTACGAATACGCCCTGATGAAAAGCCACGTGCCGCGCGGGGTGGAGATACTCGACAACACTTCGGGCATCCCGCGCGCGGCGATCGAGGTGGCGCGCTGCCATCATGAACGCTACAGCGGCAGCGGCTACATTCACGGACTGAAGGGAGATCAGATCGGCCTGTTCGGCATGATCGGCGGCATCGTGGATTGCTACGACGCCATTTCCAGCGACCGCGCCTATCACACCGGTATGTCGGCGCATGCGGCCCTGAAAAAGATGTACGAATGGCGCAACCGCGATTTCCATCCTGGTCTCGTGGAACAGTTCATCCAGTGCATGGGAATCTATCCGATCGGGAGCGTGGTGGAACTCAACACGGGTGAGATCGGCGTGGTCGTCACCATGAACCGCATGCGTCGCCTGAAACCCCGCGTGGCACTCGTTCTGCAAGCCGACTACTTCCCGCTTCCGGGAGCCAGAACCGTGGATCTGATGAATTACAATACTCGCGACGGGCGCCCGTGCGAAATCGAACGCGTTCTGGAATCGGGCGCGTACGGCATCAATCCGGTACAGTATCTCCCGGTCACCGCGGCAATCTGAATATCGCTGTACTCAGACCGTCAGCATCCGTGGCGCGGTTTCCTCGATATACATGGATGCCTCCTGCCAGCCGTTCAGCACGAACTGAATCGCCAGCGCCGCGAGAATCACGCCCAACACCCGGCTCACGACATTGGCACCGGTCTCGCCCATGAACGCCATGATGCGCACGGAAAACAGCAGTGACACCAGCGTCAGAATCAGCACCACCAGAATCACGGCCAGCACGGTACCGATGACCATCGGGTCGGCGCCCTGCTCGCCCACCATGAGGAGCACCGACGTCAGCGCGCCTGGACCGGCGATCAGGGGGATCGCCAGGGGAAATACCGAGATGTCCTTTTTCGCTTCCGCCTCTTTCTGCTCCCGCGCCGTCGGAGAACGCACCCCCGAGGGGCGGGCGAAAACCATGTCCACCGCCAGCAGGAACAACAGCAGACCGCCCGCGATCTGAAACGCCGGCATGCCGATGCCCAGCGCATTCAGCAGGGCATCGCCGGCAAGCGCGAAAACCACGAGTATCGCTCCCGCGATGAGGGTGCCGCGGATAGCGGTACGGCGCCTGACATCCGGTGACTCTCCATGCGTGAGCGCCGCGAAAATCGGCGCGATGCCCACGGGGTCGACGACCACCAGCATGATAATCAGCGAATCCACGAACAGTTCGAGCATGGCAGCGTCTCACGTCAAGAATAAGTCTAACTTTACCTCCAGCGGAGGCATCTTCAAAACAACTCATAAAGAAAGCGGCAACAAGCAGGAATCGGGGGAAGACTGGCAAAAAAAAACCGCCGTCCAATACCAGACCACCAGGGAGAAGTGGTGGCCGTGCGGAGACACCGGACGGCGGTTTGCCCTACTGAGGCCTAAACACGCGTAACTTCGCAAACATGACTGGCTGATTCAATGATCTAGGTCAAGAAATGGATGAGTTGTAACGATAGAATAAATCTAAATGTAAGGAGAGTGTCATGACGATAGGAAAAGTCTGCAACCGCGAAGTTGTCTTCATCCACGCACAAGCATCGATTCCGGAAACCGCTCGCCTGATGCGTGAGTACCACGTTGGCGATCTGGTGGTGATAAAGGAAAAAACAGGTAAACGCGTTCCTGTCGGCATCGTCACCGATCGCGATATTGTCCTCGAGGTCATCGCCGAAGGCGTGGGCATGGATGACGTCAGCGTAGGCGACATCATGAGTAACAACCTGGTCACCGCGCAAGAAAACGACGGTCTCCTCGAGACCATCAAGGTTATGCGCGCCAAGGGCATTCGGCGCTTGCCCGTAGTCAATGACGACAACGAACTGGTGGGGATCCTGTCAGTGGATGATCTTATCGACCTGCTTTCGGAGCAGATCGTCGATCTCGCGCGGCTGATCGCACGTGAGCAGGGCCGGGAGAAAGCAGTAAGGAAGTAAACCGCACGCTGCCGATCTTACTGGCTCATCTTGAGGGTAACTCCAAGCCCCCAGTCGGGACTGCCATCGGCGAAGCCCGCAATCACGTACCCCGTAAGCCGGGTTTTCGCCTCCAGCTTGCTGCTCAGAAATAGCGTCAATTCCGACTGTCCATCCACGCCGGGTAGCGGCGCCTGCTCCATATACAGCTCCACACCAGCGGCGCGGGTAGCATCGAGCCGGTGGGATGCTCCCACCGATCCGAAAAAGACATTGTCGTAATCGACTCCCGGCATATCTCCCAGCACCTTGTATCCCGCAGTACCGAAGAGCGTGTTATTGCCGTACGTCCTATCCGCCGCCAGATGAACCGAAAAATCATCCTCGCCCGTGCCCAGATTATCTTGCTCATCGGCGGTGCCGAATTTGATATAGCCACCCAGACTCACGCGCCAGCCGGCATCGCTCTGCGCGATTACATGCGAAGCCACCAGTTCGATGTCGCCCAGCCCGGAATCCGTCTGGGTCCCCTGGTTCGTCGGGTTGGGGTTGGGGCGGGGCGTGCCATGCCTGCCGCCTGACGCCACGACATTGCCGCTACCTTCCATGATAAGGTACGGAACAATCAGCGCCATCATGTAGCGATCCGTTTCGTACCTGAGCGTAACCGGGAAATACCACATCTTGGTGTTGCTGGAAGTCCCGTAATCGCCCGAAGTGTATTCCGCTCCCAGGCTGACGCTGGTCTCCCCGGCGGGAGCCGCCTGCGCCAACGGCATCACGCCACAGAATGCCGTGACGACAAGTACCAGAACCGCATAATCAAGAGATCTTTTCATCGCATGAATACCCGATGCGTGACTTTGAAGGAACATTCCAGGCGCCATCAGCCGCGGGAATGGCATTATGGCATGTAAACAACGTCACGAATCGTTGACCCCGATCAAAAAACAGCGCATGGCAGTCAAACGGCGGAAGCCAGCCGATGCTCGTGACGCACGGATTCCGGCAGCCGGCGACCGTCCTGATTTTGTCGAACCGGTCATGCGCAATAATCTTCCGATGCAACGATTCCTGAATCGCACGCGCTTCAGAGATACGAGTTGGCCCTACTTGTTTACGATGCATTCTCAATTACCGGGATTTGCCTTTTCCCGGACCGGTGGCTATTGTATTCGGGCATAATGACCCATTCAGATCAGGGGTGTGTTGCCAGACACCATGCTCTCGTCGGGACGTTAAATTTTTTAATTACACGAATCAGGGGTGGAAAGAAATGTACCAGTGTCCTCATTGCGGGCAACCGGCAATCTCTGCGCTTAGAAAAACCATATTAGGGCCGGGCGTCCCTGTCGCCTGCCAGTCCTGCGGAAAAACCATAAAAATCACCTACCCGGCCTGGATGAAGGCCGCCCTGCCGGGGGCGCTGGTCATGGTGGCCGCGCTGTTTTTCGAATCCAACCTGCTCGTTTACGGACTGAGCACCGCCGGTCTGGCGCTGATGATCGCGCTACATCTGCTGTGGGTGCCACTGGTCAAAGAGGAATAAGCGCGGCGATTCGTCGCGCCGAATAACACTGGTATTTCATCAGGTATTCCTGTATTGTTCGCGTCGGCTGAATGGTCCAGGCAGCGGTAACGCCCGATCCAGCCATAAGTTCATCGCTCTCTGACCCACCTTCTGGTTTCAGTTTCCCTGAGATTTCAGCATTATTGATCCGGTATTGATGTAACCGGAACGAAGGTAACCTGTAATAGCTTTCTTAGGTTTTCGCAGTACCGGATCAATAATAAAACCTCTTAAGATTGCTTGTTATTGCGGCGGCATGGCGTCTTTGTTCGAGACACGTCCCTGTTTATCTGGGATCACACCTCAGACATTGATGCCGCCGCAATAACCGGTTGGCGACGATGTGTTCGCGCCAGCAGTTTTGTAACTGCCGTTGCCTTTAACGGGTAAACGGTTGCGCTTTTCTGCACGCGCTATTTATCTCAATCTAAGGAAACAACGTGACTTTTGAAAAACTGACTTTACACCCGTCCATCCTCAAGGCGATCACCGAGAGCGGCTACACCACCCCGACACCGGTCCAGATACAGGCGATACCGCAAGCGCTCGAAGGCCATGACCTCATGGCCTCGGCCCAGACCGGCACCGGAAAGACCGCGGCGTTTGTGCTGCCCTCGCTGCATCGGCTGAGCACGCCGTCGACCAAAAATTCCCGCGGCCCGCGCGTGCTGGTGCTTACTCCGACGCGCGAACTAGCCAATCAGGTGACGGCGGCGGCCATCAAATACGGCAAGCACCTGCGCTTTCGCATCGGCAGCGTCGTCGGCGGCATGCCCTACCCGCCGCAGATGCGGCTGCTGTCCCAGCCGCTCGATATCCTGGTGGCGACACCCGGGCGCCTGCTCGATCACATGGAACGTGGACGCATCGACTACTCGCGCCTGGAAGTACTAGTGCTCGATGAAGCCGACCGCATGCTGGACATGGGCTTCATCCACGCCGTGGAGAAGATCGCGGCGGCCACACCGGCCACCCGCCAGACGCTGCTGTTTTCCGCCACGCTCGAAGGCAACATTGCCAAGCTCGCTGGCCGTCTGCTGAAAAATCCCAAGCGCATCCAGATCGCCACGGCACAGGAACGGCATGAACACATCGAGCAGCGTTTGCATCATGTCGACGACGGCGCGCACAAGCACCGCCTGCTGACACATCTGCTGGATGACAGCAACATGGACAAGGCGATCGTGTTCACCGCCACCAAGCGCGGCGCGGACCGCCTGGCCAAGACGCTGCATGCCAAGGGACATCCGGCGACGGCGCTGCACGGTGACATGAATCAGAATCAGCGCAACCGCGCGATCACCCACCTGCGTTCTGGCCAAGTGCGTCTGCTGGTGGCGACCGACGTCGCGGCGCGTGGCATCGACGTCTCCGGCATCACGCATGTCATCAACTTCGATCTTCCCAAGAATGCCGAAGACTACGTGCACCGCATCGGCCGCACCGGCCGCGCTGGCGCCAAAGGCATCGCCATTTCGTTCGCCGCTCCGGACAATTTCCAGCAATTGCGCGACATTGAGCGTTATACCCGCCAGACCATCCAGGCCCATGTCATTCCCGGGCTCGAGCCGACCATCCGTCCGCGGCAACAGACCTCCTCGGGTCACCGTCGAGGCGGGCCGTCCGGCCACCAAGTACGCCGTCAGGACGGTGCGCCGCGTCATTTCAATGGGAAAAACGGCGAGAATCGTCCACGGCACAGTCAGGGGCAGCGTCATGGTACGGGTGGTGCCGGCCGCGGTGCCAAATCGTACGGTTAGCTGCCGCACCACGCTCCTTGGCGGGCCAAAGACTGGGTAACATTCTTCGGGCACTTGGACGCCGGTGAAACACAGGCGTATTATCTGCGACGGATACCGATGCTGGGATATTGAAGTCCATCTTTCCTTATGTCGAGACCAAGGAGCCTGGTTCACGCCCGATCATCCGCCTATCCGGCCGCACGTTTTCAGGGATTGTTTGGAAAATATGCCGCGGTCCACGATGCTTTACCCTTTCATCTCAGGAGTTAAATATGAATATCTTTGTAGGAAATCTGTCGCGCGATGTCACTGAGGAGGATTTGCGGACGGCCTTCAGTGCCTTCGGACAAGTCAGCAAGGCCACCATTCTTAAAGACAAGTTCAGTGGCGAGCCGCGTGGCTTCGGGTTCGTCGAGATGCCGGCCAAGGCGGAAGCCCAGGCGGCCATCAATGGCATGAACCAGAAAGATCTGAAAGGGCGCGCGTTGAATGTGAATGAAGCCCGTCCCAAGACCGAACGTCCGGGCGGTGGTGGTGGCGGTGGTGGCGGTCGCGGCGGTTTTGGAAATCGTGGTGGTGGCGGCGGCGGTGGTGGCTGGGGTAACCGTGGTGGTGGTGGCGGCGGTGGCGGCGGTGGACGGCGCGGTTACTAGGTCTCCTGATCGGCCTACCCAACCTGGTAGGTTCTAGCGACTTAATCAACCGACATCATAGCGGGGCAATGCCAGACGATGGCTTGCTCCCGCGAGTCAGTATTTCAATATCTCTGAGCCTGACATGCGGCATATGCCATGGGATTTTTCTTTCATGATCCTAATGATCTTGCGACATCCCACAACTGACTCTTTACCCATAATGAAGTTACCGCGCGTAAAATAGTCGGGAATTTTATTTCAACCGACACGGCTCGGACGGCGTTAGTGGAGTCGATCCATGTCTGATCAGGAAAATAATGGCGCGCTGTTGCTGACCCTGAACCGTGCCGCGCGCCTGGTCGGCGTCTCGCGCGGGGCGCTCCAGAAAAGAATAAAAGACGGCGAATTGCCGACCTTCGAGGGCATGGTCAAGCCCGAGGACCTGTTGCGTGCCTACCCGGACACACAACTGGAAGACGCTGCTGTTCTCGAACGCTTTACTCACATCAAGGATGATGCCTTTGCGCACCGGGTTCGCGAGCGCCTGCTGCCGGAGCCCGAAGTACTGGCCGAGCGCCTTGCTGGCTTGGGACGCGAACTGGCGCAAGCCAAGGTGCTGGTGGAACACTACAAGACCATAACGGACTGGCTGTACGACAAGTTCAGCGAGCACGAAAAATCCGGCGGGCAGGAAATCAAAGGCATCATGGGTCCGCTCAAGCTGTGGCTGCGGCACGAACTGGAAAAGGAATCGAGCATCGATCATCTCCAATCGCTCGTCGTCAAGGAGAGCTTTCTAAGGCTAATGACCGCGACTGTCCGCCTGCTTCCCAACCGCCGCGAATTCTTCGTGGAGGGTTCTGATTCCATTCTCGATGCCGCACTGCGCGCCGGCGTTTCATTGCGCTACGGATGCAGCAATGGCAATTGCGGCCTGTGCAAGGCAAAAGTGGTATCCGGCAAGACGCTGCCGGTGCGCCATTACGACTACCTTTTGAGCGAGGCCGAGAAGAATCAGGGCTATGTACTGCTTTGTTCGCATACGGCGGTATCTGATCTGGAGATTGAAACGAGCGAAATCGAGGGTCCCCGGGATATACCGGCGCAGGAGATCGCCGCGCGTGTGAAAAAAATCGAGCGGCTCGGCGATGACATGGCGCTGTTGCACCTGCAAACGCCACGCACCAAGCGGCTGCAATTCCTCGCCGGCCAGTCGGCGACGCTCGAAACCGGCAATGGCGCCGAGGCGGAATATCCGGTGGCCAGCTGCCCGTGCGATGACCGCAACCTCCAGTTTCACATCCGTCGCGTCCCGGGCGAGCGTCTCTCTGAATACGTGTTCCGCAGGCTCAAGAACGGAGATATCGTCAGCCTCACCGGGCCCCAGGGCGAATTCACGCTGCGCGAGGACTCGCCGCATTCGCTTATTTTTCTCGCCTATGGCAGAGGATTCGCGCCGATCAAGAGTCTCATCGAGCATGCCATGGCGCGCGACGTGGCCGAATCCATGCATCTGTACTGGCTGGCCGGGAAAGACGGTCATTACCTCAACAACCATTGCCGTGCGTGGGCCGATGCGCTGGACAATTTTCGCTACACGCCTCTGGAAGCCGAACCGGCCAAATACGGCACGGCGCTGAAACAAGTCGGCAAGGAGCATCCCGACCTCGCCGACTTTGACGTCTATGCCGCCGGGCCCGCGCCGTTCCTGACGGCGGTGAAGAAATTCCTGCGTGACCGCCAGTTCCCCGAAAGCCAGCTCTTTACCAACCGTGTTGACGGATAAGCGTCAGAGATTGTCGATCATCAGCGGCGCAATGGCATCGGCGGGCGTAAAGCCAAAAACCCGCGAATAAAAATAGAGTTCGGTTTCGAGCGCACGCTGGATATTATCCGCGCGTCGAAAACCATGCGACTCGCCCGTCAAGGGCATGTACGCCACCGGGATGCCTTTCGTGCGCAGGGCGTTCACCATTTTTTCTGTCTGATCGGGCGGCACGACCTTGTCCTCCAGACCCTGAAAGAAAATCACCGGGCATGACAACCGGTCCAAGTGATGTATCGGTGAACGGTTGCGATACAAATCCTGTCGCAGTGGATACGGGCCGATCAGCCGGTCGAGATAGCGTGCCTCGAACTTGTGCGTGTCATGGGCGAGTGACTCCAAATCGCTCACACCGTAATAGCTGGCACCGGCGCGAAAAAGATCGTGGAAGGTCAACGCGCACAGGGTCGTGTAACCGCCGGCGCTGCCGCCGCGAATCGCGAGACACGCGGCATCCGCCAAGCCGCGTTCCACGAGATAGCGCGCGCCCGCCAGGCAATCCTCCACGTCGGCGACGCCCCACTTCCCCTCGAGCTTCAGCCGATAGTCGCGGCCGTAGCCCGTGGATCCGCGGTAGTTCACGTCGAGCACGGCAAACCCGCGGCTGGTCCAGTACTGAAGCTTGAGATTTAGCGCGCTCGAGGTGGCCGACGTCGGCCCGCCGTGACTCAGCACCAGCAGCGGCGGCTTCGCGCCGGCCGGTGCACGGAAATCACGGTTCGCGGGTGGATAATAAAACGCATGCGCTTGTTCTCCGCCAGAGACCGGATAAGTCAGTGCTTGTGGTGTCGCGAAATAGCTGGCTTCGGGCACCGCGGTGCTCGATGAACGCAGGATTTCATACCGGCGGGTCGTGAGATCGAGGTGCACCACGGCGGGCAACATCGTGGGTGACGCCGCGACAAAAACGGCTTTGCCATGATCCGCTGCGACACCGCCGATGTCGCTAAACGGCGTTTCGACGATGCCCATCCGGCGCGTTTCGGTATCGATCAGCGCCAGGCGCCATGTTGTCTCGCGGTTGAACGCGCACACGATGCGCCGCTCCGAGGCAAAGGCATAGGTGGACATGCCGAATATCCATTGTGGCTGGCCGAATTCCGCTTCCATCGGCGCCAAGGCCTCTATCTGTCCGGAACGGAATCGGTACAGATTCCACCAGTGGCTGCGGTCGGAAACAAAATAAAGCATGCCGTCCGGTGCAAAGGCCGGTTGAAAAACCGATTCGTCGCGGCTCCCGGCGACACGCCGCTGGTTACTGAGTGACCCATTCGACGCGATATCCGCCAGCCACAATTCAGTACCATCCCACGGCATGTCCGGGTGGTTCCACGTCAGCCAGGCAAGCTGCGCGCCATCCGGACTCAGGCGCGGGGAAGCATAGAAGTCATGCCCCGAAACCAGGCTGACCGGCTCGCCGCGGCCATCGAGATTAACGGCCACGATCGTATTGACCGGCTCGCCGCCGGCGCGGTGATCTTCGCACACGCAAACGAGGCGCTGACGCCGCAGGTCGATTCCCGCGTCGGCGTAACGCCGGCTGTCTTGCGGGGTAATCGGCTGTGGCACGTCTTCGGGTGGGAGACGATACAGACGCTGATCACCGTCGTTGCTGAAATAAATTACGCGATCGGCGACGGTAAACGCGCCGCCGCCGTATTCATGCACGCGGGTCCGCGCGCTGAACGGCGCGGGCAGAACTTCGGTGGTCACGCCATCGCGAAGCCGCACGATGGCATGGCGCCCGGCCTCCGCCGGGCGCATCTCACTCCAGTAAATATCCTGACCATCGAGCGCGATCTGGCCGAGGCCGATCGAGCCCGATGCAATCTGTTCCGCGGTGATCGGCGAGGACCAGGAGCCGTACGGCGCGATTTTCGGCGCGGCGCTCACGCGCCGATGTGCACGACGATACGGCGCGCTCCGCCGCGATGCCGGTGCTCCCAGAGATAAACCCCCTGCCAGGTGCCGAGCGCGAGCCGCCCCTCGCTAACGGGGATGGATATCTGTGTCGCCGTCAGGGCCGACTTGATATGCCCCGGCATATCGTCGGGGCCTTCGTTCTGGTGGGTATAAATCGGATCGTTTTCCTTGACGAGCCGGTTGAACCATTGTTCCAGATCATGCTTCGCCGACGGATCAGCGTTCTCCTGAATCAGCAGGCTCGCCGAGGTATGTTGCACAAACAGTGTGCACAGACCCTCGCGCACGCCGCAATCGCGTACCAGTGCATCAATCTTGTCGGTGAATTCATGCAGGCCTTGTCCGGGCGTGGAGACAGTGAGATAACAGATCATGTGGATTTACCGGCGGTCGCTATGGCCGAGATCTTTCCCCGGCGCGATACGGTCGCGGATGAGCTGCTTGATCTCCTTGGGTTCGGGATAACAACCGGCCTGTTTCTTGTTCCACAGTTGCTCGCCGTTCAGCCGCACCTCGAATATGCCGCCGGTGCCGGGTACCAGCGCCACCTCGCCAAGCTCGTCGGCGAAGCTCATTAGCAGTTCCTGCACCATCCACGATGCGCGCAGGATGAAGCGACATTGGCTGCAGTATTCGATTTCAACACGGGGTTTGCGGGTGCTCATGTCGGACCGTCGGGTGCAGAAAAATTACGCGTTTCAGTATAAGCATCCGCCGGCGGCTTGTCGCGCCGCGCGGAAAAACCGCTTGAACCGGGTAATGAAAAATCGTCTTGGGCGGAGACGCCGAAATACGATATAGTGGCGCGTTCTTTCCATCCTTTCAGAGGACCCCCACATGAAGGCAGCCAACGGCATGGTCGTTTCCATGCACTATACCCTTACCGACGACAGCGGTGAGACACTCGATTCCAGTCGCGGGGGCGAACCGTTCAACTATCTGCACGGACACAGCAACATCATCCCGGGTCTCGAGAAAGCACTCGAAGGCGCCCAGGCCGGTTTCAAATCCAAGGTCACCGTGGCGCCGACAGAAGGCTACGGCGAGAAAAACCCGGAAGCGGTTTTCGAAGCACCGCGCGAACATTTTCCGCCTGATATGAAACTCGAAGTCGGATCACGCGTCTATGCGGACGGTCCAAACGGGCCCATCACCCTCACCGTGGTCAATCTCACGGAAACCGGCGCGGTCCTCGACGCCAATCATCCGCTGGCCGGCAAGACCCTGCACTTCGACGTTGAGATCACCACGGTCCGCAGCGCCACCCCGGAAGAACTCGAGCATGGCCACGTGCACGGCGAGGGTGGCCACCAACACTGACTCCGGGGTCAGTCCAGGGGCGCGCCAGAAGGCTTGCGCGTGAAAATTCACAACGGTACGGGCAGGTACCCTGCATCTTGACCGAATCAGGCGAGGCGCTCGGGCTTCTCGTCCGACAGCCCGAGCACCTTGGCCGCCACCGTAAACGCTTCCTCGCAAAAAGCATCGATGTCAGCCCAACGGTCCGACGATTCGATTTCTTCAATCAGGCCATGGGTGATGACCCGCAGCCGGTGCGAACCTTCGTGTGCACGGCTCCGGGGATTCTTCTCCGCCGTCACGTAAAATCCAGGCTTACCCTCGCCCTCGCGCACGAGTGCGAGGATGTACAGGTATTTCACGGCGTCGCCGCTTTCAATTTCTCCCAGCACTACCCCGGTATACTCGCCGAACTGGTAGCGGCGCTGAGGAATGGCTGTTTGTATTTTGGGCGCCTCCATTGATCCTCTCCCGAAAAGAAACTATTCCGGCTTGCATCATCACGCCGGTCAACGGTATTCAGGGCAATACAAAAAACCGCCACGCTGAATATTAGCAATATTCTGCGTTCCGGGCGGAATCAATCCCGTTCCCGCGCAGAAACTGGCCAATCCCTGCCCCGCGAGAAGAGCGTGGCGACATGACATTTCAGGAACCGCCCGGGTTTTGTATGATGCGGCTGGTTCGCGCCGGGGGCAAACCGTGCAAGCATTACCCAGACCGCAAGGACCGGAAAAATTGGCAACGGAAAAATATTCGTTTACAGCCGGAAACAAATCATAAGCAGCCGTACCGGCGAGACCGGGACGGACGCTTTATAAATAACAATCGCACCACAGGAGGAATAATTATGACTAACCGTAAATCTTGGAGACTGGGCGTTGTCTTGCCGCTGCTTGCCGCGCCGACGCTTGCATTCGCCGCGGAAGCGCCGACGCTTAACATGGCCAACACGGCCTGGATGCTGATCTCTTCCGTGCTCGTGTTGTTCATGACGATACCCGGGCTGGCCCTGTTCTATGGCGGACTCGTGCGCACCAAGAACGTGCTTTCCATCCTGATGCAATGTTTCGCCATCACCTGCATGGTATCCATCATCTGGGTACTGTTTGCGTACAGCCTGGCCTTTGGCGACGGCAACGCCTGGCTCGGTGGGATGGGCAAGTCGCTAATGGCCGGCGTCGGCGTGAATACGCTCAAGGGTGATATTCCCGAGACCGTGTTTGCCATGTTCCAAATGACGTTTGCGATCATCACGCCGGCGCTCATCGTGGGTGCTTTCGCCGAGCGCATGAAATTCTCTGCCATGATGCTCTTCAGTTTGTTCTGGCTGCTGCTGGTCTACGTCCCGGTCTGTCACTGGGTCTGGGGCGATGGCTGGCTGCAGAAACTCGGCGTGATGGACTTTGCCGGCGGCACGGTGGTGCACGTCAACGCCGGTGTCGCCGCGCTCGTGGCGGCGCTCGTGCTTGGCAAGCGCAAGGGTTTTCCGGAAACGGCGATGCCGCCGCACAACCTCACCATGACCGTGATCGGCGCCTGCATGCTGTGGGTTGGCTGGTTTGGCTTCAATGCCGGTAGTGCGCTCGCCGCCAATGGCACCGCTGGCATGACCATGTTGGCGACTCACCTCGGCGCCGCCGCCGGTTCGCTGACGTGGATGTTCTGCGAATGGATCCGTTTCGGCAAACCTTCCGTGCTCGGCATTGTCACCGGCATGGTCGCGGGACTGGGCACCATCACGCCGGCCTCGGGTTTTGTCGGCCCACTGGGCGCGCTCGTGATCGGTGTCAGTGCCGGGCTGGTATGCTTTATGGCCACCAATTACATGAAGCGTTCACTGCACGTGGACGATTCGCTCGACGTGTTCCCCGTGCATGGCGTGGGCGGTGTTCTCGGAACCACATTGACCGGTGTATTTGCCGCCACGACGCTGGGCGGTGTCGGCTTCGCCGAAGGCATGACCATGGGCAAACAGGTGTTGACCCAAATCACCGGTGTTCTCGTCACCGCCGCCTGGTCGGGCGCGGTCTCGTATTTACTCCTCAAACTGATCGACGCCATCGTGGGACTACGTGTCTCGATCGAGCATGAGACGGAAGGTCTCGATACCGTGCTGCACAACGAGACGGGGTACAACCTCTAAAGAGCCGCAAACATAACAAATTTCACCTTACGAAATTCATTGTAAAACCACGTGAAAAACCAAGTCTGCGGCCCTCGCGGGTGATGACATCGGCTGTACACGAATATGAAACTCGTTATACTGATTCCGCAGTCATGTGCTGCCGTTTGTTGTCATGTTGGTGTTTGCGGGCTCCGCAGTATGTCCTGGCGAAATTTCCACCATCACAGCACGTATGAAATTTTCATAAATTAAATAATTGAGTGGGGTTATTCGCCATGCATAGGGGTACTGTAAAGTGGTTTAACGAGGCCAAAGGATTTGGTTTTATCGCTCCCCAGGACGGCACCGCCGATGTGTTTGTGCACTACTCCGTGATCCAGGCCGAAGGCTACAAGAAACTGGCCGAGGGACAGCGGGTGGGGTTTGAAAGTCAGATGGGACCGAAAGGTATCCAGGCTACGGTGGTGAAACCGCTCGCCTGACGCCAACTGATCGATGATTGAACGGCCGGATCACCGGTCAAAAAAAAACCCCGGCATCATGGCGGGGTTTTTTGTTTAGCGAAACGGAAATGCAGCGTCAGCGTTTGCCGATGCTGCCGGTGTCAAAGTTCACCTTTTCATTTTTTCCGAGTTCACGATCAAGCGCCCAACCACCGGCACGGTTCCGGAAAAGATAAGCGGTTTTCATCGCTTCACCGGCCGGTTCCAGCTTGTAACGTGTTTCGCACACACCGATTTTGAATTTATCACTGAACTGCGTGGTGAAGCCGGGCTCATAAATGCTTTTCTTGGGATATTTCTTCTGAATGTCCGCCTCGAACTTCTTGGCAGCGAGATAAGTCAACAGCTTCGCCGGAGTGTCCTTCGGCCCGGGGACGTGCAAGGGATGAGCCTCGTCGAGTTGGTTGGCATTAAGGGTTTTTGCAATCTTCCAGGAACCGCCGTCCTTTTCAAACTGGTACCGCTGAATCTGTGACGTTCCGCCACCGACTCTATACTCGACCTCGAGGTAACCGGTCATGTTCGGCGAGTCAGGTTGGGTATAACGCCCGTCACGCGAGGCGATAATATCCATCGTGTTGCTCGGGTCGCCCTTCAGCAACTCATGAAACGCAAGGTATTGCAGCGTGTCCACTGAATCGGCGGCGAGATCGGGCTTGCCATTGACGATACGGAATCCCTTGATATCAGCCTCGAATGTACCGGCGACATTGCTTTTCACTTCATCCGGCAGACTCAGGGAAATCTTGCCCGGGAGTTTTTTGTCCTTCTCCTGGCCAAACTCGAGCACGAGGGTATATTTGTCGGTAAACTTTTGCTCCGAAGGTGCATTCTGTCCGTCTTCTTTCCAGGCCAACACGATCTGCGGGGCGCCTGTCCCGGCCGGACCAGTGACCTTGAAATTTTTTCCTGCCGGAACCTCCCACGGCGGCGTGGAGAGCATCAGCCTGACTTCGAGATCGGCGCTCGCGTCTTTACCCAGACGCAACGTTAGGGTGCCATTTTCGATGCTGCTGCTTTCAACGACAAACGGCTTGCCGTGAATTTGGCCCTTGGCGGGCAATGCGGGAATCGCGGGAGCGTCGGCCTTGGCCTTGACGTCGACCGGCGCCGACGCGATACCGGACTTCCTGTCCGCCGCCGGCGCTTGCGATTTGGCCGCGGGTGCGCGCGTGGTGGTCGGTTTGCTCTCAAAGAAACCGGTGATGAAGCCGAAGTCGAGTCCGCCGCCACCCTGCTGCATGAAATAGGCGCCTGCACCAACCGCGATAAGCACCACCAAAACGACTATCTGGATCAAGGATTTTTTGTCGAGATTCATTTTCAGATTCAGAGCCATGGAACACCTGCCTGTGATTTCCAAGTAACGCTAAGAATAGTATGCCCGGCGCATTCCGCCAACAGTTTTTCGCCGGGAAATCCGTCATTTCGGCGCCCCAACGGTCAGAAACCGAAGTAAAGCCCCAGACCGGTGTAGCGCAGGGGTTCACGATAAAACTGGCCATTGGGCGAATGACCACTGAAATGCTCCAGCATCAGGCGCACTCGCCGCGAAGTGCTGCGTTTGAACTCAAAGCCCACCTGGTAGGAGCGGCTGCTGCCCCAATCGAGTTCCTCGGAAGCGCGCACATCCACCGCGGCGACGAGGTCAAACTTGCCGGCCGCACGTGGCAGAAGGTATTCGGAGCCACCATGCACCTGCTTGGGGGCGAGTTCCGGCTCCGAATGCACCAGATACCCGCCACCGCCATAAACACGCCACCGCTCCCATTCATAGGAGACGAGTCCTTCCAGTTCCTCGTAACTCAGGTTCACCCGGTTGACGCTCGGATTGCCGAGAATGAACTCATCGCCGAGATGCGAACTCTGATGATACAACCGTACCAGATACGACCACGGGCCGCGACGGTAACTGATCGGCAAGCCGAACCAGTAGTCCGCATTGATGAGATCGCTCGATGGCGCATCGAGATTGAACAACGCGAACACCGCGGCCTGGATTCCGATCTGAGAGCTGCCGTATTCTCCGAACAGACCCGTCGCCAGACCGAAATATTCTCCGACCGCCACGCTGGACGCGGCGAATTCCCGGTCGTTGCTACTGCTGTAGTGCTGATAGCTCATTGAAAAACGCGGTTGGCGCGGATCGGCCAGCAACGGCGCGAACAGCTCCGTCTCCGGTAGTGCATGTATATCGACCGGCGCCGGCGCTGCCGCGTCCGATTCCGGCGTGGAAGAAGACTTGTCACAATCCGTGGATAACGCCCAAAACACGGTTTTGACCTGTCCGGATTTGGTGAGCAGATATGTGACATCACGCTTCTGGGATGGACCAAGGCAGGTGCGCGAAGTCAGCGTGACGCCCGCATCCGGCTTGACCGCCTGCACGCGAAGCCCCAAACCGGGATAACGGCTATCCAGCAGCGCGTCCACATAGCCGCGCAAGTATATGTCTTGTTCGCTTGCGGAAACATATGGGCACGCACCCAGGACTAACACGGCCATGAACCAACGCCACCTGACAGTACGGAACAGGATGGGCATAACCTGCCACGGAAATTTCATGCCGGGATTTTACACGTTTCGCCGCCGGTAAGTGACGTGGTGACTGGAGAAATCCGGCACCGGGGATTTATCCACCGGCATGTGGCTTGTGGTGTCATAGGCCTGGTCGGGGACCATTTGTCATCCCGTGCTCCAACGAGGTAGGATAATGGCGTCCTAATGGAAGTTAATGAGCGCTATGGACAAGGGCATTCAGAAAAACAAGGTTGTCTCGCTCAACATCCCCATCCTGACGGACGGAGCGCATGGTGTTGATATCTCCCAGACATCAACGCGTGTTTCTTCACTCGACCGGTGGATTACGCGCAAGCTGCTTGACCTGCTCGGCCATCCCCCGCTTGCTTTCGTGTTATGGAATGGCGAGGAAATTTCATCCTCCACCGCCACACCGGACTCGCGCGTGCATATTCGCGACAGCGAAGTATTGCATCAACTACTCATGAATCCCACCCTGCATTTCGGCGATCTCTACAGCACTGGTCGCATCGATATCGATGGCGACCTGGTCGAGTTTCTCGAAACTGCCTACCGTGCAGCAGCGTCTTTGCCGAAATATCATAAACTCATGGCCGCGCAGACATGGCTCTTCAATCGTACGCGCCCGAACCGGATCACCGATTCACGCGACAACATCCATCATCACTACGACATCGGCAACGACTTTTACGAACTCTGGCTCGATAGCGAGGCCATGCAGTATACCTGCGCTTATTTCCCTTCGGCGGATCTCACGCTTGAGCAGGCGCAGCGCGCCAAAATGGATCACGTCTGCCGCAAGCTCCGGTTGAAGCCGGGCGACCGGGTGGTGGAAGCCGGCAGCGGCTGGGGCGGATTCGCGCGCCACATGGCGAAACACTATGGTGTCCTGGTTACCTCATATAACATTTCACATCAGCAAATCGTTTATGCCCGCGAGAAGGCGAAGGCCGAGGGACTGGACGGGAAGGTGGTGTATATCGAGGAAGATTATCGACTTATCGCCGGTGAATACGACGTTTTTGTCTCTATCGGCATGCTCGAGCATGTCGGGCGGAACCATTACCGTGAACTGGGCGATGTCATCCATCGCTGCCTCGCACCGGACGGACGTGGATTGATTCATTCGATCGGTCGCAACAAGCCCGAACCGATCAATGCCTGGATCGAAAAGCGCATTTTTCCCGGCGGCTACCCGCCCACGCTGCGCGAGATGATGGACATCTTCGAGGCGCACGAATTTTCCGTGCTCGACATCGAAAACTTGCGCCTGCACTACGCCAAAACGCTCGAACATTGGCTCTCGCGCTTCAATCAGCATGCGGAGAAAATCGAACGGATGTATGACAGTGCTTTTACGCGCGCCTGGCGGCTTTACCTTGCCGGTTCCACCGCCGGCTTCACCGCCGGCACGCTGCAGCTGTTCCAGGTCTTCTTCACGCGCGGCACCAATAACGACATCCCCTGGTCACGGGCGCACCTGTACGAGAATATTTAATTTAGCCACAGAGTGATCCTTGGAGTATCTTTTTCTCTGTAACCTCCGGGCAACTAATAATAATGCTTCAGGTCCTTGCGTCGCCGGCTGGCGCGCTGAACCACCACGCCGCGAACCGAGTAATTCTCCACCATCTCGACGGTCGGATAGGCGTCGTTCAGTGCCTTGAGGAATTTTCTGCCCTCTTCCACAACGAACTGGCGGAACGTGGTCTCGCCCCGGTAGTCGATAACGACATAGGCGCCATTGATTGGCGGCATGGCCGGATCCACGATAATAATGTGGCCGTCCAGAAATTCAGGAGCCATGCTGTCGCCAATGACTCGCAGGGCATACGGTTCGGCATCGGCACAGCTCGTTATTTCCGCATGCACCTGGTTGGCCTGCTGGGCGGGGATGATCGGAATGGTCTTTAATTTGTCGGCCATGGGCCGTCTCCGGAATTGAAATATTGCGTCACCGCTACCGTCCGTGAATCTCCCGAGAATACGGAATAATGCTCTTCCTCCACGGACGGACGACTCTATTCTAAGTCATTTGCCGGCGCGTTGGTAAGACAGGGAGCTAACACCCACATCACGTCAGGGGTAACCGCCGGATACCGAGGCACTGTGCGCTACGAGGAGCGTCGTATCACGGCTTCGACAAAAGCCACGTTCAGCAGATCGGTATTTATGATTTCCGGCAGAAAGTGACGGACCTTGTAGAGTTTCTCCGCCTGACGGCAAGCGGCGCGCTCAAGGCGATCGCGTGTGAGGCGCGAGAGATTGCAGTGTGTCAACAGGTTTGGCGCCTGCCAGTCGTGATAATCGTGAACAAGTTTTTTCTCGCGCTCGTCTTCCCATTCCTCGCGCAACAACATCTCGGGGAACGCTTTCCGTTCCAGCTGACGTCCGATCTGTCCGGGATCGAGACGGCTGCCGTGCAGACCGGTGCCACTGCCGTCGCTGGCGCGCCGGAACCACTGCGCGCGTTCCAGCGGCCCAGCGGCCTTCTGCACACAGCGGTTCAGCACTTCACGGTGCGGAATGTGCGATACCGGATCGCCACGGCCGACGCCCGATGACAGGCTCGGGGCCATGAAACTGTCATCGCCCACAAGCGCCGCGTGCCAGACGCTGTCCGCCACCCGCGGCGGCGTGATTCGTTCCAGGGTGCTGGTCAGGATCGCGAGCGGTTGGCGCTGCTTCGCATCCAGCAACCACAACTCAATGTTGTCCGCCGGCGCGAATGGAAAAGGTGGATGATTTTGCATGGCCGCGATGAATTCACGGGTGCGCTCGGTCTCGACCAGATTGCCACTGCCATCGGCGCGCCACACGGCATGGCTGGAAAGGCGCGAACGAAGGTTGAGGAATTGCACCCGCCATGTCATTCCGTCAGAGGTGATCGCCCGGAAGCCAGCCGTTTCCGCGACCTGCACGGTCCCCTGATAAGGCGAGAGCCGGCGCATGCTGTAAAAATGTACGTCGTTCATGCCGGGGTTTTCTTGCGCGCGCGCGGATGAGCCTTGTCATACACGCTCGCCAGATGCTGGAAGTCGAGATGAGTGTAAATCTGCGTGGTGGATATGTTGGCGTGTCCGAGCATTTCCTGCACCGCGCGCAGATCGCCGCTCGATTCCAGCACGTGACTGGCGAACGAATGACGCAGCATGTGCGGATGCACCGGCACTTCCATCCCCTGTTTAGCCGCCCGCAATCGCAACCGATTTTGCACCGCGCGTCCGCCGATTCGCTGTCCCCGGCGGGTCACGAACACCGCCGGCTGTTCCGGGCCGGCAAATTTGCCGCGCACTGCCAGCCATTCACGCAGGGCGTCGCGCGCCTTCGCGCCCACCGGCACGTCGCGAACTTTCCTGCCCTTGCCCGTTACCCGCACAAGGCCACTGGACAAATCGAGTTCGGCAAGATCGAGATTCACCAGTTCCGACAGGCGCAGGCCCGAGGAATACAGAAGTTCGATCAGCGCCCGGTCGCGCCGCACAAGCGGATCGCGGGCATCAAAAGTCATCAGTCGCGCGGCCTGATCGGTCGTGAGCGTTCTGGGTAGACGGCGCGCGGACTTGGGTGCAGTAACACCGCTGGCGGGATTGCGCGTGACTGCCTGTTCACGCAACAGATAACGGTAGAAACTGCGCAGCGCGGAGAGCGCACGCTGGATGCTCTTGCCGGAAAGCCCCTTGCGGTGCATCGCCGCCACCCAGCCGCGCACCTCGGCGATGTTCAGGCCGTCCCAGTCCGCAATGCCGCAGCTGTCGCAATACGCCATGCACTGCGTGAGATCGCGCCGGTAATGGATTGACGTGAGCGGCGAAAGACGGCGCTCGGCGCCGAGATGAAGCAGAAACTTTTCCAGAAACTGGCGGGCGTGTTCGTGCATCGGCGGCACGCGCCCCGGCTTATCCGTGATGCCTGGCAAGACTGTGCGTCAGCAGTTCGCCCAGCCGCGTGAGATAGACCGTGCCCATACCCGGATGGAAGCGGTGCGGGTCCTGCGTGCCCAGGCCCAGGACACCATGGGGATTCTTCTCGCCGAGCGGAATCAACGCGCTGGACTTGATCTCGGAGGCGCGTCCGCTGAAGAGGTAGCTCATCAGGCTTTCCTCGAACTTGCCGCCGCAGATCGGCTTGCCGGAACCGAACTGCTGCAACAGCGCGCCCAGGCGCTTGTCGTCTTCGGGCACCAGCTCCGGGTGACCGCCGACGGCTGGCCGTCCCTGTACCAGGATTACGACGGCATCGAGCTTGAACTCCTGCCGAAGCAAATCGTAAGTGGTATCGAACACGTCATCGAGCGATGTGCAGCCGATCATGGCGGTGGCATAGCGATGCACGCGGCCGCTGAGCACGTCGTTCTCACGCGCGTTGTTGACCAGCTCGCGCAACTGGCGCTGCAGCGCCTGGTTCTGCTCGCGCAACACCTGCACCTGACGCTCGATGAGCGACACCGCCTTGCCGCCGGTTTCGTGCGAGAGCTGTAGCCGCGACACGGCATCGGGGTGGCGCTGAAAATAGTCGGGGTGATCCTCGAGATAACGGGAAACCGCTTCCTCCCAGGAAAGCTCCGTCTGCAATTCACCGCTGGGTAATTTTTTTGTCATAGCCGATCCAGGTCGATAGTTCCTTCGAATACCGTCACCGCCGGGCCGGTCATCCACACCGGCTGCCCTTCGCCGGCCCAGGACACGCGCAGCGTGCCGCCGAGCAGCTTCACGTCAACCTTATCATCGAGCAGCCCCCGTTGGCGACCGGCAACCACCGCGGCACAGGCCCCGCTCCCGCAGGCCAAGGTCTCGCCGGCACCGCGCTCGTAAACCCGCAGGCGGATGTGCCCCCGGTCCACGACCTGCATGTAACCGGCGTTCACACGCTGAGGAAAACGCGGATGCCGCTCGATCAGCGGGCCCTGCGTATTCACCGGCGCGTTGTCCACCTCCGGCACCACCTGCACGGCGTGCGGGTTGCCCATGGAGAGGACGGTCACGCTCACTTTCCTTCCGTTCACCTCCAAATCATAGACGTTTTCACGCATGCCTGCCTGAAACGGCACCTCGGCGGGATCGAGCCGCGGCACACCCATGTTCACGGTGACATTCCCGTCCGGCTCCAGCCGCGGGTAAATCATGCCGGAAATCGTCTCCACCGCGATTTCGTCCTTGGCCGTGAGCCGTTTGTCGCGGACGAAACACACGAAACAGCGCGCGCCGTTGCCGCACTGCTCGACCTCGCCCCCGTCGGCGTTGAAAATCCGGTAACGAAAGTCCGCGCCGCTGGCCGTGGGCCGCTCCACAACCAGCACCTGGTCGCAGCCGATGCCGAAGTGACGGTCGGCAAGACGGCGAATTTTTTCCGGCGTCAGAACGACCGGGCGCGTGACACCGTCGAACACGACGAAGTCGTTTCCGGCGCCGTGCATCTTGGTAAAGGGGGCTGACATGGCGCAAGCTTACCGGTTGCCGCGCATCAAATAAACTGCGGTCAACAGGATGCTCACGGGTGTGGCACCGGCCCGAAGAAACGAAGGTAGTCCTGATAAATACAACGGTTCATGACAACTTGCATCCCGGCGGCGCGGGCACGCAGAGCCGCCGGGATGTTCACCACGTCGAGTTGCAGCCAGATCACTGGAAGCTTGAGCGTCAGGCATTCATCGACGATCTTGTCCACATATTCCGGGGCACGAAAAACATCCACGAGATCGATCTTGTCCGGTACTCCTTCCAGCGTTGCGTACGCCTTCTCGCCCAATACCGAATCCACCGCCGGGCGTATCGGCACGATCCGGTAACCGAAATGCTGCATGTGCAAGGCGACCCGATGGCTTGGCCGGTTGGGCCGCGGCGAGAGGCCGATCATGGCAATGGTGTGCACACGCACCAGCAGTTCCCTGATCACCTCGTCCGGAGGATTTTGGAAAGAGTTCACGGGCTATAACGGGAGCTGACCGTGCACGACCACATGCCGGTCGCCCACAGCCTCTACGAGTAAACAGGAGAGATTGGCCTGTGCCAACTGCGCGGCGATTTCCTCGGGGCGATAGGCCGCGAGCAAGGAATTGGAAAAATCCCGCCTCAGGACTTCCGGCTCGTTGCCGGAATATTCCTGCACCAGACGGCCAGCTTGTGCGCGCGTGTCCGGCCGGTATAAATCCATGATGAACACCGCCGCACCCGGCGCGGCACAGTCCACCACCGCACACCACAACACCTGTGGATCGGATAGATGATGCAACAGACTATTGCTGATCACGGTATCGAAGGCATGTCGTGCCAGTGTCGTGTCGGGCAAACGCCGCTCGCGCAGATGAACACGATGATCCAATCGTGCGCGCGTGATCGCGTCCCTGGCCAGCGCCAGCATCGCCGGAGCGCCGTCCACGCCAGTCAATTCACACCCGGGATGGGCGCGGGCGAAACGGATCGTGACATCCGCCGCGCCGCAGCCCAGATCAAGCACGCGGCGTGGACGGTGACGCGGAAAGAATTGCGCGAAACGTTCGACGAAGGCCTGGTGCGGTTCTGAAAAATCGGCGCCGGCATAGGCGCGCGCCTGGTCCGGATCGTCCATCAGTTCCGGTTCGGGAATACGCTCGATGAATTTCACGGGAGGACGCGAACGCCGCCGGTCACTTCTTCCCCGGCAACAGGGATTCAGGCGCCATGAGTTCAGCGACGGTCTCGCGCCGGCGCACGACGTGGAACCGGTTTCCATCCACCATCACTTCGGGAACCCGCGGACGGGTGTTGTAGTTAGAACTCATCACGGCGCCGTAGGCGCCGGCGGAAACCACGGCCAGCAAATCACCGGCCTCAATGCCCAGCGCGCGATCGCGCCCGAGAAAATCGCCGCTCTCGCATACCGGTCCGACGACATCATAGGTACGCAAGCTGCGCGGCTGGTCCACGGCGACCGGCGTAATATCGTGCCAGGCATCGTAGAGCGCGGGACGCAGCAGGTCGTTCATCGCCGCATCGACCACGGCGAAGTTCCGTTCCTCGCCGAGCTTGAGAAACAATACACGCGTGAGCAGCAGTCCGGCATTGCCGACTATGGCGCGTCCGGGTTCAAAGATCAGACGCAACTTCTGGCAGCGCGCGTCCTTGGGCTGCAAGCGGTCGAGAATCGCACGCACATAGTCGGCGGGCTCCGGCGGCTGCTCCTCGTTGTATCGAATACCGAGCCCACCGCCGAGATCGAGATGCTGCAGGGCAACGCCGCGCTCGAGCAGCGTGCCTGCCAGGCCAATGACGCGATCCAGCGCCTCGAGCAGCGGTGCCATGTCCGTGAGCTGCGAACCGATGTGGCAGGCAATGCCCACGATGCGCAAGTTCGGCAGCGACTGCGCGCGCATATATGCCGCCTCGGCGCGCGCAATGTCGATCCCGAATTTGCTCTGCTTCAGTCCTGTGGCGATATAGGGATGCGTGGCCGGGTCCACGTCCGGGTTGACGCGCAGCGCCACCGGCGCCGGCCTGCCGAGTTTCCCCGCCACGTCGTTCAGTATTTCCAGCTCCGCCTCGGATTCCACGTTGAAACAGTGAATTCCCGCCGCCAGCGCACGGCGCATCTCCTCGGGCGTCTTGCCGACGCCGGAGAACACGACCTTGGCCGGATCGCCGCCGGCCGCCAGTACGCGCTCGAGTTCGCCGCCCGAGACGATGTCGAAACCTGAGCCCAAACGCGCAAGCAGGTCCAGCACCGCCAGATTGGAGTTGGCCTTGACGGCGTAGCAGACGAGATGGTCGCGCCCGGCCAGCGCGGAATCGAAGGCACGGAAGCGCTCCTCGATGGCGGCGCGTGAATAGACATAACAGGGCGTGCCGACATCGGCGGCGATATCGGCGAGACGCACGTTCTCGGCGTACAGTTGCCGGTCCTGATAGGCAAAGGGATTCATGATGGAGCGGTGTAATTATTTCGGCGGTTGAACTGGCGCGGGCGTGATCACCTGCCCGCCGGTCTTCCCGGACGCACTGGCGGCGTCATCCGGCAGATACAAAGGTCCCTTCTTGCCGCAAGCGGCAAACAGCGACAAGGTCAACGCAATACCCGCCAGCAACAACAGACGTCTGCAACCAACTGACGGAAAATGACACAGAGGGAAGTTCATGGCGTAAGCTTACCTTGCCTGTTTGCACCACATCCAGTGGCAGCGCGGCGGCTAGACTCTCACAAGCGTAATGTCGTGATTGACCAGCTCGGCCCTGATCTCATCCCAAGTCAGCAGGCCAACACAGGGCATGGCGCCGGTCTCTGATACGCCGCGTTCGACCCATTTGCGGATCAGCGCCACGGCCGGACTGCACTCGATTGCCGGGCCGTTGGCATCGCGCGCGATCAAGGACGCCGTATGCTCGATATCCTGGCCTTGCTTGCGGCCGCATACCTGCACCTGCAGGCCGCCGGCCACGCCGCCGAAGCTGCGGAACAAATGTCCGGTCGCGGCCAACCCGGGCGCCCAGTTCGAAAGATTCTTTATCCAGTTCCAGCGCCGCATCCGGCCGAGAATCGCGAGGCCGTAATTGAACAGGGCCAGTTCGAGCCCGGCGCGGAAAGTCACCGTTTGTGCGCCATAACGCGCGGGAAAAATGTCGAGGTCCGGCACATCGCACAAGTACACGCGCCGCTTCCCGACCGGTCTGGGGAATCGCACCGCCTTCGACTCGCTCCAGCCAAAGGCATAACGCCAGCGGCCCTGATCCTTCACGCGCAGGGCTACGCCGGTATAGCTGAGTATCGCGCGCAGAGTAGCCACGCCGAGCGGATTTTTGTTGCCGGGTGAAAAGCTGACGTGGATTTCATTAATGTGGTCGAATTCGGGGACGAGCATATCGGCCAACGCCGTCGACACCGCGGGCACAGAACTCGCGCCACTGACGATGAGACATTCCTTCTGCTGCGCGCGACGCTGCAGGCGGGTGATACCCTCGACATAGGCGCGGCCATCGGCGAGATCCACGTAGTGGACACCCATGCCGGCGCAGGTTTCGGCGACGGTATAGTCGCGCCCCTGAAACGGCCCCACGGCATTGACCACCGCGAACACGCCGTCGAGCGCGCGCCGCAGGCTCGCGGGGTCGTTGGCGTTGACCACCAGACAGCTGACATTGGCGCCCGAGAACTGTGTGTCTTTTGGCGGACGGAGGCCGCCGATGATGCACTCGGCCGACGGTATCGCAGTGACCGCCCGGCTGATGCGCCGGCCGAGTACGCCCTGTCCTCCCAGAACCAGAATTCGCTTTCCCATGATTGGCGGCGATCATATCAGATGGCCTGTTCAGCCGTACCCTCCTCCGTTAACATGCAGTTCGGAATCAATCCCGGCCTGACCCCATGAACGAATCGGAATTTGACAAAAAAGCCACCGACACCCTGCTGACCATCGAACAGGGGATCGAGGAAAGCGGCGCCGACATCGATTTCGAGGCGGCCGGCGGTATCCTGACGCTCGAATTCGCCAATGGCACGAAGATCATCATCAACAAGCAGGGTGCGGCCAGACAGATCTGGGTCGCCGCCAAATCCGGCGGCTACCACTACGGCTTCGTTGACGGCCAGTGGATCAACGATCAGGGTGACGGGGAACTGATGCACGAGCTGTCGCGATTTATTCGCGAGCAGTCGGATGAAGAAGTTAATCTCGGCTGAGTATCACTCCCAGTTTCCTTCCATTGCAGTAATTACTCCGGGCTCACCGCACTTGGGACAGTTCACGCGGCGAGTGTCATCGGGCAGCATGGTGAGCGCATCGTCGTAACACTGACTGCAGCACGGAATCTTGTTTTCGTAGATCCAGGCGCTTCCGATCGTGTTGCAGTGATGGCAGCGGTACAGCCCGAGAAACGGGAACTCGTTCTTGCCGCGGCCGATGCCAATGCTCGGTTCCTCGTACTGGCAGAATTTGCACTTGAAACCGACAAAACTGCCCACGGCTGACCTCGCTGTCATTTCTTTTTCGGAAAAACAATCCGCGCCACGTCCTGATAATGACTCGCGAAATGCGTCTTGATGCCTTTGCGGATATGCGCCGGCAGGTCTTCGAAATCGCCGCGATTCGCCTCAGGCAGGATCAGCTCGTTAATCTTCACGCGGCGCGCGGCGATCACCTTCTCACGGATGCCGCCCACCGGCAACACCTGCCCGGTGAGCGTTATCTCGCCGGTCATGGCCAGCGGCCGCGCGATTTTCCGGTCGCGCGCGAGCGACAGCAACGCCGTCGCCATGGTGACGCCGGCGCTCGGGCCGTCCTTCGGCGTCGCCCCGGCCGGCACATGCAGATGCACGAAGGCCTTCTCGAAATAATCCGCTTTCGCGCCGTAGTCCTTGCAGTGCGACGAAATGTAGCTGTAGGCGATCTCGGCCGATTCCTTCATGACGTCTCCCAACTGGCCGGTTAGTTTGAAGCCGCGCGTGGCCTGATGCACGCGCGTAGCCTCGACATCGAGGGTTGCCCCACCCATCGGTGTCCACGCCAGTCCCGTGACCACGCCCACGCCGATTTGCGGCTTTTCCGGGCGGAATACCGGCTTACCCAGGTATTCCTCGAGATCTTTTACGCCCACGCGAATCGGCGTTTTGGTGCCGTTCAGAATCTTCACCACGCTCTTGCGCGCGATCTGACCGAGACGTTTTTCCAGATTGCGCACGCCGGCCTCGCGCGCATAAAGCTCGATAACTTCGCGCACAGCGTCGGTTTCAATTTTGAGCTGGCCGGATTTCAGGCCCGCCTTCTCGATCTGGCGCGGCAGCAAATGATGCTGCGCGATCGCTAGCTTCTCGCTCGTGATGTAACCGGAAAGCCGGATGATTTCCATGCGGTCCAGCAGCGCCGCCGGAATGGTGTCGAGCTGGTTGGCGGTGGAAACGAACAGCACCTTGGAGAGATCGAAGCGCACGTCCAGATAATGGTCGAGAAAATCCACGTTCTGCTCCGGGTCGAGCACTTCCAGCAGCGCCGACGCCGGGTCACCCTGGTAAGACGCCCCGATCTTGTCGATCTCATCCAGCATGATCACCGGATTGGCCACGCCCACGTCCTTGATCGCCTGCACGAACTTGCCCGGCATGGCGCCGATGTAGGTTCGGCGATGGCCCTTGATCTCGGCCTCGTCGCGCATGCCGCCGAGCGAGAAGCGATAGAACTTGCGTCCCAGCGCGGTCGCGATGGAGCGGCCGATGGAAGTCTTGCCAACGCCGGGCGGGCCGACGAGCAACAGGATGGAGCCGGCAATTTCGCCCTTCATGGCGCCCACGGCGAGAAACTCGATGATGCGGTCCTTTACGTCCGCCAGTCCATCATGGTCGCGGTCGAGGATTTTGCGCGCGTGCTTGAGATCGAGCTTGTCTTTCGAATATTTTCCCCACGGCAGTTGCGTCAACCAGTCGAGATAATTGCGCGTCACGCCGTACTCCGCCGAGCCGACCTCGAGTACCGAGATTTTTTCCATTTCTTCGTCGATGCGCTTCTGCGCTTCCTCAGGCAACGTAAGGTCCTTGAGACGCGTACGGAACTTGTCGAGCTCGGCGGTGCGGTCATCCTTGGCGATGCCCAGTTCCTTCTGGATTGCCTTCATCTGCTCGCGCAACAGGAACTCGCGCTGGCGCTTCTCCATGCTTTCTTCCACGTTCTTGTGGATCTGCATCTGCGCCTTGGCCACCTCGACTTCTTTCTTGAGCAGCACCAAAACCTTTTCCATGCGCTCGCGGATATGGGTTTTCTCCAGAACCTCCTGCAGTTCCTGCTTGTCGGAGGTCGTGAGGCTCGCGGCGAAATCCGCCAGCCGCGCCGGGTCGTCCGGCCCGAAGCGGTTCAAGAAGTATTTGAGTTCTTCGCCGTAAAGCGGATTGAGCGGCAACAGCTCCTTGATGGTGTTGATGACCGCCACCGTGTATGCCTTGATCTCCGGCATGTCCTTGTAGCTGGTCTCGGGGAAATACTGCGCGCGCACCGCGAACGGCCGTTCACGCGACACCCACGAGTCGATGCGGAAACGCTGCATGCCTTCAACGAAGATTTGCAGCTTGTCATCCATCTGCACCACCTTGTGAATGCGGCTGGCGGTGCCCATGGTGTAGAAATCATCGGGTCCGGCGGTTTGCGGATCGTCACCGCGAATCAGCACCAGGCCGACATACTGGTGCCCGGCTTCGACCGCCGCTTCCAGCGTACGCTGCCACGGTTCACGATCCACCACGAGCGGCACCATCTGTGCGGGGAAGAACGGGCGGTTGGCGACGGGGAGAATGTGCAGCAGACCCGGCAGCACGTCGGACGGGCGCGCCAGTTTGCCACCTTCGGTTTCCATGGCGGCGGGGTTTTCGGTTACGTTTTCGGCATCCATTTTTAGTGGTTCTTCTTGGCTCGGCATGGTTTCCTCAGTGGGGCCGGAAAACGCCGATTCAAGTATGTTCGCTCGGTGACTGGCCTGTCTCCACATAAGCCGGAAGGGTTGTCAGACGCGTATCCGGCACGCCTGCTCCCAGCGTGAAGTGATAAAGGCTCTGGTAGCGCCGGTCCCGGAGGCCGAGCACCTCATGCACCGGGTCGTCGAAGTAGCATCCAATCCCGGTGGCCTGGATGCCGTGTGCCTCGGCCTCCAGATAAAGCAGCTGCCCGATAACACCACATTCCCAGTAAAGCCTGCGATAAAACCACGGGCCGTGGGCCCGGAGCGGCTGCTCGAACTCGGCCAGCATCGCCACAGCGAACGCGCCGTCGGCGGCGATCTCCTGGTGACAGCTTACGCACTCGGCTAGTTTGCGGCAGTCGCCGGCCGTCAACGCATATATAGGTAAAGTTTCGGGACATCCCTCCAGCCCGGTCCAGTCAAATTCACGAGCGAACGCCTCCTGCATTTCTTTCTTCTTGGCGGGGTCGCGTATCAGAAGATAAAGTCCAGGCGGGACATTCTGCACGCGGTGCACGAACAGCAGCAAATGCACTGTGGACGGCCAAGGGAGCGCGTTGAAGGGAAACCGGCGTGTGTCGGGCAGACAGCGTTGCAACATCGATAAGAACGCCGCGCGTGAAACATCCGTCTTTCCATCCATCGCCACAGCGCTGCGGCGACGGTGCACCAGATGCCGTAGCAGCACCGAGGCATCAGCGGAATCCGGCTCTATCCATTGCACTGACGTCGCGGCATGATAAGGTGCAACGCCACCGGCCTTGCGGGTTGCCGCATCCACTTCATCGATGATCGGCCAGGAACGATGATCGGGGCTCAGGATATTCGGCGAGCCGCTCCATTCGCCTTGCTCAACAGCTTGAATCGCCGCACGCGGGAGCGTGCGCGCAAGGCAAGCAGGGGTCTGTGGATACACGGCGAGCAAACACTCCGGCCGTTCGGCTTCGGGCCCATGCTCGCGCGACAAACCGAGGAGCGCGGCGATGGCCTCATCGCCCAAATCATCCAGCAGCGTTGCCTTCCACCCAAGCGCGGCCGCGGCAAAACCGAGCGCGGCAATCGCGTGACCGGTGTCGTGTTGGCAGTAGCGAAACGCACGGCTGCCGTATTTCCACGCCTCGCGCCAGTAGATGGATGACAAGCCGACGATCAAGGATTGGGGCGGAAGATCGGTAACCAGATCGCGCCATATATCGAGCGCAAAACGAGTGCGCACCTCGAGTGCGTGAATCCGTGGCGCATAATGGCAGACCACGGGCGTATCGAGCAGACCCGAAACCGGGCCGCTGATCAAGCAGGCTTCGGTCGGATGCAGATTGCCGCTCGAGGGATTGACGCGCAGCGCCCAGCGGCTTTGGTCCGCCTGTTTCCAGGCGGACAAGGCCAGGCTGTCGAAAAGCAGACGCGAGACGGTTTCGCGAGTGAGCGTCGCCGGTTCAACGCGGTCTTCGATCAATGCACGCGCATAAGCCGGACCATCGGCGCGTGGAAATTTGTCGAGCGGGACTACTTCGCAACCGGCATAGCGCCGGAACGGATCGGGCTGCGTTGCCCAGTCAAGAAAACCCGGGCCGGGTGCATAGGCATTGAAGTGATGCTTGGTGGCGTCGTGGTAGGCGAAGACTTTTTCCAGACTGGCGGACATGACAGCGGATTGTAACGCCCCCAGCCGTCAGGGTCCGCTCCATGAGTAAAGAACATCACACCGGCAACCCGGTCGGGTCGCCGGTGTTGGCTGGACTGCTAGCGTTTTTTCTTCTTCGCGGCCGCGAGATCGCGCTTGAGCTTGTCGCGCTCGGCCTTGAGCTTGGAGACTTCCGCCGCGTGCGCATCCGCCGTGGCCTGCAGCTGCTTGGCCTTGGCCTGCATTTCGTCCGCCTCCTTGCTCTTCTCGGCAAGACTTTCCTTGGCGCTGGCAAGGTCTTTTTCCAGCTGGGTCACTTTGGTATTGAGTGCTTCGATTTCCTTCTTACCGCATCCCACCGGGCCGGCCACGACAAATGCCGCCAGGATGGCCCACAGCACGTAACGCTTCATACACGCTCCTGATAGATTGACTATTATTGATAGAGGCCTGTCCGCCACGCAAAACCCCGCGGCGCGGCGAAGCTGATGATACGCGGCGCCGGGGGTGAGTCAATGCATGGCAAACCGGTCTCCTTTTCGGTGCGAGCGTGTAACGGAATTTACCGTGCCTGCAACCGGTCAAAGCGTGACAGGAGGTTTTAATGATGCGGCTGCCTTCGCTCTATCAGTTCTTCCGCCACCAGGTGGGTCATGGCTTTCACCGTCACGGCATCACCGAACCGGCCACAGTGGATTACGTCAGCGACATCCTGACCCGGTTCGCCCAGGTGCGGCAGTTATACGCGCTGCGGGACGCCGGCGACCGGCCGCTGGAGTATATCGTGGACATGCTCGAAACCTGGCACACGGCGCAAGGCGGGGCGGGAAAACCCGGCCGGGGGCGCTTCATTCTGCGGCATCTCGGGGAATACACCCTGTTCATGAGCGGACTTTTCCGTGACCGGCTGCGCCGGCGCGGCGAGCTCGATTATTACCTCGCGCACGGAAGCACCGCTTACTGGCGCTGTGCCGATTACGAAGTGAATCCCCGGCAACGGCAGGTGTACTGGCACTTGCATCAGGATTTCGGGCGTATCTCCGGCACGCTGGATAACATGCGCCGCGAGCAGTTCCCGCTCCCGACTTCCGCGGAGAGCGTGTTAACCGCCTTTTGGCGGGTTTGACGCCAGTACTAGCGGCGACCCGGACCGGACAGTCCGGCCCGTCGCTCTCGCATCAAGCGGCGATCTTTCATCTGTGGGTCCCAGCGCAAGATACCGCGCCGGTCAAGCTGCTCCCGCCGGCGTTCGGCCTTGCGGCGGTCACCGTGTTCAAGAAAATCATATGGAACATTGTTGTAATTCTGCACCGCGCCCACCCCACACTCCGACAAACCGAACGGTCTCAGCCGCTTCTTTGTTGCTAATGTAACATTCCCTACCGGTCAATCCCAACCGACCCTCGCCACCCCGTCAACCTCCGGGGGCATCATGCGTTGTTACAAGGAGTTGCAGGGCGGTTTCGCCCGGGCGCTGGTGAGGATGCCGGTGAAGGCTGATGATAGCGGTCCAACGCCGGCGCCTGATGTCATGGCAGAATGATGACACGGACAGGGTGGCCGGCCGAAAAAACATTAATGAGGATTCTCCGCTGGAGCCCACGCAAGCCCTGGATCGATTTCTCGCCGGTGTCGAGCGACGCGCGTTTCTGACGGCACGGTTCGCCCTCGGCAATGCCGACGATGCGCTCGACGTCATGCAGGACGCGATGCTGCAGCTGGTCCGGAGCTACGCCAACCGCGGCGAGCAGGAATGGGGGCCGCTGTTTCATACCATCCTGCAAAGCCGCATCAGCGACTGGCGCCGGCGCGCCAAAGTACGCAACCGGCTGCGTGTCTGGTTCGGTGGCACGGAACAGGACGATGACAGCGATCCGCTGCAGAACATGGTCGATAACCGCAGCCCGGACCCGCCGGGGCAGTTGCGGGATAAACAGGCGATGGCGGTGCTGGAGACAGCGATACACAAACTGCCTCCGCGGCAGCAGCAGGCTTTCATGCTGCGGGTGTGGGAGGGTCTGGACATCGCGCAGACGGCACGCGCGATGAAGTGTTCGGAAGGCAGCGTCAAAACGCATTACTCGCGCGCGGTGCACGCCCTGCGCGAAAAACTGGAGGACCATCTGGAATGATGGAAACCGAAGACAAATTTCTGAACGCCGCAAAACGCGCGCTGGAGGTCGCCGAGAAAAATCTCGACGCTGGCACCGTCGCGCGCCTGCGCACCGCGCGCCGCGCGGCCATTGACCAAGGCCTGCGCCGGCCATCGC
>NZ_JBAVEJ010000047.1:0-8804 GCF_049587675.1 Sulfuricaulis sp. | reverse complement strand
AACACACTTAACGTGTGTTCACGCCGTCGAACGGGTGCAACGGGTTCTGTTGCACCCCGGGCAGCAACAGGCTTTACATGTAGATTTTCACCTTAGCTGTCATCTCCACGTCAGCGCGGTATCATTGACCCCTATCACCCCGCCGCCCATTCACAGGCCCATGAAACTACTCACCCAAATCACCCAGCGTTCCCATGATTTTCTCTGGGGCGAGGATCTCGGTGCCGTCTCTACGCTGCGCCGCCGACTCGTGCTCGCGCTGCGCACGGTGTATGCGGTCGGGCGCGACCTCGGCGAAGGCCAGATCACCTTGCGCGCCATGAGCCTGGTGTACACCACGCTGCTTTCGCTGGTGCCGCTGCTGGCACTGTCGTTCTCGGTGCTCAAGGGATTCGGCGTGCACAACCAGGTGCGCCCGGCGTTGCTGGCGCTGCTCGTGCCGCTGGGCGAGAAGGGGGCGGAGATCACCGACCAGGTAATCGGCTTCATCAACAACATCAAGGTCGGCGTGCTCGGCGCGCTCGGCCTCGGACTCCTTATATATACGGTCATCACCTTACTGCAGAAGATCGAACATGCCTTCAACTTCGTCTGGCGCGTCAAAAGCGCCCGCCCCCTGGCCCAGCGCTTCAGCCAGTACCTGAGCGTGCTCATGATCGGCCCGTTGTTGATCTTCTCGGCCATGGGCGTCACGGCGGCCTTCTTCGGTAGCAGTGCCGTGCAGGCCTTGATCGCGATTGAACCCCTGGGCACCCTGGTCGAACTCGTGGCCACGCTGCTTCCCTTCTTGTTCGTGATTGCGGCCTTCACACTCGTTTATGTACTCATGCCCAACACCCGCGTGCGCGTGGGTTCGGCGCTGGTGGGCGCCAGCGTCGCCGGGGTGCTGTGGCAGACGCTCGGCTGGGGCTTCGCCGCCTTCATCGCGGCCTCGACCCAGTACACCGCGATCTACGCCGGTTTCGCGATCGTGATCTTCTCGATGATCTGGCTTTACCTCAACTGGCTCATCGTGCTCATCGGCGCCAGCATCGCCTGTTACCACCAGTACCCGGCGCTGCTGGTCACGCCGCGGCGCGAGCTCCGGCTCAGCAACCGCGTCAAGGAAAAGATCGCGCTGCTGATCGCCACCTTCATCGGCCGCAACTACTACACCAACGCCCCGGCCTGGTCGCTCGAGGCCCTCGCCGGCCGACTCGGTGTGCCGGTGATGTCGGTCGAAACCGTGCTCACGGCCATCCAGCGCGCCGGCTACATCACCGAAACCGCCGACGATCCGCCGCGTTATCTTCCGGCGCGTTCCTTCGAGACGATTACCGTGAAGGAACTGCTCGACACACTGCGCAGCGCCGAGGAAGAACCCAGCCTGAGCGCCGAGATCCTGCCGCACGAAGCCGAGGTGGAGAGGCTACTCGCGCGCCTGGACGAGGCGGTCGACGCCTCGCTGCGCGGCCGCAGCCTGCGCGAGCTGGCCATGGCCAGCGTGCCGCCCGTCGAAACCCAGGTGGCGGCGCGCTAGGGAATTTCTGATTAATTCTCCCGTTGTGGAGAGGTGGTTTACCCCGGCCGGCTCTCGAACAACGTGAGTTCCCAGCGGTCGGCGTGTGTGTCGTGCCGCAGAATGTAGCTGGCGGCATCGTCGCCACGGACCTTGAAGTAGCGGTACTCGGGCGAGATCCAGCGATCGAGAATCTCCACGACCGAAACCGGGCGCTCGCCCAGCCAGAAGCGTCGTGGTTCCTCCTCGCCGCGGTGCCCGGCATAACACTCCACCCGGATGGCGAAAACCGGAAGACTCATGGGGACACCGGTGCCTTGATGTGAATGAGTGGCGGGTTGATCCAGGTCTCGCGGCAGAGCGGGCACTTGCCGGGCTTGTGCAGCTTGTCGGCGTTGAAGATGAAACCGCAGTGGCGGCTGCGCGCCGGGGTGATCGTGACCCGGTAACCGGTATGCCGCACGCTTTTCAGCAGGTGCCACAGGTCATCCTCGACATCCCTGGGTTCGAGTTCGAGGTGCGCGGCAATATCGGCCACGCTGCGCGGGGCGCTGCGCAACATTTCCAGCAGGTCTTTGCGGAACATGACGCCAGTCTCTCGCCGCGCGCCAACAATAATTTATTCCCGACCGGAAGGTCAGGATCGTGCTTGTGCAGACGCGCGATGGCTTAGTTCTGTTGCGCGGGCCGGACGTAATCCAGCACCTCGCCGGCTAACTCGGGCGAGTAGTGCGCGAGGTCGTCCACCGACAAAAAGCCAGCCATGGTCTTGTCGCGATTCAGCACGGCGAGCCGCCGGATGTGGTGTTCCTCCATCTGCTGCACGGCATCGGTCACGTTGTCGTCGCCAAAGCAGAACCAGATGTCGCGCGACATGACCTTGCTCACTTCGGTGGTGACCGGATCGAAGCTTTCGGCCACGCCTCGGCAACAGATATCGCGATCCGTGATCATGCCGATCAGCATGCCGTCCACCATCACCGGCAGCGAGCCGACTTTGAGGTCGCGCATCTTGCGCGCGGCATGGCATAACGACGCCGTAGGCAGAATGGCTTCCAGCTTGCGCGTCATGATTTTCTTTACCAGCATATCAACCTCCTTTGCTGCCTTGAGCTGGCAACATGGCGATATTTGAATAGCAAACAGCGATCATGTCATTGATGGCAGTCAAAATGCTGAGGTATTAGCTGGGTTTATTGAATCAAGGGCCCTCTGTGGATAATGTTCTTAAACTCAGGACTTGCCCCCGTGTTTATCGTCTTTCGCTCTGACCATTGCCACCGTACCGCAGGCTGGCGTCGCAGGGCAGGAGGTACCCATTACTCACTGCCTCTTAGCGAGCGGTCCATAAGGGAATGCTTAAATTAATTTTTTTAATTACTCGCTGAGCCAAGACTCTGTCTATGATAACTAAGTCTGGCATGCATTGCTTACCATTAACGGGTGGATCCGCTACGCAAACGGGTGTAACCGAATTGTCATGCCTTCAGTACCCGCCAGACGGTGACAATGGTAACTCGCACAGCGTCCGTGAACGGACCCTGAAATCAGGAGGGCCATCATGCGTGCACTTCACTTGCCGAAGACCGACAAGCTTATTGAAGCCGTCGTGTTCTTTGTGATAGTAGCTCCAATCGTGATTATCTCGATGATAGCGGTATTCGTTTTCGCCACTCGGTAAATCGCTTATGACGTTTCACGGGTTTTCCGGGTTGGTCGGAGAAGGTTTACCCGAGAAAGTTCATGCACCTTCTACTGCCGCCTGCCATGGCAGCGATCAGTTTTTCAGAGTAAGGAGGGCCATTATGCGCACGCTCCACTTGCCACCGGTCAACGAGATTTTTGAAGCGCTCGTGCTCTATGTGATTGTTGTTCCGATCGTGGTTGCATGTATTATTACAGCAGTAATTTTTATTACTGAATGATTTTTCAATAAGGCAGATAACGATTATCTGACCGGTGCGGTCGGTGCCGCGAAGTAATCGCACAGTTTCTCCATGCGATTGAAGTGACTGCCTTTCCAGTATGCCTGCCCACATGTTTTGCATCTTCGAAAATGGTGGTAATACTTTTTGGTTTTGGGCTCCAGTTGGTGCAGCACCGCATCCTTTTCTACGTCTTCCAGTTCGCCGTTGCAGCGCAGGCAGCGGGTGAAGGGGTGCAGGGCGCTGTACAGGTCCAGGCGCGTAAGAATTTCCCTGACCTGTTCCCGGGGTTTGACGGTGCGCACGAAATAGCCGTGCGTGATGATCTTGTGTTGCAGCAGCGCGCGGTCGCGTGTCAGCACGATGCGCCGGTCCGCGCTCGCGACCTGTGCCACTTCGCGGTCGGTAAAGTCGTTGCGGTAAATCACATCGAAGCCCAGCAGCCGGAGGTAGCGTGCCAGTTGCCCGAGATTGGCATCGATGACGAAGGACGGGTCGCGCAGGGGTTTGTCCCGCAGCCGTATCAAGGGGCTGATGTCCAGGCTCTCGAACACGGGGTAGACGCTGATGCGGTCGCACGCCTGGACGATATAAGAAAAATCCATGGACCGGCCGTTGACCAGGATAACTTCCACCTCGGTGTGCGGCACGCCAAAGGATTCAATCAGGTCCTTGACCGAAGTGCGCCGCGTAAGCTCATGGGTAAAAGTGATCTTGCGCCGCTCCGGCGGCAGAAAATCATTCAGTTCTTCATAGAAGCGCAATTGCACCTGTGCCATGAACGGGATGCCTCCCGGCGGGTGAGCAGATTCACAGTATAAGAGCGTGCAGCGGGAGAGCCCAGGTATTGTGCAGCGATCCAAGGGTGGATATTAGGGCTGACTGATGAAATGGAATCCCCGTTGCGCGGGGCTGATATGTAAAGCCTGGACCGCCGCTTTCGCGGGGATGACGGCTATTAATTTACGGGCAACTATTTGACAAGCTGAAACTTCGTCCCCGCGACTTCGATGACGTCGCCATCCTCCAGTATCTGACCGCCGGGCGGTACCGGTTTGTCGTTGATCCTTGGCTCGCCGGGCCCGACCTGCGCACGCAGCACGTATCCATCGGGGCCGCGGTAAATTCGGGCCGGGTTCTTGCCGGGGTTGTCGAGCAGGGTTTCCTCTTTTACGAGCGGCACGCGTTTGCCCGTGTCTTTTCCTCCCACGGAGACCAGCTGTGCATGCATCGAGATGATCCGGGTCTTCTCCAGCGAGTCGTCCCGCGTGGCGCGTGCGCCCGAGCCTTTGCCGAATCCCGACGCATCCACAGCAAGATTATCGCGATAGATCAGCTCGTGCTCGCCTATGACGATCGTCTCGCCGTGCCGCAGTTCATGCTGCGTGATGCGCTCGGACTCGATGAACGTTCCGTTCGTGCTCCCGAGATCCTCAAGGGTGGATTTGCGCCCAACAGTTTTTATCACGGCGTGAGTGCCGCTGACACTCTTGTCGTCGTTCAGCACGATGTCGCAGGTGGCATGGCGACCGATCGTCGTGTCGCCCAGTTTCAGGTTCACGTCGCCGAGCGGCTTGCTCCGGAATTTGACAACGAGTTTGCCCATGGTTTGCTGATTTTCCGCTCCTGTTGGTTCAACATCAAATGAAACCGGACCAGCGCTCCATTTTAGAATACAAAAGGATACGGAGATATCAAACCGTCAGAATAAAGCTCCTCACTACCACCCAGACTTATCGAGGGCTGACCACAGTTTTAACCCACCTGAAAGAGGCGGCAGTAATGAAGCAGAAGATTGCGGCAACACGAACCAACAACAGCGGTTTTGCCAGCTTAGAATAAGTCAATGTGAGACTCGATCGTAAGCTGTTTATGTCGCATGGCTTAAGCGAATTACCAGTACGTTGACGCCATGCCGTCTTGAGCGCTACAGTGTCGCCCCGCAGGGAGGCTGGTTTTATACCCTTGCCATATTTCAGTACTAACCTCACATTACTTTTAGGAGCATTGCATGAAGAAGTTACTGACGAGTCTTATGGCCCTTACCTTCATCGCCGGTCTGGGCTTCAGCGCCTCCAGCATGGCCATGAAGCACATGGCCGAAGCCACCGCCAAGGCTTGCAAGGACAAGAAGCCCGGCGACATGGTGAAGGTCGACGGCAAGGACGTGAAGTGCCCGGAGCCGAAGAAGGAAGAAGTGAAGAAAGAAGAGAAGAAGTAATAGTAATAGTTATTACTTCTGTCTGTTTCATGAAAACGCCCCCGATTGGGGGCGTTTTTTTTGTGACAGACAATAGACGGTTATACGCAGCCTGCGAATATACTGCGTATCACTGAGATGGGAGCCAGCACAACTCGGCGCTGCTCCGCGACCGCCCAGCGATCCGCGGCGTGCCTGGCAAGGCGGCCGCATCAGATTTTTCAAAACCGGTTTAACCAACTTAGAGTACGTCTGCACTTTCACTGAGGATTAGCCATGCCACTTCTGTTTTCTGAAACTGTTCTGGGACCACTGAAATTACAGAATCGCCTGGTCATGTGTCCGCTGACGCGCAGCCGCGCCATCGACAACATTCCTAATGCCCTCATGGCACAGTATTACGCGCAGCGGGCTTCGGTTGGCCTCATCATCACCGAAGGCACTTCGCCGTCCCCGAACGGGCTGGGATACCCGCGGATTCCGGGGATCTTCTCCCCGGCGCAGGTGGCGGGGTGGAAGCCGATTACCGACGCGGTGCACGCCAAGGGCGCGAAGATGTTCTTGCAGCTCATGCACTGCGGGCGCATTGTCCATCCGCTCAACATGCCCGCGGGCGCGCGCGTGCTGGCGCCGTCGGCGGTGGCGGCCGCCGGCGAGATGTACACCGATGCCGAAGGCTTGAAGCCGCATCCCGTGCCGCAGGTGATGACCGAGGCGGACATCAAGGCCACCGTCGCGGAATATGCTCAGACCGCAAAAAACGCCGTGGCGGCAGGATTTGACGGAATCGAACTGCACAGCGCCAACGGCTATCTGCTGGAGCAGTTCATACGCCCGAACTCGAATCAGCGCACGGATCGTTATGGCGGTTCGATCGAGAACCGCGCGCGCTTTGTGCTCGAGGTGGCCGAGGCGACGATCGCCGCGATCGGCAAGGACCGGGTCGGCATACGTCTCTCGCCGTTTGGGGTGTTCAACGACATGCCGCTGTACGCGGCGATGGAGGCGGATTACACCTATCTGGCTCAGCAGCTCAACGCCCGCGGGCTGGTCTATATCCATCTCGTGGATCACTCACCGCAGGGCGCGCCGCCGGTGCCTGCTTCAATGAAGGCAACATTCCGAAAGGAGTTCAAGCGCTCGCTGATCCTTTCCGGCGGCTACGATGCCGCGCGCGCCGAGAGCGACCTGGCCGCGGGCAAATGTGATCTGATTGCCGTCGGGCGGCCGATCCTCGCCAACCCGGATCTGGTGACCCGCTGGAAAACCGGCGCGGCGGTGAATGCCCCGGACGCAGGGATGTTCTATACGCCAGGGCCCAAGGGGTATGTTGATTATCCGACGCTGAAGAGGTAGAGGAGAAAAGCCGCCCGAAGGGCGGCTTTTGATTATTCAAAACCTGTTGCCGCCCAGGGAGCGACTGAATTCGTTGCACCCGTTCGTTGGCGTGAATTAGCGGGTTCGCCAGGATGGCGAACCCTGGAGTTCTTAGCGAGGCAGGAGCCGAGCTTTAACTGAATTGGACGCGTTTTAGCGCGCCCCGGATGGCGCGCATCACAACACCGCTTCACCCCGCCTTCACAGGCGTGACAAGTTTTTAAATAAATGGTGTCTTACCCCATTTATTTCATAGATGGGATTGTGCGCTACGCGGAGCGACGGAGCGTATCGTGACTTTCCAGATTTGGTGGCGGTGTTTCCTGCTCAGCCAATACGCGCTCGAGCACGGCCTGTGCCTGGGCCGGGGTGACACCGTACATCGCATTGAGTTCTTCCGCGGATTTGGTTGTATTCACCCGGTAGTGGATTCGTTGGCCGTATTGAATCGCGATCGTCTCGCCCGTTGTCGGCAAGGTGGCAAAGGCAATTGCGGGAAAATCGGAATCGGTCATTTTATTGTTTATCATGGTGATGCTCCTGATTGCATGAGACATGATCTCTTCATGTGATCATGGATTGCTTTTCTTATGCCGCGGTATGCAGCGGCCGCGGTCGTAAACTCATTCAGCATAGGTTAGGTTTGTTATATTGACTAGGTGGGACGTGATTAGTTTCACGCGTCCGATCAGACGTTGGCGCCTGTCGACAGGCGGCGGGGTATTTACGAGATTTTAGATTACCAGCAGGGTAATGAGGTCCGACCCCAACTAAATTCATGGTTGAGTCCAAGGGTCCTCAGGCGCTCGTCAGCTGGGCGGGACTTTCACTACTGGCCGCCGTTGCATTAGCGTTGCCTTAGCGCTTATTGTCGCCTTCATGTCACGTTCACGCACTGCCCGAACCACCTCCCGGAAGAGACGAAAGAAGCACCAGCGTCGCTCCCGCATTGCGATCTTTTGGCCGGGCACTCGGCTGCGCCGGCGCGCGCTTCGGGCGCTGCTGGCCGCGCCGCTGGCGGTCCAGCTCATCATCGTCGCCGTCGTCGTTCTGGCGCTCTGGTCCGCGACCAACTGGGTGTACCAGGTTGTCCGCAAGCCGGCCGAGCTGTTCTTTCCCGTGAGCACCACGCTCTCCAAAACGCCGTCCGACACGTGGCGGCAGTACGAGCCGGTCTTCCAGGAGCATTCCACCGCCGTTATCACGCCCGAGCTTTTGGCCGCGCTCGCCCAAGTCGAGGGCGCGGGCAACCCGGTGGCCCGGACGTACTGGCGGTGGCACCCGACGTGGGATCCCTTCGAGTTGTACCGGCCGGCGTCGAGCGCGGTCGGAATGTATCAGATCATCGATGCGACGTTCGTCGAGGCGAAGCGCTACTGCATTCATGACCATGTCGTGGTCGAGGATGGGCCCTGGAACGAGATCGGATCGTGCTGGTTCAACAGCCTCTACACACGCGTCGTGCCGACCCACGCTGTCGAGCTAACGTCCGCCTTTCTGGATCGCCGCGTCGCGATTACGCTGGAGCGGAACCGGATCGCCAGCGCCACGCTCCAGCAGAAGCAGGATCTGGCCACCGTGATCCACTTGTGCGGCGCCGGAGCGGGTGACGCCTACGTCAGGCGCGGCTTTCGGTTGACCACCGGCCAACGGTGTGGCGATCACGACGTCCGCGGTTATCTCGCGCGGGTCAACGCGATGAAGCGCATGTTCGCCCGGTTGGCGACCATTGTCCGGCGCGAAGAATAATCCTTTAGGAATTAATTAAAGGAATTAAAGAGGCCAGGCTTGATTGATCTTACAG
>NZ_JBAVEJ010000046.1:0-13170 GCF_049587675.1 Sulfuricaulis sp. | reverse complement strand
TCGCACGTGCCGAGGCGGCTCTGACGCGGACGCTGTCGGATGAGCGCGGGCGCTGGATCCTGGATCAAGCGCATTCAGATGCGCATGGTGAGTATGCGCTGAGTGGTATTATTGATGGAGAGATTGTGAATGCGATTCTTGATCGAACGTTCGTTGACGATAAGGGCGTGCGCTGGATCATCGATTACAAGGCGAGTTCCCATGAGGGTGGAAGACTGGATGAATTTCTCGACCGTGAGCGCGAACGCTATGCGGCGCAGCTTGAGCGTTACGCGGCGTTGATGGGTAAGATCGATGCCCGGCCAATCCGTTTGGGGCTATATTTTCCACTGTTGGGCGGTTGGCGCGAGTGGGCATCCGCTGCAGCGAGCCGATGAGGATACGGAATTTGCCGGGTCGCTGCTTCAGCGCTCAAGGTACTTGAGCTTGTCGGGCTTGTCTTCCCATTCGGCGGCATCCGGCGGGGCGGGTTTTTTCTCAGTGAGGACCGGCCATTTTTTCGTGAGATCGGCGTTGATCTGCGTGAACTGCTTTTGGTCTTCCGGCAGATCATCTTCCGCGAAGATGGCGTTTACGGGGCACTCCGGTACGCACAGGGTGCAATCGATGCATTCGTCCGGGTCGATGACCAGAAAATTCGGTCCTTCGTGGAAACAGTCCACCGGGCAGACCTCCACGCAATCCGTGTATTTGCAGCGGATGCAGCTTTCAGTAACCACATAAGTCATCAGTTTGCGCGGGAAACCTCGGCCTTCAGGCCGGGGATGGATAGCGCAGCACGCGCAGCGTGCCCCATGTTCCCACTCTCCTTTCGTTGTTGCGCTACGGTTGAATACCCGTACCCATCGCCCCGCTGGATAATCCGGCAATGCCGATGCGATAAGCCCTGAATGACGCCTTGCGGCGTCTGGAGGTTGAAGCTGCCCAGGCGCGGATCGCCACCCGCCCGCAGTGGACTCCGGTCTTCTTCCCGGACGGTACGGTGGCTTTCACCATGTCGCCGGTATGGAACCCGTACGCCTGTTTCTGGCGTGTGAGATACCCGCGCGGGAATCCAAACTTCGTGAGCCGGGTACGCTGGTAACTGCCGCGTCCCATGGCCTTGATGCCAAAGACAGGTTGTTGCCAGCCTTCAACCAAAGCCACGTCCCCGACACACACCGCGTCCAGACAATGTGCCTTAGGAATGCAGAACTGCAAACGGTTGAACTTCGTACGTCCGCCGGTGGACGCTTCCACCGGCAGCCCGGTATCGCACAGCTCGCGGTACAGCGCGTTGCGCGTGGCATTCACCGCCGCGGCGTCCTTAAGCGGTGCCTGCGCTTGCGCCAGGATACGCTTGAGCGTTTCCGGTTTGTGCGCAAGGAACTCCAGAACGTCCAGAGTTCCTTTGTCTTCGTTGCACTCCTTGCACGCGAGCGTCAGGTTGCTCACCCGGTCGCTGCCGCCGTTGGATTTAGCCTGGATGTGCTCTATTTCCAGCGGCACGTCTTCCGCATTGCAATACGCGCACTGCCGGCCCCACTTCTCGAGCAGGTATTCGCGCACCTCATAGCCAGTGAGCGTGCCTTGCTGATATTCCACCCCCGAGATCTCCGGGTTCTGGAGCAACTGCGTGTCGAACCGTACCCGTTCGACGGACAGGGCTGTGACGGGCGAGAGCTTGCGCAGCCGATTCACCCAGGACCGGGTGCTGTCCACCCGGTGCCGCAGGGAGGGTGGCAGCCAACCGTCCGGTTTCGTTCGATTAGCGAAGCGGGGAGCACGGTAGCGCAGGTTCGTGCCACGCCGGCGACGGCGGAAAGAACGCCGCTGTGTCAGCGCCTCACGGATCTGTTGGCCGCGGTGCTGAAGCTCCGCCAGCATCAGCACGTGTGCCTGGCGCTGGATTTCGCCGGTTGCCGGAGCAACCGCTTCCGCCTCCCGGACCAGCGCCAGGCCCGTTACCTTGCTGCCCGGGTCGAGCTTGAGGCGCACGGGTTGAACATCACCGCCAACACGGTCCTTGAGGCGGATCGTGAAAGGCATAACGCGATGGACAACTGCATGGCCCTCTTTTAACAGATCCCTTGCCCGCGCCGGATGGCACGGCATCAAGGGTTTACTTCTCTTGTCGAGCACGAATACTCGCACTGGGATTACTCCTTTCTCGCCTTTCGGCGGTAACGTGTCCTAGCGGACATCTCCCCTCGGGGAAGTTGCATACCGGCATTACGTCTCGGTCCGTTTCGTGGTTACCCGGACCTTGTCTGCAACCGAGACTTCCAGAGCGGCGAACTGAGGAAGCATTCGCCGGTGGGTCTTGAGCCTGTATGCAACGTAGCGGGTTGGTTACCGCTTCTCCTGGTCAACCTCGGACTTGTTCGGCTTTCGCTTTAAAAGCCCCTTCCTTTTAGGAAGGGTGGTTGACCGACCATCTCCACTAACTTATAAAACATTTATGAAGCGCGCCGAATGATACACGCGCAGCCGAATACGGGGAATAAGCGGAACGGCTTTTGATCGTCTGTAAGTCGTTAATAACGTGGAATTCTTTCATACAATTGCCTGATTCCGCCACCCGGATTTATCATGGTTGTGCTATATAATCAGTTGATAGTATTCGGAAATACCCTGGCCCAAGGCCACGGAGTCATCAGTGACGGGATTCACTCTTTCAATGCCGGCAAAGCGGGTTTCAGCCTGGATGGCCGAAACCGATCCGAAATCCGCGCGTGCCTGGATCGCCTCGTTGCCGCTGGCCGACAGCGCCGAATCGGCGCGGGAAATCTATCAGGCCCTCTATACCCTTAACCGCCAGGAACTGGACCCCACCTGCCGTTTCGAGTTGATGGAGTTGTACTGCCGTCCGGTCGCCTCTGTCACGGCTGCGCTTGAACCCTATTTTTCCCGCGCGGCGCTGCCCCTGACACCGAAAAAACGGCAATTGGCGGAATTCATCCGTCAGTTGCACATGGAGATGGCCTACGGCTACAAAGGCTGCCTTCACGTGATGGAACAGCAGCGGTTGCGCTGGGCCAAGAAGTCACTGCGCGCACATGCGCTTGAGCGCGCCATGCACTACCTCGGTGAAGTGCTACTGCACTCCTACCAGGTCTACATGCCCTATCCGTCAGAGGTCTGGCGCGAACTCCATGCCATCTATCGTTATGCGGTGGAACACGGTCTTGAGACGGAAGTGGTGGAGATGGCCATGCCAATGGGCGCAAAAACCACGCTCGTGCATGACTACATTCGTATTCTTCTGCTGGGGCTGAGCAATCCTTACCAGTTGCCGCAGAACGAATGCCGTCATGTGCAGCGCTTTCTGTCCCACTGGGGTGCCAAGGCCGAGCTGCGTGACAACCTAGAGGTCCCGCATCCCGCCGGACATTTTCTGATCGATCTGACGACGGACTCGCCGCCGGTACCGTTCCCGCGCGATATGCAATTCCAGCCGGATCAGGGATTGCGTCTACTCGATGCCGTCGAGCTGTTGCGCACGATCCAGTTTTTCATTCAGCGCCTGCAGCAGGGTGACAGCGCCCGCACGCTTTCGATTGGGCTGGATTGTCTCGACAAAATGTGCCTGGAGATGCTGCAACGCATGCAGCGTTCCTGGGGTCAGGTACCGCGGCGGCGGTATTCGCGCATCCAGCGCGGCGGTCCGGCATTCGTGTGTGCCGGAATTCCGGCGCTGCATTTCTTTGCCAGCGGCCAGAAGCCGTTTGCGCCTCCGGTCATGGAAAGTCCTCATGGCATATCCGACGACCGGTTTATTTTACCAGCGCATATCGAGGAAGATATTTCCCGCGAGGTGAATCAGGACGAGGACTTTATTGCACTCGATGACCCGACTGAAAAAATATTGCCGTCCCCGGCGGCGGAGACCGCCGATATCACACTCACTTCAAGCGGAATCTTCCGGGTAGACCGCTGGCAGATCAAAGATGCGGCACCCAAAGGGCTGCAACTCGTGCGCCATGGAAATGCGCGCACGTACGTGCGCGTGGGTGACGTGATTGGCATCCAGCAGATGGAGGAGGTCGGACGCTGGAGTGCTGGCGTGGTTCGCTGGATGAAAAGCCCTCATGCCGATGAACTCGAAATGGGTGTAGAGCTTCTGGCCTTCGGCGCCGCGCCGGTTGCGGTGGCGCCGGTTCGCCCTGCCAACGAGCGAGAATTTCAACCTGCTCTGCTATTACCTGCTGTTGAAGTGTTGCGCCGGCCGGCGACGTTGCTCCTGCCGCGCGGTGTCTTTACGCCCGGTACCAACCTGTGGTTGGCGGAAGAGGGGAAAGGGTTGCGCATGGTGCGCCTGTTGAAGCGCCTCGAGCATAGCAATATCTTCGAGTCGATTGTTTTCGCGGATGTGTTGAAAGAGTTGCCGCGCAGCTAGCGCAGCAGCTCGGGCGGCAGGTGCGGCTGGAGGCGACGCAGCATCTCGGCATAAATCTTTTGGTTGCCGGCGAGGATGTTGCCGCTTTCAAGATAACCCTGCTCCCCGGCGAAGTCACTGACGAATCCACCGGCCTCTTGCACCAGCAGCGCGCCGGCCGCCATGTCCCAAGGTTTCAATCCGATTTCCCAGAAGCCATCGAATCGCCCGCAGGCGACGTACGCGAGATCGAGCGAGGCCGAACCCGGGCGGCGAATGCCGCTCGTGGTCAACATGAATTCCTTCAGGGTGCTGATCCAGACATCCGTATATTGATGTGATCGGAACGGAAAGCCCGCGCCCAGTAGCGCGTATTCCATATCCGTGACACGGCTGACGCGGATGCGGCGGTCGTTGAGTTGCGCGCCGTTGCCACGCGAGGCCGTGAAGAGTTCGTCACGCGTCGGGTCCAGCACCACCGCCTGTTCAAGACGGTCTTTGCACTTGAGCGCGATCGAGACGCCGAAATGTGGCATGCCGTGGAGGAAGTTAGTGGTACCGTCGAGCGGATCGATCACCCACACGTAATCGTCGCCGGCTCGTACGCCGGATTCTTCCCCGAGGAAGCCGTGGTTCGGGTAGGCGGTGTGCAGGATACGAATGATTTCATTTTCCGCCATCCGGTCCACTTCGCTTACAAAATCCTTGCGGCCCTTGCTTTCAACGGTCAGACGATCCAGTTGATTGAGGTGGCGCATGATGATTTGGCCGGCACTGCGTGCGGCTTTGACCGCCATATTCAACATGGGATGCATGGGTTATTCCTGACGGGCTGGCTTATGCGGGGGTGCGCCGGATGTGGGCATGCATTGTAATGGGCTGTGCCGCAGGTTGAAAGCGGAAGCCCGAGGCCGAAGCCTGTAGAATAGGCGTCTATCTCGATACAGGACGGCTCATGTTTCTATCGAACATCCGCATCGTTCTGGTCCGTCCAACCCATCCGGGCAATGTCGGCGCGACCGCGCGCGCCATGAAAAATATGTCCCTGCACCACCTGTATCTGGTGGCCCCCGAAGATTTCCCCGGCGCCGATGCTACTGACCGCGCCGCCGGCGCGGACGATGTGCTCGAAAATGCGGTGATCTGCGCCTCGCTCGATGAGGCGCTCAAGGATTGCCATCTCGTTATCGGCACGAGCGCGCGTCAGCGGCGTATTGAATGGCCCAGTCTTGCTCCCGAATCCTGTGCACGCCGTCTGGTGGAAGGGGCGCAGCAGGGTCCGGTAGCATTGCTTTTCGGACAGGAGCGCACTGGACTGCTCAATGCGGAACTGGACCGATGCCACTTCGTCGTGACCATTCCCACCGACAGGAACTATTCATCCCTAAATCTCGCTTGTGCCGTACAGATACTTGCCTATGAGATTCACCGAGTGGGGCTCTCTGAGTTGTCAGCGAACCAGGCCGATACGCGTGAAGGCAGGCCGGTGAGCGACGAGGACATGCAGGGCTTGTACCGCCACATGGAAGAGGTATTGCAGCTAATTGGTTTTCTCGACCCAGCCAACCCGCGGCGACTGATGCGTCGTTTGATGCGGCTGTTCAACCGGGTTGTATTGGATCATAACGAGATGAACATTTTACGTGGCATACTTACGGCTGTTCAGCAGCACCGCGAAAAACTTGACAAAAACAATCAAGAATAAAGATAATACTTTCAGATCAGGATATTATCCCACATGCTTAAAAATCTGCGTGAATATCTAGCCAGCGTTTTTCAGCGTGATCCGGCGGCGCGTTCCGTGTTCGAACTGCTGACGGTATATCCTGGCGTGCATGCGCTCGCCTTCCATCGCCTCTCGCATCGGTTGTGGTGCTGGCGTCTCAGATGGTTGGCCCGGTGGCTCGCACTGGCAGCGCGTTGGCTTACCGGCATCGAGATTCATCCGGGCGCGAAGATTGGGCGGCGTTTTTTCATTGATCACGGCATGGGCGTTGTGATCGGTGAAACGGCCGAGATTGGAGATGATTGCACGCTGTATCACGGGGTCACGCTCGGAGGGACAACGTGGCGCCAGGGAAAGCGCCATCCAACGCTGGGCAATAATGTCGTGGTCGGTGCCGGCGCCAAGATCTTGGGGCCAATTATGGTCGGCGATAATGCGCGCGTCGGATCCAATTCCGTGGTGGTGAAGGATGTGCCCGCAGGGGCGACCATCGTCGGTATTCCAGGACGTGTCATCGGTCCGAGGAAGCAGGATACTAAATCCCAGTTGCGGGAGGCGATGGCCAAGAAGCTCGGATTCGAAGCCTACGGCCAGAGCCCCGAAATGCCTGACCCAGTGGCCCAGGCGATTGATTTAATGTTGGACCACATGCACGTTGTTGATAATAAAATGAAAATTCTTTCATCTGCGCTGGAAAAGGCTGGAATCAAGGTAAATCTGGAAATGCCACAGCTTGATGTAAGTAATCTTGAAGAACCGCCGCCGGATAGCTATCCGCAAAGAGATACACCCAAAGAGAATAGTTGACTAAATCTATCAGGTAAGTAAACTACATCGGTACATAAACCGTGTGGGAATATATCCTATGAAACTGACAACGAAAGGTCGTTATGCCGTGACAGCCATGCTGGATCTGGCCCTGCGTTATGACAAGGGCGCGGTAACCTTGGCGGACATTGCTAAACGCCAGGGGATTTCCCTGTCGTATCTCGAGCAGCTGTTCGCCAAACTGCGTCGCAGCGGTCTTGTGGACAGTGTGCGCGGCCCGGGCGGTGGCTACACCCTGGCGCAGGAACCCGCCAAGATTTCGGTCGCTGAAATTATTGTGGCGATAAATGAGAACATCGACGCCACTCGTTGCGGCGGTGAAAAAAACTGCCATGGTGACGAAACCTGCCTGACGCATCAGCTGTGGGAAGACCTGAGTACCCGCATTCATGAATTTCTGAATGGGATTACCTTGGGCGATCTGGTCACCAAGCCGCATGTACAGGAAGTGGCCTCGCGCCAGGAAGGACGCATGCAGGTGGTAGCGAACTAATCTGTTGGCGGGGGTTTACCAATGCCGGATTATCTTGATCATAACGCGACCACTGCGTTCGATTCGTGAGTGTTGGAATCAATGTCGCCGCAACTCACGGAACCGTACATCCCGGCCGGGCGATTTTCATGAACGACGGTCTCAGACCGGCTATTTTGCGATCGACAGTATCTTGGCGCTGGCAGCGCAGCTTGCATAAGTTGCGGCGCGTCGCCGGGGGCGAGCCGTCGGCTGCAACTCGCGGGCAAGCCGTGGTTTAGAGAGAAAGGAAAATGAAAAAACCGATTTATCTTGATTATTCCGCCACCACGCCGGTGGACCCGCGCGTGGCGGAGAAGATGTGCAAATATCTGACGCTTGACGGCGAGTTCGGGAATCCGGCTTCGCGTTCGCACCCCTTCGGCTGGCATGCCGAGGAGGCGGTCGAGGAAGCGCGTGCAAATGTGGCGGCGCTGATCGGCGCCGATCCGAAGGAGATTGTCTGGACCTCGGGCGCGACCGAATCCGACAATCTTGCGATCAAGGGTGTAGCCAATTTCTACGGCAAGAAGGGCAAGCATATCGTTACCTGCAAGACCGAGCACAAAGCGGTGCTGGATACCTGCCGGCAACTCGAGCGCGAAGGCTTTGAAATTACCTATCTCGATCCCGAGCCCAACGGTTTGCTCGATCTGGAGAAACTCAAGGCCGCGATCCGCCCGGACACGATACTCGTGTCCGTCATGCACGTGAACAATGAGATTGGCGTCATCCAGGATCTCGCCGCCATCGGAAAAATTACACGAGAACGCAGTGTATTGTTCCACTCAGATGCGGCGCAGAGCACGGGTAAAACGACGATTGACGTGAATGCGATGAATCTGGATCTGATGTCGCTCTCGGCTCACAAGACCTACGGACCCAAGGGCGTCGGTGCACTGTATGTCAGGCGCAAACCACGCGTGCGTCTCGAAGCGCAGATGCACGGCGGTGGCCACGAGCGCGGCATGCGTTCCGGCACCCTGGCGCCGCATCAGTGCGTGGGCATGGGCGAAGCATTCCGTTATGCAAAGCAGGAAATGGCCGCGGAGATCGAGCGCGTGCGCGGTTTGCGCGACCGCATGCTCAACACCCTCAAGGACATGCCCGAGGTTTACGTCAACGGCGACCTGGAGCATCGCGTCGCCCACAATCTCAATATGAGTTTTAATTATGTCGAAGGCGAGTCGCTCATCATGGCACTCAAGGACATTGCGGTTTCCTCGGGTTCGGCCTGCACTTCGGCCAGCCTGGAGCCTTCCTACGTGTTACGGGCCCTCGGTCGCAACGACGAGCTGGCGCACAGTTCGATTCGTTTCACCATCGGTCGATTCACCACCCAGGAAGAAATCGACTACGCCGCCATGCTCGTGAAGGAAAAAGTCGCGAAGTTGCGCGAGCTTTCGCCGCTGTGGGAAATGCATCAGGAAGGCGTTGACCTCAGCAAGGTGCAGTGGGCGGCGCATTGATCGGGATATGATTCGGGTTATTTTCAGGAGACACAACCATGGCATACAGTGACAAGGTGTTGGACCATTACGAGAATCCGCGCAACGTTGGCGTGCTGGACAAGACCGACCCGAACGTCGGCACCGGCATGGTGGGTGCGCCCGCCTGCGGCGACGTTATGAAATTGCAGATCAAGGTTAACGAACAGGGTGTCATCGAGGACGCCAAGTTCAAGACCTATGGCTGCGGCAGTGCCATCGCCTCGAGCTCGCTGTTGACCGAGTGGGTCAAGGGCAAGACCATCGAGCAGGCGGGCAAGATCAAGAACACCCAGATTGCCGAGGAACTCGCGCTGCCGCCGGTGAAAATCCACTGCTCGGTGCTGGCCGAGGACGCCATCAAGGCGGCGATTGCGGATTACCAGACCAAGGCAACCGGCAAGGACTCAAAGGCCGACGCCGCCTGATATTTTTTTGGTCAGGCAATACGGAGAACATGACGAATATGGCAATTACCATGACCCAGGCCGCTGCCGAGCGCGTGCGAAAGTTTATTGAAAAACGCGGCAAGGGCGAAGGTCTGCGTGTCGGCGTGCGGGCGTCCGGCTGCTCGGGAAAGGCTTACGTGATCGAGTACGCGGACAAGATCGAACCCGATGATCACGTGTACGAGAGCCACGGTGCGAAAGTCATCGTCGACGCGAAGAGTCTCATCTATCTCGACGGTACCGAACTCGATTACACGCGTGAGGGGCTGAACGAGGGTTTCAAGTTCAACAACCCCAACGTCAAGGACAGCTGCGGCTGCGGCGAAAGCTTCAACATCTGAGACGTCGACATCACCGGCATGCATCCTGCTCCGGGCAAAAATCATTTCGAATTGTTCGGGCTGCCGGCGGCATTCGACATCGACACCGATGAATTGGCCGTACGCTACCGTGAGTTGCAGCGGCGCATCCATCCGGACAAGTTTGCCAACGCCTCCGACCAGGATCGCCGTCTCTCGCTGCAGATGACAGCGCTGATCAACGAGGGTTTCCAGACACTCAAGGACCCGGTACAGCGGGGACGATATCTTTTAAGTCTGCGCGGCATCGATCTTGACGATGAAACCGACACGACGATGGACCCCGCGTTTTTAATGGAACAGATGGAATTGCGTGAAGAACTTGAGGAAGTGAGACAGGCAAATAATCCGCATAAACAGCTGGCGGAACTGGCGAACCGGATCGAGCAGCGGTTGCAGGACAAGATTGGACAATTTCGACGCGCATTCGCCGACGACTCGCCGGACGGAAGCGGAAGGGCACGCAACGCGGTGCGAGAGATGCAGTTTCTGGAAAAGATGCGCCGGGAAATCGACAATCTCGAAGAAGAACTGATTTAAGGAATTCTTAACCGCCAAGAACACCAAGTTTCTGGATCAATTGTTTTTGCTTTCTTGGTGACCTTGGCGCCTTGGCGGTTTAATAATCGAATCAATTACCATGGCATTGTTTCAGATCAGCGAACCGGGGCAAACGCCGGCGCCGCACGAACGCCGTTACGCGGTGGGCATCGATCTCGGCACCACCAACTCGCTCGTTGCCTGTGTCCGCAGCGGCGTGGCCGAAACCTTGCCGGACGGGCAGGGACGTCACCTGCTGCCATCGGTGGTGCGTTACCGCGTGGAAGACGGACCCATCGTTGGCCATGACGCCATTGCCGTGGCGCACGAGGATCCACTTAATACCATTGCGTCGGTGAAGCGCCTGATGGGGCGCGGCATCGAGGACGTGCGTAAACTCGGTCAATCGCTTCCCTATGAATTCTCCCGCGGGGATTCCGCGATGCCACGCATACGCACCGTTGCCGGCGATCAGAGCCCGGTGGCCGTTTCCGCTGAAATTCTGAAAACACTCAAACTCCGCGCCACGGAATCCCTCGGCGTGGAAATCGGGGATGCCGTCATCACCGTGCCGGCCTATTTCGATGATGCCCAGCGCCAGGCGACAAAAGATGCCGCGCGTCTTGCCGGATTCAATGTCCTGCGCCTGCTCAGTGAACCCACGGCGGCCGCGGTGGCGTATGGCCTCGACAAAAATCCGCAGGGCATATACGCGATATACGATCTGGGCGGCGGGACCTTCGATATCTCTCTGCTGCGGCTCAACCGCGGAGTATTCGAGGTGATGGCTACCGCGGGTGATTCGGCGCTGGGCGGTGATGACATGGACCATGCGATCGCTGAATGGATCATGCACGAGGCCGGCATCAAGGATGACGCCGATCATCGGCAGATGCGCCGCTTGTTGCGTGATGCACGCGCCGCCAAGGAAATGTTGACCTCCGCCGAGCGTGCGACGCTGCGCATCCAGCGCGACAACAACGAAATCTGGGAAGGGGTACTAACACGCACCCAGTTGAATGCGCTGATTGATCCGCTGGTTGACCGCACACTTCCACCTTGCAAACGCGTATTGCGCGATGCCGGTATCCGCGCCGACGACGTCGATGGCGTGGTGCTGGTCGGCGGGGCGACGCGTATTCCGCGCGTGCGCGATAAGGTTTCGCAGTTTTTCGGTCGCGAGCCGCTGGCCGATATCGATCCGGACAAGGTGGTGGCGATCGGCGCGGCCTTGCAGGCCGATATTCTCATCGGGAACAAGCGCGACGAAGAGATGCTGTTGCTCGACGTGATTCCGCTTTCCCTGGGATTGGAAATTATGGGCGGCATGGTGGAGAAGATCATCCCGCGTAATACCACTATCCCCGTGGCCAAGGCCCAGGACTTCACCACGTTCAAGGACGGTCAAACGGCATTGCTGGTTCATGTCGTACAGGGCGAGCGCGAACTCGTGTCCGATTGTCGTTCGCTGGCGCGATTCGAGCTGCGCGGTATCCCGCCAATGGTGGCAGGAGCGGCGCGCATACGCGTATCGTTCCAGATTGACGCTGACGGGTTGCTCAGCGTGTCTGCCAGAGAGCTGACAACAGGTGTGGAGAGCAGCGTGGTCGTCAAGCCGTCTTACGGCCTGACGGACCAAGAGATTGAACATATGTTGCGCGATTCCATTGACCACGCCCGCGAAGACGAGCAGGCACGCCAGCTCCGTGAACGGCAGGTCGACGCCGATCGTCTGATCGAGGCTGTACATAGGGCGCTCGATGCCGATGGTGCCCTGCTTGATTCGAAAGAGCGCGCAGAAATCGATCGCCATCTCGATGGCCTGATAGCCGCGCGCAAAGACAATGACGCTGCCCGCATCAGGCAAACAATCAAGGCGCTCGACAGCGCCACTCAGACGTTTGCCACGCGTCGCATGGACGCCAACATTCGCCGTGCCCTCACCGGTCATAAGATCGAAGAATTCAGCGCGTCCAGGGACAAATCCACGTCATGACGCGTTTGACTTTTCTACCGCATCCGCAGATATGCGCCGAGGGCAAGACCATCGAGGTGGAGCCGGGCGTCAGTATCTGTGACGCGGCGCTCAACGCCGGTATCCCGATCGAGCACGCCTGTGAAAAATCCTGCGCCTGCACTACCTGCCACGTGGTCGTGCGCGAGGGCTTCACCAGCCTCGAGCCGGCCGAGGAAAAGGAGGAGGACCTGCTCGACAAGGCCTGGGGGCTGGAACCCGAATCGCGCCTTTCCTGTCAGGCCAAGGTCGGGGATCGGGACCTGGTTGTCGAGATACCCAAGTACACGATCAATCTCGTATCCGAGCAGCACTGAGGAGGCTTTTATGAGACTGAAATGGACCGATACCCGGGAACTCGCGATCGCGCTGAGCGAGAAATACCCCGACGTGAACCCGATGACCGTCCGCTTTACCGATCTGCATGAATGGGTGATGGGACTGCCCGATTTCGAGGACAAGTCCGAGCGCTCGGGCGAAAAAATTCTCGAGGCGATCCAAATGGCCTGGATGGATGAATACGGGGATTAGCCGCTGGATCCCGTGGCTCAGGGTGACTGTCTGCCGATGGAGGCGAAGTGCCGGTCCCGTCTGCAGGGGCCGCCACCGCCCGAGGCGCATGCTCTTTCGGCGGTGGCGGCCGGTGCGACTCATTGAACGTTGCCTCATGTGACGGCCCGGCGTACTCCCTTCGAAGGGCCGCCACCTCCCGAGGCGATAGCTCTTTCGGAGGTGGTGGCCGAGCGGCTCATAGTTGGTGTCTCTTTATGTGGCGGCCTTGCGTCTCCGTCCGAAGGAGCTGCGCCACGGGACAGAGCCGCTACTTCGCCTCAGTCGGAAGGGAGTCGCCCTTCGTTTCGGGCTCCAGGCGCTAACGCCTGTTATTCGCGGTAAATACC
>NZ_JBAVEJ010000045.1:0-2162 GCF_049587675.1 Sulfuricaulis sp. | reverse complement strand
GCCACCAGACCCAAGGTGCCCAGCACCTCGTGTCCGGTGCCGAGGAAGATCATCGACAGCCCGAGGCCCATGAAGATAATGCCGACGTTTTCGATGGAAGAGTACGCCAGCAGACGCTTGAGATCGTTCTGCGTCATGGCGTACAGCACACCGCTAAGCGCGGTCACCGTGCCGAGCACGAGCAGCACCAGCCCCCATGGCCAATAAAGATTACCGAGGAGGTAATAGACGAAGCGCAGGAAGCCGTAAATCGCGACCTTGAGCATCACGCCGCTCATGAGCGCCGAGATGTGCGACGGCGCCGCGGGGTGCGCCTCCGGCAGCCACGCGTGCAGCGGCACGATGCCGGCCTTCATGCCGAAGCCGAAGAAGGCCAGCGCGAAGGCGATGGAGGCCCAGGTGGCGGAAAGATTCGCGGCGCGCATGGCCTCGAATGTGTAGCCGCCACTGAATCCGGCGAGCACGCCGAACCCCAGCAGAATGGCGAGCGCGCCCACATGAGCCATGAGCAGATACAGAAACGCCGCGCGGCGGTTGGCGGCATACTGATGCTGATAGGCGACCAGGAAATAGCTCGAGACCGACATCAGCTCCCAGGAAACCATGAACACGAAGGCGTCGTCGGCGAGCAGGACGAGAAGCATGCCGAGGATGAACAAGCCGGTGAACAGGCCGAGTACTGACAAGGACTGCTTGTGGCCCGGGTGCGTGAATTCCCGCAGGTACCCGGGCGCGTACAGGCTGACGGCCAGTACCAGCATGCCGACGATGCCGAAGAAAAAGCCGGACAGGGAATCCAGCCGCAAGTGCCACTGGAGCCAGGGCAATCCCAACGCGAGCTGATCCGTCGAGTGAGTTTTGTCGGTGAGGGCCCAGCCGCCGGCGAGAATCGCGAACAGGCCGCACAATCCGAGCAGCAGGCTGGAGCCGTAACGCAGCAAATTCGGATAGCGGTCCGCGCCCAGTGCCACGGCGCCGGAGGCCAGCGCGCTGAGAAGAGCCAGATAGGCGAGGAGCAGCGGTGACAAGCTCTTTCTTAAACCGGAGACGTGGCGCGAGCCGATCGCCCGCGCGCTTTATCTTATTAAATATTGATTTCTCAAAATCTCTGGGAAAGACGCCGGATTCCCAGAGTATGTTGCCGCGTGTGATGCTAGAGCCTGGGGTCGAAAAATTCAAGCCGCCACCGCCCGATCAGGGCGGGGCGGAAGGGGTCTCGGCTTCTGGAGCGCCGGCCGGCCGGACGCGCGCGATCTCGATGGCAGTGCCGCGGGTGCGCAGGATTTCCACGAGGTAGCCGTGAATCATCAGGCTGGTGCCGGGTTCGGGGATGTCCTCGAGATATTCCACGATCAGTCCGTTCAGCGTGCGCGATTCTTCGGTAGGCAAATCCCAGCCGAGCTGGCGGTTGAGGTCCCGCAGGCTGACGGCGCCGCGCACCAGGTAACTGCCATCGCTCTCGGGATGGATATCATCGATCTTGCCGATGGTCTGGGTGGTGAAATCGCCGACGATTTCCTCGAGGATCTCGTCCAGCGATACCAGCCCCTGGATATCGCCGTATTCATCCACCACGAGGCCGATGCGGCGCTTGGCCTGTCTGAAATTCAGCAGTTGCGTGTTGAGCGTGGTACCTGACGGGATGAAGTAGGGTTCGACGATGGCCTGACCGAGCGATTCCTTGTCGAGCCGGCCTTCGCGCATCAGGTTTAAGACCCGGCGCACGTGCAGCATGCCGGTGACGTTATCGAGACTTCCATGGTAGACCGGCAACCGTGTGTACCGGCTTCCGGAGATCTGACTGATGATTTCATCCAATTCCGCGTCAAGGTTGACGCCTTCGATTTTTCCGCGCGGCACCATCACATCATCCACCGCGACCTTTTCAAGATCGAGAATCGCCAGCAGCATGTCTTGGTGGCTTTCCGGAATCAGCATTCCGGCTTCCATGATGATGGCGCGCAGCTCCTCGGGGCTTACCTGGTCGGCGGACCGGGCCTGCACGCGTACGCCGACGAGCCGCAGCAGACCGTTAGCCATGCCGTTGATAACCCACACCACCGGATAGATGAGCCACAACATCGGACGCAGCACGTAGGCGCTGGGAAACGCGATACGCTCCGGGTGCAGGGCCGCCAGCGTCTTGGGCGCGAGGTCGGTGA
>NZ_JBAVEJ010000044.1:0-36719 GCF_049587675.1 Sulfuricaulis sp. | reverse complement strand
GATCTGGTGTCATTCGAGCGCACATTCACCTACCGCCCCGCAAATCCCAAAAAATTTCCGTTTAGCGTACTGGTCGCAGTGTATCACCCGGCACTGAAGGATTCCCTGACCCAAGAACGCAAGGAGGTATTGGTTGCCATTGGCGTTACCATGCTTGCCTTCGGCCTTTTCTTGCACTGGATGCTTCAAAGATTATTGACCCGTCCTTTCCAGCATATGGTCCGAACCGCCAAGTCGATTACTCACGGGGAGATGGCACTGAGGTTCGAGGAGAAGCGCACGGATGAGTTCGGTTTTCTTGCCAGGTTTATCAACAAGGCGCTCGATTTTGTCAGCTTGAAGCAGGAGGAGTTGCAGGAGGCGTTAGAAAAGGTGCGCCAGTCCGAAGCGAGCCTGTTGGAAGAGAAAACGCTTATTGAAGTTACCTTGCACTCGATTGGTGATGCCGTGATAACAACTGATGCGGAAGGAAATATCCAATATCTCAACCCGATGGCAAAAGAGCTGATCAGGCAAAAATTGGACGATGTGTACGGCAGACCGGTTCGTGATGTTCTGCGCCTGATTGACGAGGAGAGTCGGCGTACGGTGGAAAGTTCTGTAGAGGCCTGCCTGCGCGAAGGGATCGTGGTCGGCGCGGAGGAACATGTCGTGTTGGTACGACCGGACGGCTCGGAAGTGGATGTCGTGAACACGGCTGCACCAATTCGGGCCCAGGATGGTGGTTTACTGATGGGCGCCGTACTGGTGATCCGCGACGTAAGCCGGGCGCGCAAGATGGCGAAGCAATTGTCCTATCAGGCAAGCCACGATGACTTGACGGGACTCTTCAACCGGCGTGAATTCGAGCGTCGTCTGGGAAAGATTGTGAGCGAGGTCGAGACTTGCAGAATAGGGCACACGCTCTGCTACATGGATCTTGACCAGTTCAAGATCGTCAACGACACGTGCGGCCATATCGCCGGTGACGAACTGCTGCGCCAGTTTGCCGCGATATTGCGCGAGAAAATACGCGATACGGATACGGTGGCCCGGCTCGGCGGTGACGAATTCGGAATTCTGTTCGAGCGCTGCGATATCGAGGTAGCAAAAAGAATCGCGGAAAGCCTGCTAAGTCGGGTGAGGGAGTTTCGGTTTGTCTGGGAAGATCATGCCTTTGATGTTGGCGTCAGTATCGGTCTGGTGTCCATCACCTCCAGCGAGCAGAGTGTCACGGACATCATGAGCGCGGCCGACGTGGCCTGCTACTCCGCCAAGGAGGCGGGACGCAACCGCGTAAGCGTTTACCGTCTGGATGACAGTGAACTCAGTCAACGTCATGGCGAGATGCGCTGGATTTCGCGTCTTGGCAGGGCCCTGGATGAGAACCGCTTTTGCCTTTACTGCCAGAAGATTGCTCCGGTGGCAGACCCGACAAGTGGCGCGCCGCATTATGAGTTACTGATACGCCTGCTGGACGAGGAGGGTAGATTGATTCCCCCGCTGTCCTTCATTCCGGCGGCGGAACGCTACAATCTCATGACATCGATCGACCGCTGGGTCGTGCGCAAGGCGCTCGAAACCATTTCGCAGAACGCCGCCACCGCTCGAGGATGGCTATTCTCCATCAATCTCTCGGGACAGTCGTTGTGCGAAGATAATTTTTTGAAATTCGTCATCGATGCTTTCGATAAAACCGGTATTTCCCCGGGACAGATCTGTTTCGAGATTACCGAAACCACCGCCATGCTCAATCTCACGCGGGCGACGCAGTTTATTGCCGTGCTCAAAGGCATGGGTTGTCGATTCTCGCTCGATGATTTCGGTACCGGCATGAGCTCGTTCGGTTATCTCAAGGCCCTCAAGGTCGATTTTCTGAAGATCGACGGAAGCTTCGTGCGCAATATTGCCAGTGATTCTGTCAACCGCGCCGTGGTGGAATCAGCGAATCAGATTGGTCATGCCATGGGTATTCAGACTGTTGCGGAATTCGTGGAAAACGACGAGATACTTCGAATACTGCGTGATATCGGGGTGGATTTCGCCCAAGGCTACGGCGTGGCCAAGCCGCAGCCGATGGAAGAATTGTTTTCCGGCATTAACCGGGGAAATAATACAAAGTCGGCCACAGGATAGGCCCGCATGTTGCCGCGCAACTGTAGCGCTGGCAGCGCTCAGGGAAAATTGAAAAGCTTGGCAAACTCCGCACGCTCTTCGTCGCTCATGGCGAGCGCGGGAATCAGCTGTTCGCTGGATGGGAATTCATAACCACAGCGGCACCGCGGTGCCACGATAGTTACCGACGCTGTGCAATTCGGACATTCCTTTTTGTCCCGCGGAGCATACAGGCGGGGCGCAGACTTTGCGGTAATGACAGGCGTTGTTTGCGGTGGTTTGGGTTCCGCCACCGGCACCATGCGCGCTTCTTCTTTGACAGTTTCGACAACGGGAGCCGGTTGAGCATTTTTGGCTCGTAGGATTTTCTCCGCTTTGGCGGCCTGCGCCTGCCGGAAGGCGGGGTTCGGTGTTGCAGATTGCGCCGGCGGAGCGATATCCGGTTTTTTGGATGTCGGCATGGGCCTCGGCAATTTCTGGGGGGCGGTTGCAACCACCTTAGCCTGGTGTTTCGGGCGCACGGGGACTGGCTCCGTGGTTGCTATTTTTGGAGCCTCGTGTTTCTGGTGCGCGGACGCCGTTGTGGATACCACTACAATAGCCTGGTGTTTCGGGCGCACGGGGACTGGCTCCGTGGTTGCCATTTTTGGAGCCTCGTGTTTCTGGCGCGCGGGCGCTGGCGCCGCGGCCACCACCTCAGTCAAGACCGGTATGGGTTTACGTGTAATCCGCGCCTGGTGGGGTCTTGCGGGGACTACTTTCAATGCTGTCGCCCGTTTCCTCGCGGGAGTCGCTACGGGGACAGGGGCGGCAGGCCGGGCCGTGGGTAACAGAGCTTTTTTCATTTCCGCCACGCGCGCGGATTGCGCAGCTAAGGCGGATTCGGCCATCTGTGCTTCGCGAATTGCGGAATCAACTTGATCGGATTTGGCCGGTTTCGACGGATCGCGCGCAAAATCGGCCCGCGCGGTTTTGACGGCTTTGGCAGCCTGATCGACGCGAGCCCCGAGGTAGTTCTCGTAGAGTTCTTCGGCCTTCAGCCGGATCTCTTCCGAGGAAAGCGCTGTGTCCGTATCGTCGTGGTCAAGCTGATGTCCACATGAGCATTCACGGGTATCCAGTGGAACCGTGGCCATGCATTCCGGGCAGACCTTCTGGAATATACTTCTTGCCGTCACATGACATCCTTGCCAACTGAGGTAAAAAGCAACAACTATGTCTTCAGAAAATTATAGGCCCCGTGCCGGTAACGTGGGTTGACGCGACGATATCTGGGGTTGCCCGACCGACAGGTGGTGCCGAGACTTGGCCGGTGGATGCCCGCTCATCCTGAGACAAGGCTATGGAATATTGCCCCGTTTCCGGCTCTTCAGGGCCGCCTTCCGCAGCCTGTCTGGCGATATTGTTTCCGGATGCAATGCATGCGCTGTTCCCGGCCACAAGGTTCTCTGACATCATAGCCGCCGCATGATCATGCCTGACTCCCGAGCACAGGTGGCGGCGGCGTTCAACCGTGTTGCCGCCGGCTACGATAACCCTGCATCGTGTTTCTTTCCATTCTGCGCCGATCGCCTGATCGTCCGCCTCAAACCGGCGCGCGGGTCCAAGATTCTCGATGTGGCCACCGGCACCGGCGTGGTGGCCATGGCCGCTGTACAGGCCGTTGGACACGAGGGCAGGGTCATGGCGATAGACCTAGCAGAGGGGATGCTCGATCGCTTGCAAGAAAAAATCGATAAATTCGGCATCCCCAATATCGACTTGCACGTGATGGACGCGGCCGCGTTGGATTTCCGCCGTGAGTATTTCGATCATGTTGTCTGCTCCTTTGGTATTTTTTTTCTGCCCGACATGTCTGCCGGGCTCCGGGAATGGGCGCGGGTGACAAAACCGGGCGGCCGTATCCTGTTCACTGTTTTCGTGAAACAGGCCTTCCAGCCGATGATGGAATTATTCATCCGGCGGATCGAGAATTTCGGCGTGGTTGCGCCGGACAAAAACGCACCCTTCGCCGCCATGCGTCTCGCCGATCCTGAACACTGTCGTGATTTGCTGAGTGGCGCCGGCCTCAAGGACATTGAGGTGCACACCGAGCAGCTTGGCTATCACCTGAAAGACGAAGCCGAGTGGTGGGAAGTCATCTGGAACAGCAGCATGCGTGAATGGGTTGAGAGGATCCCCTCGGACCAGCAGGAGTCGTTTCGCGCCGAACACCTGGCGGACGTGCACCCGCTCATGGGCGAACAGGGTTTGTGGCTGAATGTGGAAACGATTTTTGCTACCGGGACCAAGCCGTCAGGCGCTTAACCCAGGTATTCAGCGAAATCTCACAGAAGCACCCGGTATTTTTGCAATCGCTGGCGCATCAACCGGCGCTGAATTTTCCAAGGCTGTTTCCACGGCAGTCCCGATTGCATCAGGGCCCGGCACAGCTTCAGCATTCCCCCGATATCGTCGAGGTGCACAAACTCCGGCGCAGGGCCGCGAACGGCACGACAACCCGGTCCGCCTTCGAATCCTTCGTTATGATAGTTGCCCAGCGGTACAGAAATGCCGATCGCGGGGAGTCCAAAAACGGTGGCTGCTGTCGCCTCGCAGGCGCCGCCATCCATGATGCGGCGCTGGTGCCGTTTCGGCAGCGCCTTCTGCGCCACGTCGGACAGTACCTTGAGATAGCCCGGATGAAATACGGTGCGCCGGTCGCCCAACCGCACCACAGGCCCTTCGCCGACGAGCGCGTTCGGTAATGTACGGGATGTCTCGAGGCTGATGCACATCACCGGACGGCGCGCCACGGAAAGCCATCCCTGCTCAAGATGGCCAACCGCGCCGATGAAGCCGACTTCTTCCGCCCGCGTGAGCAGGCCGATAAAGGGGGGCGATTTCCGGCGTTGACCGGCATATAGATCGATCGCGGTGCGCAGGATGGCGAATACGCCCACGAGATCGTCGGCGGCCTTGGTGTAAAGTTTTTTTCCCGTGCGCCATACCGGCGAGTGGAACATGAACCCTCCATATAGTGCGCCCGCTTTCGGCCGCGGAGTTTTTGCGGGGCCGGGGACGCGCACTTCGGCGGTATCGATCGCGTGTCGTGATTTGAGAAGGCGCACATGGCCGAGCCGGCCTTGCGCCCATTCTCCGTCGCGGGTTGCCAACCATACGCGGCTTCCGGCGAGATGCCGCACCGGCGATCCACCGTGCCATTTGATCCGGAGACGCGTTGGTGACAACCAGCGGGTGCCGTGAAACCCGGGATGATCCATGTGCGCAATAAAAACGCGCAGCGGCTCGCTGCTCTTTTCTTGCAATCGTTGGCGATAGTCGGCGGGCGATCCGCAGCCGATAACGATGTTACCGACAGGATCGTGGAAATAAGGAACATGCGCCTGATCAAGGAGGCGTATCGCCATCGCTATCACGTGCTCCTCGCGGAAGGGCGCGGTAGGTTGTCTCAGGAGATCGGTCAGGAGGGCATCGTCACGTGCATTCATGGCGCGCGACTATAGCTTTCCTTATATGAAAACAACAGGCTTTGTATGCATCAAGGAAAACATAATGCGCATACTCAAACTATGCACACTTGTGCTTGTGGCAGGGGAATGATCGAATTTTGTCTGGGACAAAGCCTCGGGTAAAATGCCGCCGTTATCAAATAACACGGTGTTTGCCGCTCCGCACTTACTCTGCTTCATCCCAACAATAAAAATGCCTTACTCCTTCATCTTTGACGTAAACGAAACGGATTTCTCCGAAAAAGTACTCGAGGCCTCCCATAGGCAACCGGTATTGGTGGACTTCTGGGCCGACTGGTGTCCGCCCTGCAGGTTCCTGACCCCGGTGCTGGAGCAGGTAACTCAGGGTTACCGGGGGGAGGTGCTGCTCGCCAAGGTGGAAGTGGACGACAACATGCACCTCGCCGGGCGCTACCAGTTGCGCGGCTTCCCCACCGTCATCCTGTTCATCCAAGGCCAGGAAGCTGGTCGTTTCAGTGGCGCCCGAACGGAGCCGCAGGTTCGCGCGTTTATCTCCGGACTCGCACCCGCCCTCACGTCACGGGAGGCGGGTGCCTGAGAGAGACTCCTCGATCTTGAGGCGGATGGTACGACGCTCGCCCGATTCTGTCGTGGCGCTCTCCAAGATGGCACGATTGATTTCGTTGCGATGGCCGAGGATCACGCCCAGGTCGTTCCATTCGCCGAGTTTTACCTCGACAGTGGCGGTGAGTTCCTGGAAGTCCTGACAAATTCGTCCGGAATGATTTTGGACGCGCGTGGCGCGCCCACAGGGCGCTGACCATGGATGGTCCGCGTCAAAATCGGCGATGCCGGTGGCGGGGTCGCGCAGCGTCGACAGGCGCGGCGTGATCTCTATCAGCACACGGTCCCCGCGCACGCGTGGCAACAGGTCGAATCCGGTCGTGACGTCCTGAAGCTCGATACCCTGGGCAATCAGGACCTGGCCACGACCGAGCGCCAGAATCTCTTTTACATGCGGCATGGATTGACCGATACGGATAGAGGCGCGTTGACCATCCAGCACCATGACCGTCTGGGTGAATTCATTCCGGCCGGCCGTCGTGCGCCGGTCGGCGCGGAGCCGGAGATTGTCTTTTTGTACGACAAGTCCGCGATCATCGGGAGATTTTTCCGGAAATTTGATGCGAGACTTGTCGCCAATTTGGACTTCTCCCTCGACAGAATGAGAAGTGGTGTCGCGATCATCCGCTACCTGTTGTTCCACCGTAATGCGCAGTTGCCGTTGCACCACGTCCAGTTGAGCAAGCAGGCGCTCTATTTCCTTCAGATTTCTGTCCGAGGTGCGAACGATCAGACGGTAATCCATGCCGCTCAGCGCGTCTTCCGGTCCGAGCAGAGGGCGAATCAGGGGCAAGATTTCGTCGGCCGGACGGTGCTTCAGTTGAATAATCCGCGCCTCCTCCGCGCTGACGCCGGTTAGCGTCAGCAGGGCAGTCAGCGCTAACAGCAGGGCGGCGACGATCAGCCTGCCTCGATCCATGTCAATCCGTGTCGGGGCGGCGCGCTTCCGTGAAATGACGCTGCCAGTATGAGTCGTCAAATCCAGCCACGTAAACTTTTTTGCCGCTGGAGGGGGCGTGCACGAAGCGACTGTTGCCGATGTACAGCGCCACATGCGAGGATCTTCGGCCTTCCTGCGTGAAAAACAAGAGGTCGCCGCGTTGCAGTTTGCTGCGCGAAACCGGACGCGTTACGCGGTGCAACTCGTCGGTTCCGTGCGGTAGATTCACGCCGCTATGCCCATAGCTGTACTGAACGAGACCGCTGCAATCGAACCCGGCCGGGGTGTTGCCGCCGTAGCGGTAGGGTTTGCCGACCATCGCCAGCGCGAGATTCGCCGCGCGGTTTCCGGTCGTCTCGGATGGATTCTCAACGGGAACATGTCCGCACGCCGCCAGGACGTAAAGGATCGGAATCAGGAACAGAACGCGAGGAAAGCAGGCAGACATCGATGGCGCAGAAATCACAGTCCTGTCGTATGCAGGGAAGGGATCGGTTCGCTACGGTCCCATAATTCGTTGAAGCGCCGCGCGAGCAGAACGGAATCATGAGTATTGTGAGAGTCCGCGACGCAGTCGGGTTTGGCAACGTCCTGCTGATGCAGGAAGCCGCGGTGATCGATGACCAGGAACATTTCGCGAATACCGAGATGCTCTTCGGCGACCTGATGCATGTGGATGAAATCGCTCAGCCGCCGGCACAAGCCGACGAGACGGTCGTTGTCGCGCAAAACCTGTTCCGTGTCTTCCACCACGATGCGCGCGAGGTTGTTGCGGTGGCGCGCGGCGAAACTGGCTAGCGCGCGGGCAAAGCGGGGGGTATTGAATAAAGCACCATCGACCTGCGGGGCGAAAATGACGATCTCGCGTGTCGCGCTTTCCGCCAGCCCGGCCAGGAAATCGGCGACTTCGTCGCGTCCCCTGATTACCCGACGCGGCGGTTCCGGTTTTTTTTCGGCGGGTGTGTTTTTAGCGGTATCCATGCCAGGGTGAATGTTCCTCGCCATCAAGATATATATAGACCACGTGGTGGGAATGGCACGGGACGGCGGTGCGATGAGTGGAGGGAAAGGCGGGATCAGCTTTTGGTTTTGGCCAGGTTTCTCGCCTGCGTTGCCGCGTTACCCGTGTAGCTGGCGGGGGTCATTGCCAGTAGACGCTTTTTTGCAGCATCGGGGATGCTCAGGGAGCGGATGAAGGCCTGGAGCGAATCGCGGGTGATGCCACCCTTGCCGCGGGTGAGATCCTTGAGTTTTTCGTAAGCCTGTTCCACACCGTAACGGCGCATGACAGTTTGCACCGCCTCGGCCAGGACCTCCCAGTTCTGGTCGAGGTCCTGCTCGAGCCGCCCGGCATTCACCTCGAGTTTGCCGATACCCTTGAGGCAGGAGTCGCCGGCGAGCAGCATGTACCCGAGTGCCACCCCCAGATTGCGCAGCACGGTGGAGTCGGTGAGGTCGCGCTGGAAGCGCGAGACAGGAAGTTTTTCCGCAAGATGGCGGAACAGGGCGTTCGCCAGTCCCAGGTTGCCTTCGGCGTTCTCGAAATCGATCGGGTTGACCTTGTGCGGCATGGTCGACGAGCCGACCTCGCCCTTGACCACTTTCTGCCTGAAGTAACCCAATGAGATGTAGCCCCACACATCCCGGTTGAAATCGATCAGGATGGTGTTGAACCGCGCCATCGCATCGAGCAGCTCGGCGATGTAATCGTGCGGTTCGATCTGGGTGGTGTAGGGATTCCACGCGAGGCCCAGACCCTCGACAAATGACTTGGCCATCGCCGGCCAGTCGACTTCCGGATAGGCCGCGAGATGGGCGTTGTAATTGCCCACCGCGCCGTTGATTTTCCCCAAGATCGGCACGGCTGCCGCCTGGTCGCGGGTGCGTTTCAGGCGATAGGCGACGTTGGCCATTTCCTTGCCGAGCGTGGTGGGCGAGGCTGGCTGGCCGTGGGTGCGCGCCAGCATCGGCTGATCGGCGTGGCGGGTGGCGAGATCCGTGATCGCCACGATCAGCTTGTCCATGCGCGGCAGCAGTACGCCGTCGCGGCCGTCCCTGAGCATCAGCGCGTAGGAAAGATTGTTGATGTCCTCGGAGGTGCAGGCGAAGTGAATGAATTCGGTGCAACGCGCGATTTCCTTGTTGCCTTGCGTTTTTTCCTTCAGGAAATATTCGATCGCCTTGACGTCGTGATTGGTGGTCGCCTCGATCTCCTTGACGCGGCGGGCATCGCTTTCCGAAAAATTCGCGATGATGCCCTCGAGGAGTTTTTTCGTAGCCGGTGTAAAGGACGCCACTTCCTTGATCTTTTTGTGAGCGCCGAGCGCGAGCAGCCAGTGTATTTCGACCAGCACGCGCCGGCGGATCAGACCGAATTCGCTGAAGAGCGGGCGGAGCGGAGCGGTTTTGGATTGGTAGCGGCCGTCGAGCGGCGACAAGGCGGTGAGTGGATTCAACAGCAGTGCATCGGGCGTGGTCGGTTTGTTCATGCGTGCCTGCTTGTGATGGTGTTCCCCCGTGGAACACCATTTTACCAGATCGGGCTGGAAAAAGCCGGTTCAGGCATGCGCGGATCGGCTGCCGGCATCCCGTAACACGGGCACGGCTTCCTCAATGATGCCGCCACCCAGACATTCATCGCCGTCGTAGAACACCACTGACTGGCCGGGTGTTGCGGCGCGCTGCGGGGCTTCAAACACGACGCACAGCCGACTGTCATGCCAGGTCAGCGCGCAGCGCTGGTCCGGTTGACGGTAGCGGATCTTGGCGTGCATCTCGCGTGGCCATGCCGCTGGTTCGACACCGATGCCGTGCAATTGGCCGGCGATTAGTGCCTCGCAATACAACGCCGGGTGGTGCTCGCCCTGTGCGACATAAAGGATGTTGTCGGTTACGTTCTTGTCGACGACGTACCACGCCTCGCCTTCGCCGCCGATGCCGAGTCCGTGACGCTGGCCGATGGTGTAGTACATCGTACCGTCGTGTTGCCCTTTCACTTCGCCGGCAAGGGTCCGCATTTCTCCCGGCCGTACCGGGATATAGCGGGTCAGGAATGATTTGAAATCGCGTTCACCGATGAAACAGATGCCGGTGGAGTCGTGACGATCGTGATTGGGCAGCCCCGTTTCCCGCGCAAGTCGCCGGACTTCCGTCTTGGTCAGGTCACCGACGGGAAACAGCGAACGCGCCAGCGCCTCCTGACCCAGCAGGTAAAGGAAATAGCTCTGATCCTTGTTGGTATCGCGCGCCTTCAGCAGACGATGACGGCCCGCGTGGAAGTCGGTGCGCGCATAATGGCCGGTCGCGATCCGGTCCGCGCCGAGCGTCATGGCGTGATCGAGGAAGGCCTTGAATTTTATTTCCTTGTTGCACAACACGTCGGGATTGGGCGTGCGTCCCGCCTGATACTCGGAAAGAAAATAGCTGAATACCCGCTCCCAGTATTCGGAGGAGAAATTGACGGTCCTGAGAGGAATGCCGATACGATCGCAGACCGCGCGCGCCATCGCGAGGTCCTCTTCCGCACCGCAATGCCCGGCGACGTCATCCTCTTCCCAGTTTTTCATGAACAGGCCGGTAACTTCGTGCCCCGCGCGTTTCAGCAGCAATGCCGCCACGGCGGAGTCCACGCCACCCGAAATACCGACCATGATGTTCATTTCAGTCTAACCGGTGCGAAGCGAGGAGGAAGTTGCAATATGCCCAAGATCCTTGAGCAGATCTATCGGGTAACGTTGTCCCTCGAGATAATCGTTGAGGCAGCGTTCGACCTGAGGACTGCGGTGACGCGCGCGCTCGGCGCGAATTTCCTCAGGCGTCAGCCACAGCGCGCGTGTTATGCCATGGTCGAGCGGCCGTCCGGGTTCGTGACGCGCGACACGCCCGATGAAGGTAAAACGCAGGTAAGTCGTCGCTTTGGCCGGGTGCGGCCAGTGGTAGATGCCGAGCAGCGCCTCCGGCAGAAAGTGCCAGGCAGTTTCTTCTAGGGTTTCGCGCACCACGGCTTCCACCAGGCTTTCGCCTTCGTCGAGATGGCCGGCGGGCTGGTTGAGCACGAGCCGGCCCTCGGCCATTTCTTCGACCAGCAGGAATTTCCCGTCACGCTCGACGATGGCGGCGACCACGACATTCGGCTTCCAGACCATGAATAAACCATATCAGACTTGGGGATCGGCTTCACGCCATTCGCCGGGCGCGAGGCCTTCCAGTGTATGGCGGCCGACCGCGTAGCGCACGAGACGCAACGTGGGAAAACCCACGGCCGCGGTCATGCGCCGCACCTGACGGTTGCGGCCCTCGGTGATCACGATTTCAAGCCACGACGTCGGAATGGACTGGCGGAACCGGATCGGCGGATGACGCGGCCAGAGTGCAGGCTCGGGGATGTGCCGTGCCTCGGCCGGCTGAGTTCGTTGGCCATCCAGGATCACGCCGCGGCGCAATCGTTCCAGGGATTTTTCATCCGGTTCGCCTTCCACCTGGGCCCAATACTTCTTGGGCAGCTTGAAACGCGGATCGGACAGGCGTTGTTGCAGCTTGCCATCGTCGGTGAGTAGCAGCAGTCCCTCGCTGTCCCGGTCGAGCCGCCCGGCAGGATAGACGCCGGGGATCTTTATATAGGAGGCCAGGGTTTCGCGTCCATCGGCGTTGGTGAATTGCGTCAGCACGCCATAGGGTTTGTTGAAGAGAATCAGCCGGGGCATAAGGCAGTTTACCGTGGCGCGACGCCTGCCGCATCGAGCGCGTTCTGATGATAGAATGCGCGGCAATTTTATCGGAGCGGAACATGGCTTTCACCCACATTAAAGTACCCGCGGGCGAAAAGATAACAGTCAACGCCGATCACTCACTCAATGTCCCGAATAATCCCGTTATCCCTTTCATCGAGGGCGACGGCACCGGGCGGGACATCACCCCGGTGATGCGCAAGGTGGTGGATGCCGCTGTCGCCAGAGCCTATGGCGGCAAGCGTTCCATTTCGTGGATGGAGGTGTTTGCGGGCGAAAAGGCGGTGGCCACTTACGGGAACGATGCCTGGCTTCCGGAGGAAACCCTGCGCGCGGTCAAGGACTACGTCGTTTCGATCAAAGGCCCACTCACGACGCCGGTCGGTGGCGGTATCCGTTCGCTCAACGTGACGCTGCGCCAGGAACTCGATCTCTACGTCTGCCTGCGGCCGGTGCATTATTTCAGTGGCGTGCCGAGTCCGGTGAAGCAGCCGGAGAAGGTCGACATGGTGATCTTCCGCGAGAACTCCGAGGATATCTACGCCGGTATCGAATGGGCATCCGGGTCGCCCGAGGCACGAAAGGTCATCGACTTCCTGCGGCGCGAAATGGGCGTAAAAAAAATCCGATTCCCGGATACTTCCGCAATCGGTGTGAAGCCGGTGTCACGCGAAGGTACGGAGCGTCTGGTGCGCCGCGCGATTCAGTATGCCATCGCGAACGACCGTCACTCGGTGACGCTGGTGCACAAGGGCAACATCATGAAATTCACCGAGGGCGGATTCAAGAGCTGGGGCTATGATCTTGCCGGGCGCGAGTTCGGCGCGCAGCTCATCGACCAGGGCCCGTGGATGCGCATGAATAACCCGAAGACAGGAGGCGAGATCGTGATCAAAGATGTGATCGCGGACGCCTTCCTGCAGCAGATCCTGTTGCGACCAGAAGAATACAGCGTGATCGCCACGCTCAATCTGAATGGCGACTACATCTCCGATGCGTTGGCAGCGCAGGTCGGCGGCATCGGCATTGCCCCGGGGGCGAATCTCTCCGATACCGTGGCCATGTTCGAGGCCACGCACGGTACCGCGCCGAAGTATGCCGGCAAGGACATGGTCAATCCCGGTTCGCTGATTCTGTCTGCCGAGATGATGCTGCGTCACATGGGTTGGGTCGAGGCGGCCGACGGTATTCTGCGGGGCGTGGAAGGCGCGATCGCCGCCCGTACCGTGACCTACGATTTTGCCCGGTTGATGCCGGGTGCGACCCAGGTCAGCTGTTCCGGATTCGGCGAGGCAATCATTCGCCACCTGTAGAAATGCCTGCGTCAAAAAAAGAAGACCCGGCGATGCCGGGTTTGTAAAAAGACTTCTGCGGATATAACGCCGACTACTTGGGAAGAGAGCGTATGTGGGAAGCCTGGGGGCCCTTGGGACCTTCCTGGACTTCAAACTCGACCTGCTGGCCCTCTTTCAAGGTCTTGTACCCTTCCATATCAATGGCGGAATAATGCGCGAAGACATCATCACCGCCGTCGCTGGGTGTGATAAAGCCGTACCCTTTGCTTGCGTTAAACCACTTCACGGTGCCTACTGACATACATCCCCCTCCTGCCGCGGCGGAACGCCGCTATCTTTCAGATTTCTGATAACCGCACCTCCACCCACACCGGAGCGAAGGCGTAGCCCAGATCATCATCCTTCTCTTTTTATGGGCATGTCAAGCAAGGTCCCCGCCGGTGTTTACCAGCTGGCCGCCAGCAGGAAAAACAGCGGGCGAGGCCCAATATTCATGCCACAATCGCAGGGGTTGAATTTTCGGACATGGGTCGCACAATGTATCTGTTGCCGCGGGCCCGGATTCCGGCCGCCCGGGAATATTGGTGTAATCTATAGATTATGAGCGATAAGCCCCAGCACTACCTCGATGGTCCCATCGTTCAGGAAGCAAAGCCCAAGCTCCAGAAGCCGCAGCTTTACAAAGTCATCCTGCTGAACGACGACTATACTCCTATGGAGTTCGTAGTGATCATTCTGGAGCGGTTTTTCTCCAAGAACCGCGAGGATGCAACCCGCATCATGTTGCATGTGCACCAGAAAGGGATCGGGGTTTGCGGGATTTATACCCGGGAAATTGCGGAAACCAAGGTGCGGCAGGTGCTGAATTTCGCTCAGGAGCACCAGCACCCGTTGCAGTGCACCTTGGAGCCTGAATAAGGTCTATAAATTAGAAATAGGGGATGTCCGTTTCAATAGGGAAGACTTGAGTTAATGGGCTTTATGGCCCGGAGGCGGTGGCATGTTATCGCAGGAGCTAGAGTTCTCGCTGAACAGTGCGTTCCAGAACGCGCGCGAAAAGCGCCACGAGTTCATTACCGTGGAGCACCTGTTGGCCGCGCTGCTTGATAATCCGTCGGCCGCACGCGTGTTGCGCGCCTGCGGCGGCAACATCGAAGAACTGCGCCGCAGTCTCAATTCCTTCCTGGAAGAGAATGTGCCCAAGCTCGCCCCGGGGAGCAAGATCGACACCCAGCCTACCATTGGCTTCCAGCGCGTCATCCAGCGCGCGGTGCTGCACGTCCAGGGCGTGGGCAAAAAGGAAGTCACCGGCGCCAATGTGCTGATCGCGATTTTCGGCGAAAAGGAATCGCATGCGGTTTATTTCCTGCACAAGCAGAACATCAGCCGTTTCGATGTAGTGAATTACGTCTCCCACGGCATCTCGAAAGTGCCGGGCGAAGCTCAGAATGAATTGCCGGTGCAGGAAGAGAGCGAAGAGAGTACCGCCACCGAAAAGAGCCCGCTCGATATGTTCTGCGTCAACCTCAACGAACAGGCGCGTCTTGGCAAGATCGACCCGTTGATCGGGCGCGACCGCGAGGTGGAGCGTACCATCCAGGTGCTATGCCGCCGGCGCAAGAACAACCCGTTGTTCGTGGGCGAGGCCGGCGTGGGCAAGACCGCGATTGCCGAGGGACTGGCGAAGAAGATCGTCGACGGCGAAGTACCCGAGGTGCTGGCACACAGCACCATCTATGCCCTCGACATGGGCTCGCTGCTCGCCGGCACCAAGTACCGCGGCGATTTCGAAAAGCGCCTGAAGGCGGTGCTGCAACAACTCAAGAAGCAGGAGAATGCGGTCCTGTTCATTGACGAGATCCATACGATTATCGGCGCGGGAGCCGCCTCGGGCGGCGCCATGGACGCCTCGAACTTGTTGAAGCCGGTGCTCGCTTCCGGCGATCTCAAGTGCATCGGGTCGACCACGTATCAGGAATACCGCAACATCTTCGAAAAGGACCGCGCGCTGTCACGCCGTTTCCAGAAGATCGATGTCTCCGAACCTTCGGTGGAAGAGGCGGTGGAAATCCTGCGCGGCCTGAAGAACCGCTTCGAGAATCACCACGGCGTTCGTTATACGTTGCAGGCGCTGCGCAGCGCGGTGGAGCTGGCACATCGCTATATAAACGACAGGCACTTGCCGGACAAGGCCATCGACGTGATTGACGAGGCCGGCGCGAGTCAGCATCTGCTGCCACCAAGCCGCCGCAAGAAGACGATCGGCGTGCATGACATCGAGGATATCGTCGCCAAGATCGCGCGTATCCCGCCCAAGACCGTTTCCACTTCGGATCGCGAAGCGCTGAAAACGCTCGAGCGTGACCTCAAGATGGTGGTGTTCGGCCAGGATGAGGCGATCGGGGCACTGGCGACCGCGATCAAGATGTCGCGTTCCGGCCTCGGGCATCCGGAGAAGCCGGTCGGCTCCTATCTTTTCGCCGGACCCACGGGCGTCGGCAAGACCGAGGTCACGCGCCAACTGGCGCGCATTCTCGGGCTAGAGCTCATCCGCTTCGACATGTCGGAATACATGGAGCGGCACACCGTTTCGCGCCTGATCGGCGCGCCGCCCGGCTACGTCGGATTCGATCAGGGCGGCCTGCTCACCGAGGAAATCGTCAAGCATCCGCATTCCGTGCTGCTGCTCGACGAGATCGAGAAGGCGCACCCGGACGTGTTCAACCTGCTGCTGCAGGTGATGGACCACGGGACGCTCACGGACAACAACGGGCGCAAGGCCGATTTCCGCAATGTCATTCTTGTGATGACGACCAATGCGGGCGCCGAGCGCCTGGGCCGGTCAAGCATTGGTTTCACCAAGCAGGATCATGCCGGCGACGAGATGCAGGAGATCAAACGCCTGTTCAGCCCCGAGTTCCGCAATCGCCTGGATGCAACGATCCAATTCAAGCCGCTGGACGAGACGACCATCGCGCATGTAGTGGATAAGTTCATCCTGGAGCTAGAAGCCCAGCTGGCGGACAAACACGTTACCATCGAGCTGGACAATGCCGCGCGCGCCTGGCTGGCCCAGCGCGGTTACGACCCGACCATGGGTGCTCGGCCGATGGCGCGCCTGATCCAGGAACAGGTCAAGAAACCGCTGGCTAACGAGCTGCTGTTCGGCAGCCTGGCTTCCGGCGGACACGTCAAAGTCACGGCTCGCGACTCAGCCTTGGCGTTTGACTTCGTCCCCGCCGTTGATAAGACCCCGGCCTGATCCGGTTTCTGTGGATAAATATGCCGCGCTGACGCTTATCGTCAGCGCGGCATTTTATTTGATTGAGCCTTAAAAAGAGGACGACAGTTAGCGGGCGCGGAAGGTTATCCGGCCCTTGGTAAGATCGTAAGGAGTGAGTTGTACCGTGACGCGGTCACCGGTCAGGATGCGGATATAGTTCTTGCGCATCTTGCCGGAGATATGGGCTGTCACGACATGTCCGTTGTCGAGCTTGACCCGAAACAAGGTATTGGGAAGGGTTTCGGTAATGGTCCCTTCCATCTCGATATGCTCTTCTTTCGCCACGCGCCGCCCTGCTTCAGTTGATTGGCGGCGTATGATGCCGTAGTCGCGCGCGGGCGTAAAGCAATATGATGCCGTCCCGCCCCGGCCTGGCGGTCGGAGGGCATGGTTTAGCGAATGCGTTCCCGCTCGTAAACGAGGTGACCGCCGGCGTCGGTCGGAAGCCAGGCGACGTAAGGATGCGCCGCCTCCGGGCTGATGACGACCTGCATCATCAGAAAACGGGAAACTTCGTCCTGGTTTTTCATCTCCGGGAGGCACTCCAGCAGTTTCAAGTAATGCCGCTGGTTCACGTAGAGCAGGTTCGGATGCAGCCCGTGTTCGCGTTGATAGTTTTCGACGAGCCGGTACAGAAAGCTGAGCATGGTGTTGCACCCCTGCCGGATAAACCGGCTACTTCGTTCCTTCAGAGATGCAATGGGCGTGCCAGGGCAGGTGAGAGGTTACGGTCCTGATCCGATGTGGCTGTCATGCTGTATCCAGTGACCATTGTGGAAAATCTCCAGCGGGCGGTAATTGCCCTTGTAGGCCATCTTCGAGCATTCCTTGATCCAGTAGCCCAGATATAGCCACGGCAACTGACGTTCCGCGGCTTGCGCCACCTGCCACAACACCGCGTACACGCCGAGTGCGCGGCGCTTTTCATCCGGATCGAAGAAGGTATATACCGCCGAAAGCCCGTCCGGAAGGATATCGGTGATCGCCACCCCCAGGAGCTTTTTCTGGAGCCGGATTTCGTAGAAGACAGTATGAATATGCTGTGAGGCGAGAAAATTGATGTACTTTTTGGGGTCAGGGTCGTCCATGCCGCCACCCGGATGGCGCGCGGCCTGATAGCGCTTATACAGTTCAAAATGTTCCTGGCTGTAGAGCGGGGGGCGCGCGATGACCGACAATTCCTGGTTGCGTTTCCAGATGCGGCGTTGCCCGCGATCGGGACGAAAACGCTCGATGGGGATGCGCACCGGAATGCAGGCATTGCATGCGCGGCAATGCGGCCGGTAGACAAGGTCGCCGCTGCGCCGGAAGCCGAGCCGCATGAAACTTGCGTACTGGCGGCTGTCGAGCGGTTGGCGCGGATCGAGGAAAAGCGATGTTGCGGTGCGACCCGGCAGGTAGCTGCACGGATGCGGCATCGAAAGAAATATTTCCGGTGGTTTCAGGTGACTCGTCATGCCATTCTCGAATGGACAGGAGTGAAATGGAATTTACAGGATAAACCCGGAATTCATTCTTGTGAATTCTATTACACCCTCAAATCAGCATCAAAGCGCCAGCGGCCCGAACGTTCAGATTGTTTGAGCGCCTGTTCCAGTCGCGCCATGAAATCGTAGCGGCGGATTTCCTCCGCGCCCAGACTGAAAAGATGCGCCGAGGATAGCTGGCAATCGATGAACGCATAGCCCCAGCGCTCGAGCTGTCTCACCAGGTGCACGAACGCCACCTTGGAGGCGTCCGTCTCGCGGCTGAACATGGACTCACCGAAAAAGGCGTTACCCATGGCGACACCGTACAGACCGCCGACGAGCTTGTCCTCGCGCCAGGATTCGACGGAATGGGCGAGACCCCGGTCGTGCAGTACAGCATAGGCCTCGATCATCTCCGGTGTGATCCATGTGCCGCCGGTGGGATTCCCGGGCCGAGGCAGCGCGCAGTGCCGCATGACCTCACGGAACGCGGTATCGAGAGTCACGTCGAATTTTTTCCGGCTCAGTGTCTTGCGCAGGCTGCGCGCAATCTTCAGATTCGCTGGAAACAGCACGGCACGCGGGTCCGGCGACCACCACAGGATCGGCTGGCCCGGGTTGTACCAGGGAAAGATCCCGTGACGATAGGCTTCGAGCAGGCGCTCGGCGCGCAGATCGCCGCCCACGGCCAGCAGGCCCTCGGGGGAGGCCAATTCCACCGGCGGAAAGCGCAGATCGGCTGTAGTGGATTTAAGTATAAACATGGCGTGCTATTTCTCCGCGGTCAGTGCTTTTTTGAAAGGCGCATGTTCATTGAGTTCATTCACGTAGGCATGCACATCGAGACGCTCGCGCGCCAGATAGTCCGCAATGGCGCGGCTGAATTGCGGATGTGCGAGACGGTGTGCCGAGCGGGTGACCACGGGCGTGAAACCGCGTGCCAGCTTGTGCTCGCCCTGGGCGCCGGCCTCGAAACGGCTGAGCCCCTGCGCGATGCAGTATTCGATTGCGGTGTAATAGCAGGTTTCGAAATGCAGACTGTGAAAATCCCCACGGCTTCCCCAGTAGCGGCCGTAGAGCGTGTCGGTTCCGCGCAGATTCAACGCGCCCGCCACGTAGTCCGCGCCGCGCCGCGCGAACACCAGCACGATGCGGTCACGCATCGTAGCGCCCAGCTTGTGGAAAAAATCAAGCGAGAGATAGGGCATCGCGCCATGGGCACGGATGGTGGAATGATAGAACTCATGGAAAACATTCCAGTGCGATGGTTCGATCGAACTGCCGGTGTGAATTTCCATCGTAATATTCGCTTCCTGGACATGCCGACGTTCACGCCTGATCTTCTTGCGCTTGTGCGCTGTGAAGGTCGACAGGAAATCGTCGAAATCGCGGTAGCCCGGGTTACTCCAGTGAAATTGACATCCGGTACGCAGCAAATGACCTTCCGTCTCGAGCAAATCTGCATCTTCGGACGTTAAGAACAGCCAATGCAGGGAGGATATCTGGTGTTCCCGCATGAGTTCCAGGGCGCTGTCGACGAGCTGTTTTTTTATTGCCGTGGATTTAGTGCCGGCAATACTCAACAATCGCGGTCCCGTGACGGGAGTGAACGGTATGCCGGCAACCAGTTTGGGATAGTAACGCAGGCCGGCCTGCTCATAGGCGTTGGCCCAGGCCCAGTCGAACACATATTCCCCGTAAGAATGATTTTTCAGGTACAGCGGCAGGGCGCCGACAAGCTCGCCCGTCGACGACTCATCGCGTCGCACGACGAGATGTCGAGGTTGCCAGCCGGTTTTGGCGCTGACACAGCCGGTGGATTCCAGGGCCGACAGGAATTCGTGGCGCAGAAACGGATTGGATTCACCGACAAGCGCATTCCAATACGAAGCGGGAATATTTTTCAGACTGTCGACGATGCTGACATGCATGCCTTAATTCTAAACGCGCCAGGCCGAGGCATGCACGGCGTAAACGATCGACCCTATAATTTGTGGGCTAACAACCGATTAATGCCTTCCAGGTCTTGTTCCTGGAGCGTGCCGGCCGCGGCCTTCAGGCGCAGGCGGCTGATCAGATAATCGTAGCGAGCCTGGGACAGACTCAGCCGCGTGCGGAACAGCTCGCGCTGTGCATTGAGCACATCCACCCCCGTGCGCACGCCGCGCTCATAGCCGATAACGGTGGATTCGAGTGCGCGCTCGTTCGAATTCCGGGCTTGTTCCAGTGCCTGGACGCGCGCCACGCCGTTGATGACGTCGAGATAAGATTCGCGCACCTGCTGTGCCACCTGCCGCCGCGTCTGATCCAGGCGTTGACTGGCTATTTCCAGTTGCGCCACGGATTCGCGCACCTTGGACGAAATGCCACCGCCCTGATACAGCGGCATCTGGAACTGCAGCCCGATCTGGTTCGTGGTGGATTCGATAGCGAAGCCTAGTACGCTGCCGCCCGCATCGGAGTAGGCCCGCGAGGCGGTCAGGTCAAGCGTGGGAAGGTGCCCGCCGCGGCTTTTCTCGACTTCCTGCCGCGCGATGACGACCGCTTCCTGTTGCGACTTGATGCGCTGGTTTCCGTTGACGGCGGTTTCCACCCATTGATTCATGGTCGCCGGTTCAGGCCCTTGCAGATCGAGCTTTGTCTCAAGCCGTGTCAGAGTGCCGGGGTCGTTACCGGTCAGCACCCGCAAGGCCTCCTTTCTGACCTCGAAGAAATTGGTGGCCGTGATCTGCTGTGCCGCGGCGATGTCGTAGCGTGCCTGCGCCTCATGCACGTCCACGAGCGTGGCGTTGCCCACGGCGAAATTACGCCTGGCCAGCGTCAGCTGTTTGTTTATCGATTCTTTCTCCAGGATGACGAAGTCGAGCGCATCCTGGGCGGCGAGCACGTCGAAATAGGCATGACTGGTACGCAGGATCAAATCCTGTCGCGCCGTCTCCAGTTCGAGTTCCGATTGATTGGCGCCGGCGAGTCCTTGGGCATAGACGGCAGCGTTCTGCTTGTTGTACAGCGGTTGCGTGAGCTGGATGGCGTAGGCATCGGTACCGTAATGATAGGTGTTGCTGGCCATCGGCAGGGTGACTTGCTGGTCGCTTTCCGATTTGGAAGCGGAGAGCCCCAGCGTCGGCAACAGCAGCGCACGTCCCTGGGGCGCTTTTTCGATGCCGGCCTGGTATCCCGCCTGTGCCGCCAGCCAGGCTGGGTCGCTGGTTTTCGCTTGGCGATAGAGGTCGAGCAGGTCGTCGCCGGAGGCCGGGACGCTGAACACGAAAAATATGCCGATAGAAATCCAGCGATTCATGCGCTCGCCCTCTTGGCGCCCACGCGATGCGTGCGCCAATTCTCCACCAGTGAGTACACCGCCGGCACCACGATCAGGGTGAGCAAGGTGGAAGAGATCATGCCACCCACCACCACCAGCGCCAGCGGACGGTTGCTCTCCACACCGGGCCCGAGTCCGATCACCGCCGGAGTCATCGCGGCGATGACCGTGAGCGATGTGATCAGCACCGGCCGCATCCGGTGAGGACAGGCCTCGCTGAGGGCGTCATCGACACTCTTGCCCTGCGCGCGGTACTGATTGGTGAGATCGACCAGCAGAATCGAGTTCTTGGCGACCAAACCCATCAGCAGAATCATGCCGATCATGGAGAATATATTCAGCGTGGCTTCGGTCCAGAACGACGCAATCCACAACGCCGCGACGCCACCGATGATGGCAAGCGGCTGCGCCACCATGACCACGAGCGGCTGGAGCAATGAATTGAACTGGCTGGCCAACACCATGTAAATCATAATCAGCGCCATCCCGAAAGCGAAAAGTACGTAACCGCCGGTTTTGGCGAATTCCTCCGCCTGGCCGGTGAATGCGATGGAGTAGCCCGCGGGCAGAATCTCGCCGCCGATTTTCCTGACCGCGTCCGTGGCGGCGCCGAGCGGCAGGGTTTCGAGGCTGCCGTAGATGAAGCCGGCGTACTGGCGGTCACGCCGTGTGATGACGGCCGGGCCGAGGCCTTCCTCGAATTTGACCAGCGTGTCCAGGCGCACCAGATCGCCGAGCTTGTTTTTCACGTACAGGCGCTTGAGGTCGCTGGCGCTGACACGCTGGCTGGATTCCGTTTGCAGGCGGATTTTGTAGCGCTGGCTTTGGTCCTTGAACTCAGCGATGTCCACGCCGCCGGTCATGGCGTTCAGGGTCAGGGCCACGTCCTGGGCGCTGATGCCGAGTTGCGCGGCGCGCTCGCGGTCGATGGTCAGGTTAATCTGCGGCAGATCAAGTTTCAGATCCTTGTCCACCTTGGCCATGCCCTTGATGCTTCCCAGCCGCGTCACCATTTCGTCCGAGAGCCGGTCGATTTTTTGCAGGTCGGGACCGCGGATGACGAACTGCAGCGGCTCGCTGCGCTGGCCACCAATGAAACTCACGGGCGCGATAAAGGCCTCAATGCCTGGGAGTTGATTGATTTCACGCCGCAGTTGCCCCATGATTTCCTGTTGGCTGAGATTGCGCTGCGTCTTTTCCTGCAGACGCACGAGTATTTCGCCGGCGTTCACCTGGCCGATATCACCAAGGCCGATAGTCACGAAGTAACTGTAGATATCCGGGCGCTTGGCCAGGATGTCCTCGACCCGGGAAATTTTACCGGAGGTGTAATCGAGATTGGAGCCGAGCGGTGTGTGTACGCTGATGACAAAACGCGATTCGTCTTCCTCGGGCACGAATGTCTTGCCGACCTGTGCGAAGAAAAAGGTGCTGGACAACACCACGAGGGTGGCAATACCAATGACCTTCCAGCGGTGGGTAATTGCGAATCGCAGAATTGCACGATAGGCATTTTCCAGCCCGACATAAGCCCCTTCCAGTGCTTTGTACAGGCGTCCGCTGTGGTCGGGGAGCGTCAGAAAGCGCGAGCAAAGCATGGGCGTGAGTGTGAGCGATACCCACAGCGAGACCAGTACGCCGATGGTGACGACCAGCGCAAACGAACTCAGGAAGCGCCCGAGGATGCCGCTGATGAACGCGACCGGAAGGAAGATCGACACCAGGGTCAGCGTCGAGGCCAGCACGGCGAAGATTACCTGATCGGAACCGCGAATCGCCGCCTTCACCACCGCTTCGTGATCCTCCTCGCGATGGCGGAAGATGTTTTCGAGCACAACGATGGCGTCGTCGACGACCACGCCGATCAGCAGCAACAATCCAAGCATGGTAATCTTGTTCAGGGTGTAATCGGCGAAGTACATCACCGCGAATGTCGCCAGCAGCGAGACCGGGATGGCGGTAGCGACAATGAGTGTTGAGCGCCCGCTCTTGAGAAACACAAACACCATGATCGCCGCGAACAGCGTTCCCAGCAGCAGATGTTCCTGCAGCGCCTCGATGGACTGACGGATACTGACGGAATCGTCCGTGGAGTAATGTATTGACAGGCCCGGCGGCAATGCCGGAATGATTTCCTTCTCGACGCGTTGCTTGACCGCGTCCACCACCGCGACGGTATTGGCGCCACTAGTTTTGACCACGCCCAGGCCCACGGCCGGGCTGCCGTTGTAACGCGCCAGTTTGCGCGGGTCTTCCAGGCCGTCCTCGATCCGCGCCACGTCCTTGAGATAAATCGGCGAGCCCTGACGGTAGGCGACCACGAGCTTGTTCATGGCCTTGACGGTTTCAAACTCGGCGTCGAACTTGATCAGCAACTCGCGGCTTTCCCCGCCGAGAAATCCGCCCGGCAGCGAGATATGCTCGCGCACGAAGGCATTACGCACCTCGAGGGGGGAGAGATTGAATGCGTGCAGGCGTTCATTATCGAGCCAGATGCGGATGGTGCGCTTGATCTGTCCGCCGATGAGCACGTCGCCGACACCGCTGATGGTCTCGAGCCGCGGCTTGATGATTTCCTCAGCGTACGTGTTGAGCTGCTGCACGGTGCGGTCGCCCTGCAGCGCCAGCCAGATGACGGCCGAGGCACCCACCTCGACCTTGCGCACCACCGGCGGGTCGGAGTCGTCCGGCAGTCGTTTGACCACCGCATCTACCTTGGACTTGACCTCCTGGTAGGCGACATCGAGATTCTTGTCGAGATCGAACTCGACGCCGACCACCGATGCGCCCAGCGCTGAACTCGACATGATCGACTTGACCCCGGGTACCTGGCTGCAGGCCTCTTCAATGATGTCGGTGATATTCTTGTCGACGATATCCGGATCGGCGCCCTTCATGGTCGTGGTGACCGTCACCGCGGGGAAATCTATTTTGGGGAAGCGATCGAGGCCGAGGCGCATGAAACCGATGATGCCGAACAGGACAAGCACCAGGCTCACCATCAGGGTGAACACATGGCGCTTGATCGAAAATTCAGGCAGCGTCATGCGCCGGGCGCCGGGGGCGTGGTGGTGATCGCCGGCGTGACGGCGCGCACGCTGACCTTGGCGCCGTCGCTCAACAGCGCGGCGCCATCGACGGCAATAATCCACCCTGGTTGGATGCCTTCGAGTATTTCGATCATGCCGTCACGCTGGATTCCGGTTTTTACCGGGTGCGCGTGCGCTACATTATCCGAGATGACATAAACCACGGCGCCCGCGGGCCGCAGCACGATGGATTGTTCCGGTACCACCGGCATGTGGCGATGAATCTCAAGTGTCACCTCGCCGCGTATGCTGCCGGCCGGTCGCCAGCCGCCGGGGTTCTTCACCTCGACGATCACCTCAACAGTCTGGGTCATGGTGCTGAGCGCGGGGCGGATTTCGCGTATGACGCCTGTCGTCTTTTTCCTGTCCTCGAAATTGGTCAGAGTGACCGGCTGGCCAATCTTCAGACGCCGCACGATATCCAGTGGAAACGGCAGACGGATATTAATCCGGCGCGCGAGATCGTGGGTCGGATCGTAGGTATCCGCCTGGCTCAGCCAGGTTTCGGAGCCGACAGCGCTTTCCGTCAGCGGCAGGTCGCGCGCGAGGACTTGTGTCGTCGTAACATTGGCGATATTTTCCGGCGGTTTCTGTTCTTCCTTCTTGCCACATCCAACGGCGACGACGGCGATCACCAGCAGGACGGTCCAGAAGGATATGCGGCTCATCGAATTATTCCTTATTGTTGAGCGGTTGAAGACACGCCGGTTTTAACGATGCGCTTATGTTTTTTTCCCTGAGCCGGAGGCCAGTATCCCGCGAAGCAGGATATCCACGATCATGCGGGTGTAATGCGCCGGCTCATCGGCAAAGTTGACTTCTGGAAAGTGTCGGAAGACATTGCGCGCCTGAAAGAAGAATACATTGGCGCCGACGAGGAGCGTTGCCACCAGGGCAGGGTCCAGATCTGCGCGCAACTCGTTGTGCTCCTGCCCCCGGCGCAGGATCTCCACCAGTTCGGAGAAATTCTCGCCGAAAACCTGTTGCGCGATCTTGAATTCTTCCTTCGGCCTGTCCGACAGAATTTCGCGCAATATCAGACGCGCGAACTGATCGTGTTCCAGGATGCTGGCGAGATGACTATCGGTGAATTGCGCGAGATTGGCGGCCACCGCGCCGGATTGGGCGACCATGTGCTTAAACTGCTGCGTGGTTGCGTCGCAGGCATTGCGCAGAACCGCTTGGTAGAGCGCATTTTTGGAACTGAAATGATGAAAAACATTGGCTTTGCTGACGCCGACGTGTTCAGCAATGGCGTTTATCGAGACCGCCTCAAACCCGTGTTCCGCGAAAAGTGCTTCGGCGGCCGCGAGGATCCGGGCGGCGGTATCGCTGCCCGAACGAGCATGGCAGGCCGTTGTACCTGGTGTCATCACGGGTCTCTTGCCTATCTCTCTGGTTTACCGCGATAATTAACTGACCGATCGGTCAGTATGAAAATGCTAGCGTGAAATCAGCCCCCATGCAACGTGAAACGTGCCTAGTTTGGACTGACGACGACAATCCGCCACAATAGTTTTGCCGCCGTGGCATATGGAATTACCAAAAGAAAAGCGAGTCTATATATAGGGATGTCCGCTGAATGCCATCGCCCGCCCAGATGAGAATAATTTCCCTTACTTTGTTGCTGGGCCTAGTGCCGTCCGCATGGGCAGGGCCGCCTACGGTATTGATCTGGGAGACCTGCGTGCAGGAGGCGACGGCAAATAACCCCGACATTCGCAGCGCCCGCGCCAATCTGGAAGCCGCGAGTTTCAACGCCAAGGGCGCCTATAGCGGCTATCTCCCGCAACTTTCCGCAGGTTCCAGTTACACCGACAGATTTGATTCAGAGGCGACATCGGGTATTGCCGGACTGTCCACGACATCGGGCGCGACCTACAACGCCTCGCTCCTGCTCAGCCAAAATCTTTTTGCCGGTTTTCAGGACCGAGCCAAGATCGAACAAGGCGCGGCTAACCGCGAAGTCTCCGAAGCGAGTCTGGCGGCGGCAAAGGCAAAATTAAGTCAGGATCTCAAAGTCGCATTTACCGGATTAAAGTACGCGCAGGACAATGTCCTCCTAACAGAGAAGATTATGCATCGTCAGGAAGAAAACCTGCGTCTCGTCGAACTGCGTTTCGAGAGCGGAAATGAGAACAAGGGTTCCTTCCTTCAGACGAAAGCCTCGCTGGCGCAGGCACGCTATGATCATTTCCAGTCACAGCATGATCTTGTTTCGGCGCAGGCGCAGCTGGCACAAGTACTCGGCCGCCGCGAGACGGATGAACTTGAGGCGCGCGGGGACATTCCGCTCACAGAGCCCGGAACGGTTCCTGACTTTCGTGAACTCACTCGGCAGGTTCCCAATTATCAGCAGGCGGCGGCGCAACAGAAATCCGCCGTCGCGGGCGTTACACTGGCACGCTCCGGTTTATACCCCAGCCTCAATCTTTCGGGCAGTTATGGTCGTGCGGGAAACGACTGGTTTCCCGACGCCACGCAACGCATAGTGATTCTTAATCTCAATGTGCCGATCTACAGCGGTGGCAAAGATTACTACGCGACCAAGAGCGCGGTATCGAGTCTCGATGCGGCGGCCTCGAACACGGACTCCACGGAACATCAGCTGTTGTTGAACCTCAAGCAAACCTATGCGAGTTATGCCGAGTCGGTGGAGAAGCTCAAAGTAGACCAGGCCTTCCTGGAGGCGGCATTCACGCGCGCGGAAATTGCGCGTAGCAAATACAACAATGGTCTCATGTCATTTGAAGATTGGGACCGTCTCGAGAGCGATCTCATTCAAAGGCAAAAAAACTTCCTGCAAAGCCAGCGCGATCGGGTTGTGGCCGAGGCGGCCTGGGAGCAGGCGCAGGGGAAAGGGGTGATTTCATGAAGATTCTGGATGCGATGCGTGAGCACCGCATGGTGGTGGTGGCTGCTGTGCTGGTTCTGGTGGCCGGGGGAGGCGCCGCCACGTACTGGATTTCAGGCCGCAACGTGCAGCCGGATTATCGTGAGGTGAGCGTTGAACGCGGCGATCTCGACGTCACGATCCTGAGTACCGGCACCGTGGCGCCCAAGAACCGGCTCGAAATCAAGGCGCCGGTCCCGGGGCGGGCAGAACAGGCATTGGTGGATGAGGGTTACAAAGTCACCAAGGGTCAGATTCTCGCCTGGATGAGCTCCACCGAGCGCGCCGCGCTCATTGACGCGGCACGTGCCAGAGGTCCAGATGAACTGAAGCACTGGGAAGAACTTTATCGGCCCACGCCGATTCTCGCGCCGGTGAACGGCACCATTATTACTCGTAACATCGAAGCGGGTCAGACCTTCACCAGCGCGGACGCCATATTCGTGATGTCGGATTATCTGATCGTGGTGGCTCAGGTCGACGAGACCGATCTTGCCCAGATTCGTCTCGGCCAGCCGGCCAGCATCGTTCTGGATGCCTATCCGGACCAGCCATTCACCGGCAAAGCGAACGAAATCGCCTACGACGCCAAGACCGTGAACAACGTTACCACCTATTCGGTCAACGTCCTGCCCGATAAAACTCCGGCCTTCATGCGCAGCGGAATGACGGCGAACGTCAGTTTCGTCACGGCTTCGCGCCGGGGCGTTTTGCTGCTGCCCGCGGACGCTATTAAGGTTCGCGGGAGTCATTCTTATGTGCTTCTGGCACCGGCTCAGCCGAATGGCCAGCCAGTGGAGAAGGAGATCAAGACCGGATTGAGCGACGGCAAACACGTCGAGGTGCTGGAGGGAGTTTCGGAGAAGGATCGCCTGCTGGTCGTGCGCATCCGCGCCAGCGGCAGCGAAGGCACATCGAGCCCGTTCATGCCGTTCGGCAGAAAGCGGTAAGCGGTGCTCGCGTGCGCCATACGGGAATGGAGAACCACGCTCTTACCAAACTGTCCCGGCGGAGTCACCCACACATAGCTTTTGAGATCGCGCCCAAAGCGTGCGATACCATTCAAACTCTGGGTCCGGCTTTCGCAGGAATGACGACGATGTTGTTACGTGACTGAATGATAGAACTCAAAGACATCCACAAGACCTACCGCATGGGCGATACGACCGTTTATGCCTTGCGCGGTGTAACGTTGAGAATCGAGCCCGGTGAGTTTGTCGCCATCACCGGTCCGTCCGGCTCCGGCAAGTCCACTCTCATGCATGTGATCGGGCTGCTCGATACCCCCGACTCCGGTTCCTACCGGCTTGATGGCCGGGAGGTGGCGAATCTCGAGGAAGACGAGCTGGCAGTGATGCGCCGCGAGGCCATCGGTTTCGTGTTCCAGCAGTTCAATCTTCTGCCGCGCGTCGCCGCGGACGAGAACGTGGCCATGCCGCTGCTGTATTCGCGCCACCGGCTCGATCTGGGGCGCGCCGACACCTTGCTCGGGCAGGTGGGGCTCAAGGAGCGGGTGCATCACAAGCCGAACGAGCTCTCGGGCGGACAACAGCAGCGCGTGGCTATTGCCCGCGCGCTGGTGAACGAACCGCGCATCATTCTTGCGGACGAGCCGACCGGCAATCTCGACACCGCCAGCCAACAGGAAATCCTCGCTGTGCTGAGAGATCTGAATCGCCGGGGCATTACCATTGTGATGGTCACGCACGAAGAGGAAGTGGCGCGCGAGGCGCGCCGACGCATACGCATCCGCGACGGAATAGTGCAGTCGGATGAGCGTAACGGCGTGGAACCATCCACGACGCCGGCGATGGTCTTGCCGCCGTCCACGGAAAAACGCTGGCAACTCAGGGAGATCGGCGAACATCTGCGCCAGGGATTGCGCGCACTGGCGGCCAACAAGGTGCGCACGGCGCTGTCGATGCTTGGTATCCTGATCGGCGTCGCTGCGGTGGTCGCGATGCTGGCGCTGGGAAGCGGGGCACAGAAAGCGATCGAGACTTCGCTCGCCTCCTTGGGATCGAACATGCTCTTGCTGCGCCCGGGAGCGATACGCGTCGCGGGCGTGGCGCAGGAGGCCGGGGCGACGACGCGACTGACGATCGATGACGTGGCGGCTATCCGGGAACATGTGCCGGGTGTCAAGGAAGCCGCGCCCAATGTTACCGGGCGAGTGCGCGCGACGTTCGAGAACAAGAACTGGAACACGCTGGTCCGTGGAACCGGGCCGGAGTACGCCGAGATGCGTGCATCTGAGCCTCAGGCGGGTCGTTTTTTCACCGAAGCGGAGAATCAGCGCCGCGCGCGCGTCGCGCTGGTCGGGTTGACGGTGGTGCGAGAGCTGTTCGGCGACCGGAATCCCGTCGGGGAATTCATCAAGCTCAACAGGGTCAACTTCCAGGTGATCGGGGTGCTTCCGGAGAAGGGTGCGACCGGATTTCAGGATCAGGATGACGTTGTCGTGATTCCGGTGCTGACCGCCATGTATCGACTACTTGGCAAGGACTACGTGGATTACATCGACATCGAGGCCGAAACGTCCGCTGACCTGCAGCCGGTGACCGACACCGTGACGCAGCTCATGCTTACGCGGCACAAGGTTCCGCCCTCGCAGCGGCAGGACGCGTACCAGATACGCAATCTCGCCGACATCCAGTCGGCGCTCTCGGAAAGCAGCCGCACCATGTCAATGCTGCTGGCCGTGATCGCGGCGATCTCGCTGTTTGTGGGCGGTATCGGCATCATGAACATCATGCTGGTGTCGGTCACGGAACGCACGCGCGAGGTGGGCCTGCGCAAGGCCGTCGGCGCTCGCCGCCGCGACATCCTCTGGCAGTTCCTGATCGAGGCCGTCGTGGTCAGCGTCACCGGCGGGCTCGCGGGCATCGTTTTAGGCTGGTTGATTACCGTGGCGCTCTCGCTGTTGGCCGGGTGGACTACCTCCGTGTCAGTCGGCGCGGTGCTGCTCGCTTTTCTTTTCTCGGCCGGCATCGGCATCGTCTTCGGCATCTATCCCGCGCGCAAGGCCGCGCGCTTGAATCCCATTGAAGCCCTGCGTTACGAATAGGCCGGCGCGCGCGTGATGTGATAAATTGCTTGCCATATTCGTACTCAAGAACAACCAACTGGCGCTATCCATGAATCTTCACGAATACCAGGCCAAGGCCCTGCTCGCGGAATACGGCATTCCAGTCCCGTCGGGCCGGCCGGCATTTTCCGTGGACGAAGCCCTGGAAGCGGCCGATGAACTGGGCGGCGACACCTGGGTGGTGAAGGCGCAGATCCACGCCGGCGGACGCGGCAAAGCCGGCGGGGTGAAAAAGGTCGTCGGTCGCGAGGCGTTGGAACGGGCCGCGGCGGGGCTGCTCGGCACGCGGCTGGTGACGGATCAGACCGGCCCCGCCGGACAGCCCGTGAAGCGGCTGCTCGTTGAACTGCCGAGCGTGGTGCTGAATGAACTCTACCTGGCGTGTCTCGTGGACCGCGCGCTCGAGCGTATCGTGTTCATTGCGTCGAGCGCCGGCGGCATGGACATCGAGACGATCGCCGCGAAGCATCCGGAGAAAATCCTGAGGGCGGTCGCCGATCCCGTGGCCGGCCTGCAGGCGTACCAGTGCCGCGAGATCGGTTTTGCCCTAGGCCTCAAGGACAAGCAGATTGCCGCGATCTCGCGGCTCATGCTGAGTCTCTATCATCTGTTCTGCGCCCGTGACTTGAGCCTTGTCGAGATCAACCCGCTCGCCGTGATTTCGGACGGCGAACTGATCGCGCTCGACGCCAAGATCCAGGTCGACGACAACGCGCTGTTCCGCCAGAAGTCCCTGGAGGAATTGCACGACGCTTCGCAGGACGACCCCAAGGAACACAAGGCGCACGAAATCGGTCTCAGCTACGTCGCGCTCGACGGCAACATCGGCTGCATGGTGAACGGCGCTGGACTCGCGATGGCGACCATGGACCTGATCAAGCTGCACGGCGGGGCGCCGGCGAATTTCCTCGACGTCGGCGGCGGCACCACCGCGGACAAGGTGGCCGAGGCGTTCAAGCTCATTCTTTCCGATACGAACGTGAAGGCGATCCTGGTCAACATTTTCGGCGGCATCGTGCGCTGCGATCTCATCGCCGAGGGCATCATCAAGGCAGTGAAGGAGGTCGGGATAACGATTCCCGTGGTCGTGCGCCTCGAAGGCACGAACGTGGACAAGGGACGTGCGCTGCTGAAGGGCAGTGGTTTGAAAATCACCGCGGCGGACAGCCTGACGAACGCCGCGAAGCTGGTCGTCGCGTCTGCGAAATGAATTCGAAATAATCTGAAATCTTAATTTCGATATGAAAAGATGAGCATACTGGTTAATAAGAATACGAAGGTGATCTGCCAGGGCTTCACCGGCAAGCAGGGCACGTTCCATTCCGAGCAGGCGATTGCTTACGGCACCAAGATGGTCGGCGGCGTAACGCCGGGCAAGGGCGGGCAAACGCACCTGGGATTGCCGGTGTTCGATACGGTGCGCGCGGCGGTACACGAAACCGGCGCGGATGCAACCATGATCTACGTGCCGGCGGCGTTCGCCGCCGATTCCATCCTCGAGGCGGCCGCAGCGGGCATAAAAGTGATCGCGTGCATCACCGAGGGAATTCCGGTGCGCGACATGCGCAAGGTCAAGGCGGCGCTGCATCAGTATCAGGGCATTGCGCTCATCGGTCCCAACTGTCCCGGTCTCATCACGCCCGGCGAATGCAAGATCGGTATCATGCCGGGCGCGATTCACAAGCCGGGCGCGATCGGTATCGTGTCGCGCTCGGGCACGCTGACTTATGAAGCCGTGTACCAGACCACGCAGGAGGGGCTTGGCCAGAGCACCTGTGTCGGCATCGGCGGCGATCCGATCCAGGGCCTCAATTTCGTGGACTGCCTGCGGATGTTCGAGGCCGATCCCGCGACCCGCGGCGTGGTGATGGTGGGCGAGATCGGCGGGCAGGCGGAGGAGGACGCCGCCGCGTATATAAAGAATCATGTCAAGAAGCCGGTGGTGGCGTATATCGCCGGTGTGACCGCGCCCAAAGGCAAGCGCATGGGGCATGCCGGCGCGGTGATCGCCGGTGGCCGTGGCACGGCCGAAGAGAAGTTCCTCGCGCTTCAGGCGGCCGGTGTGCACATCGTGCGCTCACCCGCGGAGATCGGCGCGCGCATGCGCGAAGTGCTTACCTGACATGGGATCGCGCCTGCGCATTGTCCTCGGCCAGCTGAACCTGCTGGTGGGTGACGTCCCGGGCAATGCCGCGAAGATCATATCCAACGCGCTACGCGCGCGCGATGAACTCAAGGCACACGTCGTTGTATTTCCCGAGCTGGCGTTGACCGGTTACCCGCCGGAGGACCTGCTGCTGCGTCCCGACCTCACGGTGCGCGTGGAGCTCGCGCTGGGTGAGATGCTGAGGGAAATATCGGGAATCGATGTCATCGTCGGTTATCCCAAGCGACAGTACGGAAAACTTTTCAATGCCGCGTCGCTGCTGCGCGACGGCAAAGTGGCGGCAACCTATTTCAAGCACCGTCTTCCCAACTATGGCGTCTTCGACGAGAAGCGCTATTTCGTCGAAGGTACGAATCCCTGCGTGATCGACCTGCAGGGCGTGCCCACCGGCATCACCCTCTGCGAGGACGTGTGGGAGCAGGGCCCGGTGGAGCAGGCACAGAACGCCGGCGCGAAACTCATGATCAATCTGAACGCCTCGCCATTCCACAAGAACAAGGGAAAAGAGCGGTTTGACGTCGTCGCCCGCCGTGCGCGCGCCAACGGCGTACCGATCGTTTATCTGAATCTCGTCGGCGGCCAGGACGAACTAGTGTTTGACGGCGATTCCTTCGTGGTGGACGGTCGGGGCGAAATGACCCAGCGCACACCGGCCTTCGTGGAGGGGTTGTATCTCGTTGAAGTCGACGCCGATGGGCAGGTCACGCCCATTACCGGCCCGATCATGCCGGAACTGTCCGAGGAGGAAAGTGTGTATACCGCGCTGGTGCTGGGGGTGCGCGATTATATCGGCAAGAACGGTTTTGCCGGTGCGGTGATCGGCCTGTCCGGCGGCATCGATTCGGCGCTCACGCTGTGTCTCGCGGTGGATGCCATCGGTGCGTCACGGGTCGAGGCCGTCATGATGCCATCGCAATATACCGCTGCGATGAGCCTGGAGGACGCGCGCTTCCAGGCCACAACGCTGGGCGTGAAATACAGCTTCATTCCGATCGACCCCATGTTCGAATCGTTTCTCGGCGCGCTCAAGGAGGAATTCAAGGGCATGGAGCCGGATACCACCGAAGAGAATATTCAGGCACGCATCCGCGGCACTTTGCTCATGGCGATATCGAACAAGACGCGCAAGATGGTGCTGACGACCGGCAACAAGAGCGAGATGTCGGTGGGCTATGCCACGCTCTACGGCGACATGGCCGGCGGCTTCGCCGCCATCAAGGACGTGCCCAAGACGCTGGTGTATCGCCTGGCCGAGTACCGTAACAAGATCAAACCGGTTATTCCCCGGCGCGTGTTCGAGCGCCCGCCCTCGGCCGAGTTGGCGCCCGACCAGCAAGATACGGACAGCCTGCCGCCGTATTCGGTGCTCGATCCGATCCTTGAGCGCTATGTCGAACTGGACCAGTCCACGGATGATATTATCGCCGCGGGTTTCGACGAGGCCATCGTGCGCCGGGTGTTGCGTATGGTGGAGCGCAATGAATACAAGCGTCGGCAGGCAGCCCCCGGTGTGCGAATTACGCCGCGGGCTTTCGGCCGCGACCGGCGCTACCCCATCACCTCTGGCTATGGCGCTGAAACGAAAAATGAACCCGGTGGCAATGGCCCGGCAGGTGGTATTTAATAGATGTCAGACATCCGACATACGACTCGAGGTTTCCGGCAATGAAAAAAATCGACTGCATCATCAAGCCCTTCAAGCTCGACGACGTCCGCGAGGCCTTGTCCGAAGCCGGCGTCAGCGGTCTGACCGTGACCGAGGTCAAGGGGTTCGGCCGGCAAAAGGGGCACACGGAACTCTACCGCGGCGCGGAATACGTCGTGGATTTCCTGCCCAAGGTGAAGATCGAAATCGTGGTCGCGGACGACATGTTGGACCGCTGCATTGAGGCCATTACGAATGCCGCGCGCACCGGCAAGATCGGCGATGGAAAAATATTCGTGACGGCCGTCGAACAAGTGGTCCGTATTCGTACCGGCGAGCAGGGGCCGGAAGCGATTTAATCCCCGATCGAAGCAAGACCCGTGGCGTCGTAGCTCAGCGGTTTGCTGCGACTGGTTCGATCTCGGCGAGATAACGGCTGTTCGGAAAGTTCTTGGCCAGCACGCGCATCGTATCCTTCTGCATATCGTTCATGCCCATGGCCTTGTAGGACAACGCCATGATCCCGAGGGCGTCTTCGGTGGAAGGCGTGCGCGGATAAGTTGCCAGCGCGTATTTGCTGCGATTGATCGCAGCGACATAGCTGCTGCGTTCATAATAGAAACGCGCCACCTGCGTTTCGTATTTTGCTTGCGCTTCGAACAGATACGCCATGCGTTGCCGGGCATCCTCGGCGTAGCGGCTGTTGGGAAAGCGCTCCACCAACTCGCGGAACGCGCTGTAGGACTCGAGCGCGCCCTTGGGGTCGCGGTCGGAAAGATCGTCTTTGGCGCCGAGAAGCCAGTTGGCGAAGCTCTTCTCGCCGTGGAAATTCACCAGGCCCTTGAGGTAATAGGCGTAATCCACGTTCGGGTGGGTGGGGTGCAGACGGATGAAGCGGTCGGCGGCGGCGATGGCGAGCGCCGGCTCGTCGAATTTGTAGTTGGCATAGGCGATTTCCAGTTGCGCCTGTTCGGAGTAGCGGCCATAGGGGTAACGCGCTTCCAGGCTCTCGAAATACTTGATGCCGGTTTCATAGTCACCGTCCGTCACTTTATCCTTGGCTTCCTTGTACAATTTCTCCGGCGGCCAGTTCTTGGTCGGGTCGTCGAGGCCGGAGCACCCGGCGAAAAACAGCGCAATGAAAAGAACGGCGATCAATCCGGTGATGCGATACATGATTCGATTTGCCCCGACACAACGTATAAAGTCACACCAGCTTAACCCGATTTCGCCGCGCCGGAAAGGCCGGCGGCAGACATGAACCAGGAAAAAAAACTATCGGCGTCGATCCCGCCCGAACTGGCCGGCCAGCGGCTCGACCAGGCACTGTCGGCGTTATTCACCGACGTCACCCGTTCCCAGCTGCAACAGTGGATCGAGGATGGCCGCGTGCTGCTCAATGGCCGAATTCCGCGCAAACGCGACAAGGTCAGGCAAGACGATGCTTTGGAAATCCTGGCGCCGCCGCCGGCGCAGGGCAACTGGAAAGCGCAGGCAATACCGCTCGAGATTGTTCATGAAGACGGCGACATCCTCGTCATCAACAAGCCACCGGGATTGGTGGTGCATCCTGGCGCGGGCAATCCGGAGGGAACCCTGCTGAATGCCCTGCTGAATCATGCCCCGGCACTGGCCGCGCTCCCGCGTGCCGGGATCGTGCACCGGCTCGACAAGGACACCTCCGGCTTGATGGTGGTCGCGAAGACCGAACGCGCCCGTCAGCACCTGATCGAACAGCTCCAGGAGCACAGCGTCGAGCGCGAATATCTCACGATCGTCAACGGCGTCATGGTGGCGGGCGGGACGATCGACGCGCCGATCGGGCGTCATCGAACCCAACGTACGCGCATGGCGGTGAGCGACCGGGGGAAACCGGCCGTGAGCCATTACCGGGTGATGAAGAAATACCGCGCACACACACTGGTGCAGGTGAAGCTCGAATCCGGCCGCACGCACCAGATCCGCGTGCATATGGCGCATTTGCATTATCCCGTGGTCGGCGATCCGGTGTACGGTGGACGCTTGAAAATACCCGCTGGCGCGAGCGAGCATCTCAAAAATGAACTGCGGCACTTCAGACGCCAGGCCTTGCATGCACTGAAGCTTTCATTGATTCATCCAGGGACGGGAAAGCGGGTGCAGTGGGCGACGTCGGTACCGGAGGACATGAGTAAATTGATGGAGGCCTTGGCGCAGGATGCCAAGGTCTATTCGAAATAATTTTTTAATTGTAGCGTGCGCTCCGCGCACGATTAAAATGCTAATTACGGGTGGCTCCGCCCCTGCACCCTGGGTTACCTTTCTTTGCTCGTGCAAAGAAAGGTAACCGAAAGAAAGCACGCCCGGGCCGCTCACCGCGCCTACTGCGCGCGGTGCCCTCCGCTCCTCACGAAGCCGGGCGCGAGCCTAACTCGCCGGGCGCTGAGCAACGCGCCTCGGCTCGACCAGAAGTCTCGCGAAGACTTCCCGGCTTCGCTGCGGTGCTCGACTCGCAACACGGGAGGTTAGCCACCCACCTCCGGCCTAAGCGCGGGAGGTGTTTTCAAATCCCCGTAGCCGCCGCCGAGCATCTCAGCCAAAATCGGAAGCAGCGAGCCTCGTGTTTGAGCC
>NZ_JBAVEJ010000043.1:0-3073 GCF_049587675.1 Sulfuricaulis sp. | reverse complement strand
CTTCGATCCCGAGCGCACCGAGGAAAGCGAAGAAGCTGTCGAGCAGGTGCTCGCGGGCGAACCGGATGCGGTGGTTGGTGAACAGCCGCTGGCCGTCGCGGGCGCGGGTGCTGTCGAAACCGATCTTGATCGGCGCTTCGATCAGCGGGTAGATGAAGTTGGCACGCCAGCTTGCCTGCATCGCGAGCAGTGCGTCGAAACGCCGGCCGTGGAGTTGCCGGCGCAGATCAAGATACGCGCGCAGGCCCCGGCTTTTGTCGAAGACCATGAATTCCACTCCCGGATACCCTTCGAGCAACTGATAGGCGAACGTGCCCGTGATCCAGGTGATCCGCGCCTGCGGCGCGGCGCGTTTCAGGGTTTCGACCACGGGCAGCAACAGCGTGACGTCGCCCAGCGCCGAGAGCCGGACGATGGCGATGTCGCGCAGTGAAGAAACGGGCGTGTCCACTAATCCATTTTCGCCTCGGCACCGGAATTTTTCCGCACCGAGCGGGCAAGCAGTTGATCGAAGGCACGGGATGCATCGTCCACACCGATATCCGCGACATTCAGACTCGGCGGCTGCAGCAGCACATGCGGCACCTTCCACGGATACCAGCGGGTCTTGTCGGACTTGCCGAAGAAACACAGGATCGGTTTGCCGAGCGCCGCGGCGATGTGCATCGCGCCGCCGTCGCTGCACACCACCGCACGGCACTGCGCCAGCCCGGCGATCAGCTGGTCAAGACTGTCGGTGGGATAGGCCAGCACCGGAATATCCTTCACGGCGTCCATGATCTGCTGCGCCTTCTCGTCGTCGCCCGGATGACGCGGATTGGCGGCCGAGCCCGGCGACCAAAACAGCATGAAGTCGGCGCCGTGCGCCTGATGCAGACGACGGATGAGGTCAGCAAAATTTTCCGCCGGCCAGCGGTTGAGCGGTTTGCGCGCGCTGATGTGCACGCCGATAAGCTTGTCCAGCGCGAGATGCTTCTCGCGCAACGCCGACTGCGCCGAGGCCACCGCCGCAGCTGCCGGGAACAAACGCAACGCCGGCGGCTCGCCGTCGATACCGAGCGGCGCCAGCAGGCGGAAGACGTCCTCGGCCTCGTGCAGCGGCTGCGGCTGCGTGTACGTCACGCCGGTATCGATGTGCTCGATCCCGCGCTTGCCTGGTTCGGTGAAACCGACGATGTGCTTCGGCTTGATGGCGCGCGCCAGACGCAAACCACGGGGGAGAAAATGCGCCCCGGCGATGATGGCGTAATCGAAGCGCTGGCGGCGCAGCTCACGCATGAGCTGCACGCGCCCCCAGATCACGCCGAGCACGCTTTGGCCCGGCTCGCGATGCTTGGCCTTCATGTAGGCGTAAATAACGTCGATGTCCGGATTGTTCTCGACCACCGGGCGGTTGTAGCTGTTGACCAGCACGCTCAGCCGCGCCTTCGGAAAACGTTCGCGCAGCGCGTGGATCAGCGGCGTGGTGCACACCAGGTCGCCGATATTGTCGCGGCGGATCACGAGTATGCTCGGCGCGGCGGTTTTGCTCATGCAGACGCTTTCCTTTTTTCCGGAACCCCGGCCACGGTCAGCACCGCCGCGAGCCCCGCGAGAAACATGAACTGCTGGAGCATGTGATCGCGGATGACGCTGTCCAGCACCATGCGCACGCCGTAATCGAGAAGCAGCAGAAGCAGCAGGATCGCCGCATAATTTCCGCTCGCGCAGTGGCGTCGCCAGGCGATGGCCGCGAGACTCGCAAAAAAACCGAGCCACAGCAAGGCCCCGGGAATGCCAAGGCCAATCGCCATGTCGAGCAGCCCGCTGTGGCTGTGGCCCACGCCCCGACCGTATTTCGCTTTCAGGCCATGGCCGAAGGCATTGCGGTCGAATCCGATGCCGAACGGATGATCGCGCACCAGCAGCAATCCTTCCTTGAGCCAGGCGATGCGCAGATAAACAGAGATATCCACCGTCTCGCCACTTGGCAATTCTGGCAAGCTGCTGGGATCTGCTTGCTGCCAGGCTTTGTAATGTTCCGTATCCCAGGCGATCGGAACCGTGTCGATCAAATTATTCAAGCTTGAGGATTGCCGGGCGGTCACAACCAGACCCAGTCCGCCCAGCGTCACCACGAACATCGCGACGACGCCGGCAGAAATGGCCAGCTTGTTCAGGCGATCACGACGCTCACGCAGGTAAAACCAGCCCAGCAGGAGCAGCATCAGCACCAGCGTGATAATCCCGTTGCGCGTGCGCTCGGCAAATACCGATGCTGCCGCCAGCGCCAACACCGCGGCGAATACGGCATGAGATAGCGGAAGCACGCGCTTCTTGTACACGACTCGGAAAAACAGTTCCGCCAACAAGAAACCAAACAGTACGTTGGTTAGATAGTTGCTCTTATCCGGTCCCTCGGTCAGACCGGCCATCCGTTCGAGCGACCCGGGCGCCAACAGTCCCCGCGCGGCCTGAAAATCCACATACAGCACGTGCGCCACCAGCGCCGCGAGCAAAACCGCGAATACGCCCTGTGTGAATCTGGAATTTCCCCGCGCCGCCGTCGCCACGAACGCTCCGATAAGCAGCGCCACCACGGCGCGCCACCACTGACTTTCGATCTCGTCGAGCGTCCAGATACTTTCGGGGAAAACAAAAACGGCCACCATGTACATCCATGCCGTCAGCGCCAGCAGAATCGCGCCAGGCACGGACAACGCATGCGCGACGTCGCGCGGCCATCCCTTGCGCCAGGCGAGATAGCTGAAAACCAGCAGATTCGAAGCCAACAGCAGATCGCGCGCGGAAACCGTGTGCGGCACAGGCCAGACGAAGAACAGCAAGCCCAGGAGAACCAGGCTGACAATTTCAATTTTTTTCATGCCGTATGAATCTTGGCGATCGCATCGAGATAAATTCTTTCCAGCCGCGCCCTAACAACGCTCCAGTCGAAGCGGGCCACGACCTCGTTCGGGTTAGCGGATGGATGCGCGCAAGAATAACCTGTCCCGGGGGCGCGGGTCTAAAACCGCCGGCGTTCAAACCGCGGCGCGCATGATCGCGGCCAGCTGCGCGGCCCGCGCCTCCCAGG
>NZ_JBAVEJ010000042.1:0-11142 GCF_049587675.1 Sulfuricaulis sp. | reverse complement strand
ATATCGATTTGTGAGAATGGCGAAGTGAAAATAACACTATACAAGCACATCGAGCTGACCTCGGATCCGGCAGACACGGGCCCCTCGGCTGCTCAAGCGTGGTGTTAGTTTTTTTTATCCTCGTCGGAGCGAGCCGAGCACCGAGCAAGGCCGGGGGTATTCGCGAGACTCCTGATCGAGCCCGAGGCGCGTATTTTGCGCCCGGCGAGTTAGGCGAGCGCCCGGCTGAAGCGAAGCGCGCAGGGTACCGCGCGATGTTGGCGCGGCGAAGCGACCGGGTGTCCTTCTCTTTGGTTCCTTTCTCTTGGACAAGCAAGAGAAAGGAACCCAGGGTGCAGGGGCGGAGCCACCCGCAATTAGCTTTTCAATCCGCCGCAGGCGGAACAATAATAGCGATATGAAAGACTACAAATACCTCGCTTCCCGTGATAAAGAACAAGCTCAGGGACAATCCCCGGAGAAGGAGACCATGAACTATATCGCACGTCCGGCGTGGCTGAACCAGTGGTGGCAGATCGGAATTCTGTTCCTGATGCCGGTTGTTTTCGTTCTGGCCTATCTGAAGGGCCATCAATATTTTTCTACCGAAAACCTGCGGGTGGTTTATGTGGTGATCACGGCGGTGTTTGTGTATCTGGTCGTGGTGGTGATTTATCGGCGTTATTCGTGGGCCTATACGATCAATGGCGAGACCATCGAAAGCCGCGAGGGTCTGATCGCGCGCAAGGTGAAATCCATCCGCGTCCAGGACCTGCGCAACATCAACGTGAACCAGTCGCTGTGGCAGCGTCTCGTGGGCGTGGGCGATGTGGAGTTCTCCAGCGCCGGCGGTAGTGGCATCGAGGTCGTGTTCCGCGGCGTGGACAAGCCCTTGCAAGTCAAACAACTGGCGCAGCGCATGCAAGGCAAAAGCCCGGGCGATTGATTATCCGGCATGACCAACGACTTCTGGAATTCCCGTTTCTCCGAGCCGGGCTACGCCTACGGCACGGAACCGAACGCCTTTCTGGTGTCGCAGAAACATTATTTTCTGCCCGGCCTCAAGGCGCTCGCGGTGGGGGATGGCGAGGGGCGCAACGGGGTGTGGCTGGCGCAGCAGGGGCTCGACGTGCTGTCGGTGGACGGCTCCGAGGTGGGCTTGCGCAAGGCGCGGGAACTGGCCAAGAGCCGAGGCGTTTCGATTGGCACGGAATTAACCGATCTCACGAATTGGAAATGGCCCGAGCACGAGTTCGATGTTGTCGTCGCGATTTTCATCCACTTCCCGCCGGAGCACCGCGCGCGCATGCACGACAAAATGCTGCGGGCGCTCAAGCCCGGTGGCGTGCTGATCATGGAGTCGTTCACGCCGGAACAGCTCGAATACAAAACCGGCGGCCCGCCGGTCAGGGAAATGCTCTATACCGTGGAGACGGTGCGCGAGGACTTTTCGAAGGGAGAAATCCTGTTGCTGCAGCAGATGTTGACGGATTTACACGAAGGGCCGCACCACCGCGGCACGGCGTCGGTGGTGAGGCTGGTTGTGAAACGAAAATCCTTGTCCTAGCGGCTGTAACCCCAGCTGTCCTTCAGGTAGACATCCAGTCCGGTGTAATCGTTCTTGCCGGCGAAGGCCAGACCCTTATCGGAACCGTTCGCCGCCATCAGGCGGCTCACCACCTGAGAGGCCTCGGGTGAAACCAGCGCCGCGGCGATGCGCGCCTGATCTTCCCGCGAAATGCGCGGACCGGCGGAGAACGCCTGGTTGGGTATGGGCTGCGTCATGTAGATCGCGCGCAAGAGATTTTTGCTTTCGTTGAATTTTTTCAAGCTGGCCGCAGGCAGAATGCCGGCATTGCATTGTTTCTCGATCGCTACGCTCTCATAGACCTTTGTCGCTCCCAGGGTGTTGATGATGAGCGGCTGACGCGCGGGGTTGTCGAACTGGCCGAGCACTGCCAGCGTGCCGAAGTCCGGTGGCGTCATGCCGCATATCCTCAGGCCGGCGAGTTGCTTGAGGTTGGTAATCCTGTCTTCCTTACGCACCACGACCACGAACGCGTATTCGTCTGCAAGCTTCACCAGGGTATGGTGTTGCAGGTTGGAAATGCGCCAGCTGTTCAAGTGCGGTCCATCAAACACGAGATCATAGTTGCCCTGCTGCATTTCCTTCTGGTAGGTGAGCCAGTCTTTCGGGTAATGAAAAACGATTTTTTTGCCGATGATGTGTGTCAGGTACTCGGCAATGGGACGATAAATGCGCAGGGCCTCGGCCTCGGTTTCACGCGGGGGCGCGGAGAACACCAGCGCTCCCTGTTCCCCGGCAATGTGTTCCGGGAGATTGCTTTTTTCGAAGGTGGCCGAAGCGGGTGTATACGAGACCTTCTTCATGGCCGCGGCAGAAGAGGCCTGCATCGGCGCGAGATTTTGTGCTTCAGAGGATTCCGCGACCGACAGGCGCGAGATGAATACGAATAAAAGTGCCAGAAAAACGGCCAGTGCGGATCTGATTTTCACGATGACTCTCCTTGCTGCGTCCACTTCCCGATTGCTTCTTGTCGATGTCTTGGAAGAATCACGGATGCCGCAGGAACGTCATGTCAGACCGAGCGAACTACCGTGTTCTCTAAAAGAAAAGCGTAGCCGGAGAAGGCATCAAATCCAGATGACCAATATTGGCATTCTTTCCGGCCCGACAAGCGGCCGGTTTGTTTGCGCGAGCGGTAATGCATCCTGAACGTTACAAGGGTTTTCTCTGTCCTTTGTACATATGTTAATGGATTTACACGAAGTGCCTTGCCGCCATGACACGTCCTTGGTGGTCAGGCTGGCTGTAATCGAAAACCTTGTCCTAGCGGCCGTAACCCCAAGTATCCTTCAGATAGACATCCAACCCGGCGTAATCCTCCTTGCTCGCGTAGGCCAGTCCCTTGTCGGTGCCATTGGCTGATATTAACCGGGCCATGGCCGGAGAGCCTTCCTGAGAAATCAATGCCGCCGCAATCCTCGCCTGGTCCGCCGTGGAAATGCGTGGACCGGCTGAGAATGCCTGGTTCGGCAACACCTTCGTTTTGTACACGATACGCACGAGGTTTTCGCTGTTGGAGAATTTCTTAAGGTTTTCCATCGGCACAATCGCGGCCGTGCATTTCTTTTCGAATGCCACGCCCTCGTATGCCTTGGCCCAACCGATGTTGTTCATGATGAGCGGTTGGCGCGCCGGATTATCGAATTCGCCGAGCACCGCGAGTGTGCCCAGGTTGGGCGGGTTCATGCCACACACCTTCTGTCCGGCAAGTTGTTTAATGTCGGTGATGCGGTTGTCATCCTTGCGCACCACTACGGCGAATACGTGCTCACCGGCAATTTTCACCAGGGCACTGTGCTGCAGCTTGGAGATGCGCCAGCTGTTGAAATGCGGGCCGTCAAAAACGAGATCGTAACTGCCGCGTTGCATCTGCGTCTGGTAGGTGAGCCAGTCGCTGGGATGTTTGTACACGATAGTTTTACCAATGATGCGCGAGAGGTATTCCGCGATCGGTTGATACATGCGGATGCCTTCTTCCTCGGTTTCGCGCGGCGGCGCGCTGAACACAAGTATGTTGTCGCTGCCGGCTGGCATGCCTCGGGCGATGCCTTCGAGTGACGGTCGGTTGGCCGCCGTCTCTGGCGGAGCGAAAGAGGCTTTGCGGGCGGTGGGGGCTTTCTCGCGAACGTTCTGTTCGGCGGCGCTGGTACCCGGGGCAAATATCATCGCGCCCAGCGATATCAGGCTGGTGGCAGTCGTCATTCTTCTGTTAAATCCAAACACAGGACCTCCTTGTTCAACCAGATGATATGTCTTGAAAGGGCCTCACCACTGCGCTTCCTGCAGCTCAGTAGTAACCCCATTCATTGCGAAGATATTCTGCCAGTCCCTGGTATTCCTGGTTGCTGGCCAGCGCAAATTTATCACCGACCTTGAAGGCAGCGCGCAGTTTTTCCGTTGGACCGGCGGCATCTGGTGACGCCAATGCCTGGGCGATTTTCGCCTGATCTTCCAGCGATACGCGCGGACCGGCGGAAAACGCCTGGTTCGGCATGGCCTGGGTCTTGAAGATAATCTTAGTTAGCCCGGCCTGATCGTATTTCTTCAGATTGAGCATGGGCAAGACGCCGCCCACGCATTTGCCGCTGACCACACCTTCGTAGATTTTATCCCAGCCATTCGTACTGACGATCACCGGTTGGCGCGATGGGTTATCGAACTTGCTCAGCAGCACAAGCGTGGCGAGATTCGGCGGTGCATGAGCACAGAAAGTCCGTCCCGCCATCTGCTGGACAGTGTCGAATGAGGCCTTGTCTTTTCTGACAATGACCACGAACTCGTGACGTTCGGGAATCTTCACCAGAATGTTGTGATTGAGCTTTTCCATGCGGTAGCTGTTGAAATGCGGTCCGTCGAAGATGATGTCATATTTCCCCTGCAGCATTTGGGTGCGGTACACGCCCCAGGTTCCAGGGTATTTGAACACGACCTTCTTGCCAATGGCTTGGCTCAGGTAGGCCGCCACCGGCTGGTAAATTTGCAGGGCGTCTTCTGGCGATTCGCGTGGCGGAGCAGTGAAAACCAGGGCTTCCTGCTCTTCCACGATGCGTTCCGGCAGATTATTTTTGGCCGGCGCGGAAGACGCCGGCGAGAAGGTGGTCTTGATGGCGGAGGCGATTGCCTGTAGCGGCGGTATGTTTTTGACGCCGGAAGATTCCGCGGCAAGCGGTGGCGCGATCGAAACGGCGAGCAATGCCAGAGCAATAATCAGAGTAGACTTGATATTCATGACAACTCTCCTTGTTGCACCCGTTTCCCCTACAGCATGACTGCTTATATTTTTTGACTTGGGATATTTTTAGGCACCACGTAGACCGTCGTGTCTGAATACGCGATACGCGATTTCCCATGTCCCAGTAAGAAGACGAGCCTAGCCCGGTAATCCGCCAATTCCAGTGACCATTTTTTGACATGCCGTGTAAACCGACAGACGGCCGATTTGTTTATGCCAGCGGTTGTGCAGCCACGCAGACTGGAGCTTAACTTACTCCTTGCAGCTTCAGTAACACCGCGTGACCTGACTCCAGCGATATCGCGGCTGTATGAAATTAAGCACGCAACGCGCGTGGACCTGTTTTAATAGGGAAGTTCATGAAAGCCAAGCGTCGCCAATCTGATTCTTCCCCCTTGGACGTTTCCCTGTCTGTGCTTTTCTGGATTTTCTTCCGTATCGCCTGCACCAGTTTCGGCGGCTTCATGGCTATGATCGCGGTGGTCGAGAACGTGGTGGTGGAGCGCAAGAAGCTGCTCACGCACCAGGAAATGCTCGATGGCATTTCGCTGGCGTCGATGCTGCCCGGTCCGGTCGCGGTCAATGTCTGCACTTACGTGGGTTACCGGCTGCGTGGCAGCATCGGCGCACTGGTCGCCGCGTCGGCCGCGATTCTTCCCGCCTTTGTGCTCGTCGTGGTGCTGTCCGCTGCCTACTTTCGCTGGGGCCAGATCCCGGCAGTGAATAAACTCTTCATGGGATTCATTCCCGCCGTGACCGCCGTGATCGTCGCGGCCGCGTGGAACATGAGCCGCAAATCGCTCGCCGGTGTGCGCGAGTCCGCCATTGCCATCGGCGCTTTCGCGGTGCTGCTCGGGATCGGTGGCTTCTATAGCACGCTCGCGATCATTGTCGGCGCCGGCGTTATCGGCTGGCTGTTATTCCGTACGGAAAGCGGCACGCCGACCAAACCGAGAAATAAACGGAGAGCTTCCAGGCCGAAATTCAACGCCCACGCGTTTATGTTGGGCACGATGCCGATGGTTAATGTGCCATGGTGGAATCTCGATCCCGCCATTCTCACCAAGCTTTTTGCCGTGTTTGCCGGCATGAGCGTCATGCTCTTCGGCGGCGGTTACGTTTTCATCCCGCTGATTCAGGAAATCGTGGTCAATCACCAGCAGTGGGTGACGACACAGGAGTTCATCGACGGCATTGCGTTGGGCCAGATCACGCCGGGACCGATTCTAGTCAGCGCGGCGTTCATCGGGCTTAAGGTCGCCGGCCTTGCCGGCGCGGTGGTTGCGACCATCGCCATCTTCGCGCCGCCAGCGCTGCTCATGGTGCTGGCTTCCGGCGCCTATGCACGCCTGCAACGCTCGAGCGCCGTTCAGGCGGCCCTGCGTGGCGTGCGCCCGGCGGTGATCGGCATGATCTTCGCCGCCGCCGTGGTCGTGGGGCGGAGCGCGATGCCGGTTTGGTATTCAATCGCAATTTTTGCCGTCGCGCTTTATGCGCTGATTCGTTTTCGCGTGGAAGCGGTGTGGATCATCCCGGCCGCGGGCGCGGCGGGCTGGTGGTTGTATTGAGTTGTCGGGCGCCGCGGGTGCGGCGCATCAAACAGGAAACCTTGCTCCAGGAGTTATTGCCATGAATATTTTTATGATCGGAACCCAGCGTTCAGGCTCGAATCTGTTGCGCCTGATGTTGAATGAGCTGCCCCGCATTGCCGCGCCGCACCCGCCACATATCCTGCAACGCGTGATGCCGCTGGCGCCGAACTACGGCGACCTCGACAAGAGCGAGAACTTCAGCCAGCTCGTCGAGGATGTGTGCCGCCTGGTCGAACTGAATCCGGTGTCGTGGGAAGGCGTGACGCTCAAGCGCCGCGATGTCCGGATGCGTTGCCGCCGGCACACCCTCATGGCCGTGTACGAGGCGGTGTACGACACCATGGCGGAAGCCTGGAATGCCGGCAGCTGGTGCTGCAAGAGCATGTCCAACATTCAGTATCTTCCGCAGATCGAGGCGCATTTCCATAGCCCGCGCTACATCTACCTCTATCGTGATGGACGTGACGTGGCGGTATCGTTTCGCAAGGCCGTGGTAGGTGAGAAACATTTCTATCACATCGCCAGAGAGTGGGCCGCAACCCAGCAACTGGCACTCGCGATGCGCGAGCGTATCGGTCCGGACCGGTTCTTTAGCATCAGTTACGAGTCGCTCACGAGCGCGCCGGAACCGTCCATGCGGCGTCTCTGCAAATTTCTGGGCATACGCTTCAATCCTTCCATGCTTGAGTTTTACAAATCCGACGAAGCCCAGCGTGCGGCCGAATCGAGCGGGCTTTGGGGTAACGTGGTCAAGCCCATCATGACGGACAATACCCGCAAGTTCCTGCGCGATGCCTCCGAGAACGATATCCGCATCTTTGAATCGGTGGCGGGAGACTTATTGGACGCCCTGAATTACGAGCGCATGTATGTTCCACGCGGCGGTGAGACGATTTTCAGAGAGGAAGACATTCAGCGGTTTGACACGGAAAACCTGCGGCTCAAGGAACAGATGCTCGATCGCACCGACGCGGCAGATCTCAAACGTCGTGACCGTCAGGCCATCTTGATCCAGGAAATCCGCGCGCGTGGCCAGATGGCGCCACCGGACATGCGCGCCATTGCCTGATGGCGATGTTGATCAAGGACCGACTGGCTACTGGCGAAAGTTGATCTTCTCCGGTTTGCGCGCCATGTTGTTGCGTTATCCGCCCGGTTTTTTCGCCGCTTCCAACTTGCGGCCGCCTTGGTTTTAGCCCGACAAGCGGCCGGTTTGTTTGTTCGAGCGGTAAGGCATCCTGAACGTAGCGGTCTTTACTTAGTTCTTACCGCTCAGGGAACCATTGATTCAGGGGTGATCGCGTGAAGATTTTCATGATCGGAACACCACGCTCAGGCGCCAATTTGCTGCGTTTGATGCTGAACGAACTGCCGCGCGTCGCTGCACCGCATCCGCCGCACATCCTTCAGCGCATGATGCCGCTCATGCCGAACTACGGAGATCTCAATAAGCGGGAAAACTTTGCGCAACTCGTCGAGGATGTCTGCCGGCTGGTTGAGCTCAATCCGGTTTCGTGGGAAGGCGTAACGTTTGACCGTGCCGACATCGAGCGGCGTAGCCGTCGGCGCACGCTCATGGGAGTGTACGAAGCCGTGTACGACGCGATGGCCGCAACCTGGGAGGTCCGCAGCTGGTGCTGCCAGAGCCTGGCGAATATCGCCTATCTGCCGCAGATCGATGCGCATTTCCGCAGCCCGCGTTATATATATCTCCATCGTGACGGGCGCGACGTGGCGGTCTCGTCGCGCAAGGCAGTCACGGGCGAGAAGCATTTCTACCATCTCGCCCGGGAATGGGCGACGACCCAGGTAATGGCGATCGCGATGCGCGAGCGTATCGGCCCGAACCGGTTCTTCAGCATCAGTTACGAATCGCTCACGAGCCAGCCGGAGCTTTCCATGCGCCAGCTGTGCAAGTTTCTGGGTATGCGTTTCAGCCCATCCATGCTGGAGTTCTACATGTCGGACGAGGCCCGCCGCGCGGCGGAATCGAGCGACCTGTGGAGCAACGTCGTGCGTCCGATCATGGCTGGCAACACTCGCAAGTTCCTGCACGAAGCTTCGGAAGAGGACATTCGCCTGTTTGAGTCGGTGGCGGGCGACGTGTTGACCGCACTCGGTTACGATCTCGCGCGCATTCCGCGGGGTCCCAGTAGGATGGTCAGCAACGAAGATATCGGACGGTTCGAGACGGAGAATCGCCGGCTCAAGGAAGAGGCGCTCGCGCGAACCAACGTGGAGCATTTAATACGTCTCGAGCGGCAGGCGAATCTTGTCCACGAGATTCGTCTGCGTGGTCAGATGGCGCCGCCGGACATGCGCGCTATCGTCTGATTAGCGCCCGGGAACCAGGCTGTCTTAGAGGCCGAGGTCCTTGAGCTTGCGTGTCAGGGTGTTGCGTCCCCAGCCGAGTTTTTTCGCCGCGTCCAGCTTGCGTCCGCCGGTGTGTTTGAGCGCGGCTTCGATCAGAATGCGCTCGAAGCTGTCGTTGATGTCCTTGAAAATCTCACCATCGCCACGCGCCAGCCGCTGTTCGACGATGTTCTTGAGCCGCGTTTCCCAATCGGCACTGCGGACATTCTCGGCGTCGTCGGCAAGCAACTCCGGCGGCAGGTCCTCGACGCGGATCGTCTGACCCGGGGCCATCACGGTTAGCCAGCGGCAGGTGTTCTCCAGCTGCCGCACGTTGCCCGGCCAGGACAGGCCGCTCATGTATTCCTCCGCCTGCGGCATCAGTTGTTTCGCTTCCACGCTCAGCTCCATTGCGGATTTCTTGAGGAAGTAGCGAGCCAGTGTCGGAATGTCCTCGCGCCGTTCGCGCAGCGGGGGCAAGTGAATGCGGATGACGTTCAGGCGGTGGAACAGGTCTTCGCGGAACTTGCCAAGCTTCACCCGGTCCTCCAGGTCCTGGTTGGTCGCGGCGATGATACGCACATTGGTTTCCACCTGATCGTGTCCGCCGACGCGGTAGAACTTGCCATCCTGCAACACGCGCAGCAGGCGCGTTTGCAACGCCGGCGGCATGTCGCCGATTTCATCGAGGAACAGCGTGCCGCCATTGGCTTGCTCGAACCGTCCCTTGCGTTGCAGCGTGGCCCCGGTGAAGGCGCCCTTTTCGTGGCCGAAGAGCTCGGATTCGAGCAGTTCGCTCGGGATCGCGGCGATATTGATGGCGATAAAGGATTTGTCGGCGCGCGGACTGTGGTTGTGCAGGGCGTGCGCCACCAACTCCTTGCCGGTGCCGGATTCGCCGTTGATCAGCACGCTGAGATGCGAGCCCGATAGCCGCCCGATTGCGCGGAAAACTTCCTGCATCGAAGCCGCAGAGCCGATGATTTCCGGTGTGCGATCGTTGCTCGGAGCCTCCACCTTCTGCCGGCGGCGGTGCTCGACAGCGCGGCGCACCAGACGCACTGCCTCGTCGACATCGAATGGTTTGGGCAGGTATTCGAAGGCTCCGCCGCGATAGGACGCGACTGCGCTCTCCAAGTCGGTGTGCGCCGTGATGATGATCACGGGAATTTCCGGCGCCTTGGCGTGGATGGTCTCGAGCAGTTCGAGTCCACTAACGCCAGGCATGCGAATATCCGAGACGACCACGTCCGGCCGCTGCCGGTCGAGAAGTTCCGCGATCTCGTTGGCGGAGTCGAAACTTTTTACCGTCATGTCCGCCTGGCTGAGCGCCTTCTCCAGTACCCAGCGAATGGAGCGGTCGTCGTCGATAACCCAGACGATATCCTGCCTAGCCATGACCATTCTCCAGCGGAAGGAAGATGCTGAACACGGTCAACCCCGGTCGACTGTCACATTCGATGAGTCCGCCGTGCTTGGCAATGATGTCCTGGGCGATGGACAGCCCGAGGCCCGTCCCGCCGGGCTTGGCCGTCACCATGGGATAGAAAACATATTCCCGGATTTCCTCGGGGATGCCGGGGCCGTTGTCCTCGATATCGGCGCGCAGCACCAGACGATGGCGCTTTAGGCCGATGGTAAAACTGCGTTCGATGCGCGTGCGCAGGCGGATGACGCCCTGGTACTGTATCGCTTCGGCCGAGTTGCGAACGATGTTGAGCACGGCTTGAGTCAGTTGTTCTGGTTCGCCCTCGAAATCCGGCAGGCTCGGGTCGTATTCCCGTTCCAGCGTGAGGCCGACCGGCACTTCCACAAGCATCAGCTTGCGTACGTGTTCCATGATTTCGTGCAGGTTGACCGGTTTTTTTTTCAGCGGCTGATGCGGCCCCATCATGCGGTCCACGAGGTTACGCAGGCGATCGGCCTCGTGGATGATGATGCGCGTATATTCCTTGAGTGATTTGTCCGGCAATTCGCGTTCCAGAAGCTGCGCGGCACCGCGCAGCCCGCCGAGCGGGTTCTTGATCTCGTGAGCCAGTCCGCGCATCACCGCACGATTCGCCGTCTGGCGCTCGAGGATGTTTTCATCGCGCGCCAGACGCATCATGCGGTCCACCTGCGTGAGTTCGACCAGCAACGCGGTTTCCTGACTGCTATCGATAAGCGGCGTGACGATGCAATCCACGGTGATGGTTCGCTCCATCGGCAGCCGCAGTCGCACGCCGCGTACCGTAAATGGATGCCGACTCTCCAGCGTTTGGCGCAGTGTCTTTTTCATGCGCCGTGATTGCGGCAATAAATCGGTGAGTTTTTGGCCGACAATTTTTTTAGCGCTGACCTCGAACAACATCTCGCCGGCGGGATTAATACTCGTCAGGCGCAATTCAGCATCGAACGTC